>UQPP01000039.1 GCA_900543025.1 uncultured Collinsella sp.
GCACCGTAGCGGTACCGGGCTCGATATTCCTCTGGTGCCCCCGGGCGGATTCGAAAACTCCCCCCGCGGGGAAATTGGCGACGCGGGTGTCGACGGTCCGAATCCGGCCTTTAGACCAGAAGAGCCCGGCACCGTAGCGGTACCGGGCTCGATATTCCTCTGGTGCCCCCGGGCGGATTCGAACCGTCGACACCCGCTTTAGGAGAGCGGTGCTCTATCCCCTGAGCTACGGAGGCATGTTGTACTAGTGTAGCAGATTTACTGCATCGCAATACGTCGCATGATTAGACTTCGAAGTTGCGGTGGAATAGTTCCTGTCTGAAGCATCTAAAGCCGTATTTAGGAACTATTTCACCGCAGCTTGTGAGGAGCTAGTTACCTTTGTGGAAGAGATTTTTGATAACGGAGGGGATGCTCTTGGCGCCCTTGGCCGTCACATCGATAAAGTCGGGCGAACGCACGAGCTTATCCTCGTCGACGTACTTGCGGACAGCACGAAGCGTCTCTTTGTCGTCGCGCGTCGAAAACGTAAAGTGACCGTTGTCCTTGGTGAAGATGGCAAAACGCGTGATCTTCTTGGTGCCGCGTAAAACCTCGGCCGCGATGTAGTCGACCTCGTCCCACGGGATTTGAATATAATCCTCGGGATTGCGCTCGTTGTAATACTCGAACGCCTTATTGCCCACCATCACGTTACCGTGGCTGGTAAGCCCCATCAGGCAGGTTGCCGGCGTTGCCAGATCGACCGTGCTGTTCTGAGATTGCGCCATACGCGCCTCGCCCTCCAATAAAAACAATCGGACCGCATCCAGTGTACCCACCGGGTGCGGTCCGTTTCAATGGCTCAAAAGCCCTTACCTGGCAACTCTCGGTCTTAAGCCGAAGCGTGCTTACATGAAGCCGCAGAAGCGACCGATGATGCCGACGGCGAAGAGAGCCAGGATGATGACGATCGGGCTGACCTTCTTCTTGAGGAGCTTGCAGACCAGCAGGGTCAGGCACACGGCGGCAAGGCCGGGGATGAGCTGATCGAGGTTGGCCTGAAGCGTGGTGACCTTCATCTGATCAAGGGCGGTAGCACCGACGGAGTTGTACATCGTCAGCGCTTCCTTGATACCCTCGGAACCGGAGGGCAGGCTAGCCCAGTCGATAAAGGCGCCAGCAGACTGCTTGACCGTGGAGACGATCGGGGTGAAGGAAATGGACACCCAGCGCTCGACCAGGGCGCCGATGATGAACATACCCAGGATGGAAGCGCCCTCGGTGACCTTGCCCATCAGACCACCGGAGAGGTCCTTGGCGATGGAGGAGCCGACCTTGTAGCCAAACTCCTGCGTGTACCACAGGAAAGCGTAACGGATGATGTTCCACGCGAAGAAGAACAGCAGCGGACCGACGATGCTGCCGGACATGGCCAGGGAAGCGCCCAGAGCGCCCAGAATCGGGCGAAGGGTGAACCAGAAGACGGGGTCACCGACGCCGGCGAGCGGGCCCATCATACCGACCTTGACGCCCTGGATGGCGACGTCATCGATCGGAGCACCGTTGGCGCGCTCCTCCTCGAGGGCGAGGGTAACGCCAATGACGGGGGCGGAAACATAGGGGTGGGTGTTATAGAACTCCAGGTGGCGCTTAAGAGCGGCAATCTGGTCATCCTTGCTGGTGTAGAGCTTCTTGATCGCAGGGATCATTGCGAAGCACCAGCCGCCGTTCTGCATACGCTCGTAGTTCCACGAGCCCTGAAGGAACTGATGACGGAAGCAAACCTTCTTGCGGTCAGCCTTGGTGAGCTGAATCTTGTTCTCTGCCATATGTATCACTCCCCTCCTACTCGTAATCGTTCAGAATGTCGCCGAGCGGGTCGCCGGAGCCACCGCCCGTGCCGCCACCCTGCTTGGCCAGATCCTTAAGGCCAAGGTAGATGAGGGCAAGGGAGATGCCGATGAGGCCAAGGGCGATCAGTGTGAGCTGAGGGATGGCAGCAAGGACAAAGCCGAGGATGAAGAACGGCCAGGTCTCCTTGGTGGCCATCATGTTGATGACCATGGCGTAACCGACGGAAGCGACCATGCCGCCGCCGACAGCCATGCCGCCGGACAGCCAGTCGGGCATAGCGTTAAGCGCGTTGGTAACGGCCTCGGCCGGGATGACGCACAGAAGCACTGCCGGGATGGCGATACGAAGGCCCTGCATGAGGATGGCAGCATACTGCCAGCGCTCGATGCCAGAGAAGTCGCCCTTCTCGGCGCAACCGTCCATGGCGTGAGCGATAGCGGTAGCAATGGTACGGCAGATCATGGTCAGGAACAGACCAGCGACCGACAGCGGGACGGCGACGGCGATGGCCGCGGTAACGGCCTTGGCCGAATCAGTGGCGCCGCCGTTGAGGGCGAGCACCATGATGATCGAAGAAGCGACCGAGGCCAGAGCGGCGTCAGGCGCGACGGCGGCGCCGACGTTAGCCCAGCCAAGGGCCATCATCTGGAGCGAACCGCCCAGGAGGATGCCCTCCTGAAGGTGACCGGTTACGAGACCGATAAGCGTGCATGCCACGAGCGGCTGATGGAACTGGAACTCATCCAGAATGCCTTCCATACCGGCAAGCAACGCGACAATCGCAACAAGCAGAATAGTGATTGCAGACATGTATCGGACCCTCCTTTACTATGCTTGAGCGGCCAGTTCGGCCTTAGCTTTCTTCAACATGGCGTCGAGATCCTCGGAAGCATCCGAAGGAACCTTGCGGACCTCGAACTTGACGCCCTTGGCCTTGAGGGCCTCGAGGGTCTTAACGTCGTCATCGCCCATAGCGACGGCGTTGGTGACGACGACCTTGCCCTTGGAGTGAGCCATGGAACCGATGTTGACTTCCTTGATGTCGACGCCGGCCTCGATGGCCTTGAGCAGATCCTGCGGGTTCTCAAAGAGCAGCATGGCCTTGGTGTCACCAAAACGCGTGTCCTTGACGACCTCGGCCATCTTCTTGATAGGCACGACGTTGGCATGGACTCCCGGAGGGGCAGCCTGCTCGATCATGGTCTTGCGGAGCTCGTCGTGAGCAACGCCGTCGGAAACCACGATGATGCGGTTGGGGTTGATCTGCTTGGTCCACGTGGTGGCCACCTGACCATGCAGCAGACGGGTGTCGATACGGACGTGGGCGATCTTGATGTGCCCGTCGCCGATGACCGTTCCCGGAGGGATGGCGCCTGCAGGAGCAGCGGCGGCCGCAGCCGGCTTCTTCTCCTCGGGCTCCAGAGACTCGGGCTTGACGCGCACGCCAGCCTTAGCCTCAGTCACGAGATGTTTTGCGATCGCATGTGCAGTGTTCTTTGCGTCAAAGCGCTGCGAATATGCCTCGATGAGCATAGGCAGGTTGACACCGGTGACGATAGCCCAGGAATCGTGGCCCTCGATGAGCCCGCTGATCTGGTTGAACGGCGTGCCGCCCCACAGATCAACGAGGAAGAGTACCTGCTCCTGGTCGTCGAAGGAAGCGACTGCTTCCTCGACCTTGGCACGGAAGTCGTCGGGGCCCATGCTCGGCTCGAGCGAGACCACGGCCACAGACGGCTGATCGCCAAAGACCATCGAGCCCGTCTGCTTGATTCCAGCTGCCAAGTCCCCGTGGCTAGCAAGAACAATACTTACCATCACATAACCTCCTTTTTGTATACGTATTTCCTACACGACATGAAAGGAGTATAGCTGTTTGGTTTGTGGAATTATAGCTAAATTCGTAAAAGGTTGCATTATTTGTTTAAACGTCTAAGTTTGTTACAAGTTGGTTACGTTGCTGCTTTTCGACTCATTACCCGCCAAGGCGTCGCTCATCAAGCCACGCATTTTACAGATACAAGCAGACTGTTCATTAATATCGATTTTAGGCAAGCGCGAATGCGCTTGTACTGCCGCTACATTGTTCAAACAGGTATGACTTGACTATTTGCGCGACTTATGATCTACGAAACCACTCAAAAAAGTTGCGGTGGAATAGTTCTTGTTTAAGAGCCAGAAGGCTGGATTTAGGAACTATTTCACCGCAACTTATAGGGAATCCTAGACGATGTGGAGGGGGTGGGCGGCATCGACGGCGTCGAGGACGTCGGAAGGGCCGTCGGGGGCAGCGTCTGCCGGTTCCTCGTCGGGGGTCTCAATCTGCTTAATCATGACCTCCTGGCCCTGCAGCAGGTATGTCTCGCCGCTGCCGCAATGAGGGCAGGTCTTGCCGTGCTCGACTGTCGCATAGTCGCGGCCGCACGCCTCGCAATGCGTCACGGCCTCGACAGGCTCCACAATAAGCTCCGCGCCCTGCGCGATGGGCTTTTTATCTGCCGCCCAGCGCCAAGCGTCGAGCAGCAAGTCGGGAACGACGCCCGAGACCTCGCCCAGCAGCAGCGTGACGCTCGAAACGCGACTCACGCCATTGGCGCGCGCCACGTTCTCAACATCGCGAATGATGTGATAGACGATTCCCAATTCATGCAAGGTAGAAACCTTTCAACAACGGTTGATGCGATGTCAGCCAGACGTCAGTGAGCGACGCTCTGCTCCGCTCCCTTACTCGTTACGTCCTGTTATTTCTTCCCGAATTTGATCTTAATCGCACGCTTTAGAGCATACTTGCCGAGGCTTGGGAGCTTTTGCTCGTATTTGACCATCGTTGAGCACTCGGGGCGATCGCGGTCCAGATGGATGGCGTCAAACGCGCACTTGGTGGTGCACAGGCCGCAGCCGATGCATTTGTTAGGGTCGACGATCGATGCGCCGCAGCCCAGGCAGCGGGCGGTCTCGGCGCGCACCTGCTCCTCGGTAAAGGTCTCAACATACTCGCTAAACGGCGCAGCCTTCTCGCGTTCGCGGTCCACATGCGCAACCTCGCGGCTCGCGTTGTCGTAGCTCTCGAGCACAACGTCGTTGCGGTCGAGCGCGGTGTAGCGGCGCTGGTTGCGGCCGATGGTGAGCGTGGAGCCCGGCTGCACAAAGCGATGGATGGACACGGCGGCCTCGTGACCGGCGGCGATGGCATCGATGGCAAAGCTCGGACCGGTATAGACGTCGCCGCCCACAAAGATGTCGGGCTCGGCAGTCTGATAGGTCTGGGGATCGGCAAGGGCGCCCTGGCCGCGGCCAAGCTCCACCTTGGAGCCAGCCAGCAGGTCGCCCCACACAATGGACTGGCCAATCGACATAACGACACGATCGGCATCGACACGGCGCAGATCGTTCTCGTCGTACTCGGGCGCAAAACGGCCCTCGTCGTCAAAGACACGCGTGCAGCGCTTGAAGGTGATGCCGCACACGCGACCGGCCTCGTCCAGGTGAATCTCCTTGGGGCCCCATCCGCAGCTGATGTGAGCGCCGTCCTCAACGGCCTCGCGACGCTCCTCCTCGCTGGCGGGCATCTGAGCCTCGCTCTCCAGGCAGAACATCTCAACATGCTCAGAGCCCAGACGGCAGGCGTTGCGGGCAACGTCGATGGCCACGTTGCCGCCGCCCACCACAATGGTGCGGCCGGACAGCGCGTCAATCTTGCCACTGTTGACCTCGCGCAAAAAGTCGACGGCCACGGTCACGTCCTCGGCATCCTCACCCGGAATACCGGCAAGGCGGCCACCCTGGCAGCCGATGGCCACATAAAAGGCCTTAAAGCCCTGCGCGCGCAGCTCGTCGAGCGTCACATCGCGACCGACCTCCACGCCATAGCGGAACTCGGCGCCCATCAGGCGAATGATCTCGACCTCTGCCTCGATAACGTCCTTCTCCAGCTTAAAGCTGGGAATGCCGTAGGTGAGCATGCCGCCCGGGCGCTCGTTCTTCTCGAACACGACGGGCTTGTAGCCCTTCTCGGCCAGATAGAAGGCGCAGGACAGACCGGCCGGGCCGGCACCGATGATGGCGATCTTCTGATCGAAGCCGCCGGCACGCGTCGGCGTCACCACGGGCGGGACATAGCGGGTCGCGGCATCAAGATCGCGCTGGGCGATAAACTTCTTGACCTCGTCGATAGCCACGGCGGCGTCCACACGGCCGCGGGTGCAGGCATCCTCGCAGCGGCGGTTGCACACGCGGCCGCAGATAGCGGGCAGCGGGTTCTCGCGCTTGATGAGCGCCAGCGCCTCGTCATAGCGCCCCTGTGCCGCAAGCTTCAGATAGCCCTGAACGGCAACGTGCGCGGGGCAAGCCGTCTTGCAGGGCGCGGTGCCGGACTCGTGCGTCTCGATACGGTTATCGTTGCGGTAGTTGGGCGACCACTTGGTGTGGTCCCACTTGGTGGCATCGGGCAGCTCCTGGCGCGGATACTCGGGCACCTGTCCGCCGGCCTTTTTGCTGCAGAGCTTCTGGCCGAGCTTGGCGGCACCGGCGGGGCACACCTCAACGCAGCGACCGCAGGCAACGCACTTGTCCTTCTCGACCTTGGCGACATAGGCCGAGCGCGACAGGTTGGGCGTGTTGAACAGCTGCGAGGTGCGCAGGGCGTAGCACACGTTGACGTTGCAGTTGCAGATGGCGAAGATCTTGTTCTCGCCGTCGATATTGGTGATCTGGTGTACAAAGCCGTTGTCCTCGGCCTGGCGCAAAATGTCGTAGACCTCCTCGCGCGTCACATAGTGGCCGCGGTCGGTCTCGACCACGTAGTCGGCCATATCGCCCACGGCGATGCACCAATCGGCCGGGTCGTCGGCGCAGCCCTCGCCCATCACGCGACGGCTCGCGCGGCAGCTGCAGGTGCTGGCGGCATACTTGCCCTCGTATTTGTCGAGCCAGTGCTCGATATGCTCAATCGGCACCGAGGTGCTCGAAGCATCGATAGCCTTCTCGACCGGAATGACGTGCATGCCGATGCCGGCGCCTCCGGGCGGCACCATCGGCGTGGCCTTGGACAGCGGCCCCTTGGACGCCTGCTCAAAAAACTTGGCATAGACCGGATGCTCTTCGAGCTGGCTCACGCGCATGTTGAGGAACTCGGCGGAACCCGGTACCAGCATGGGCAGCACCCACTGCTTGGCGCGCTCGGGATTTTCCCAGTTGTACTCGAGCAGACCCGTGTAGCTCATGTCGTCGAGCATCTTCTCGATCTGGGCCTCGGGCATGCCGGTGAGTTTGACCATCTCGGGCAGCGTGTAGGGACGGCGCATCTTCATCTTGCAGAGCACTTCGGCCTGCTCGTCAGTCGCGGCCTCGGCAAACGACCAGTACTCGTAGCCCAGCAGCTCGTCGCGATGCAGCAGGCGGTTGGTGCAGTGCTCGCACAGTTTGACGATGGCCTCGCGCGGATGCTCCGGCAGCGGCGGCACAAACTCCGCACCGATATCGGGCTCGGTGTAGCTAATCCCCGGTCCGTTGAGAATCATGGTCGTCCCTTCTCTTGCCACAGCCCGGCGAGACCGCGGCGCCCCTCTTTTTTTGCAGGCCGGGCATGCCCCCATGCCGTTCACCCGCCATTGTTGACATTGTGTCAAAAATAGTATTGACGGACCGTCAACAATATTCAAGACTGTTAGGCGAACGGTCAGGCAAAAGAGGATGAAAGGCGGCAAAACATGGGCGACAACACAGCAGATACCTCTGTGGTCGATGCCGTCCCCGCATCCGATAGCGCGGCAAAGCGCCTGACAGGCGACGAACGCCGTCGCGAGATTCTCGCCGCCGTTCGCGCCGTGAGTTCCGAGCTGGGCGTGTCGCATCTTTCGGTATCGGCCGTGACCAAGCGAGCCGGCTGTACGCGCTCATTGTTCTACCACTACTTTGCCGATATGGACGCCGCCGTCACCGCCGTCATGGACGAGGCAATCGACGGTTTTATCTCCGAGCTCGAGCAGTGGAATGCCAGCCGCACGGTTGGCGACATCGAAGGCGCACTCGACACCGTCGCCCCGCTCTTCAAGCGCCTGGTCGCCAGCGGCCACGAGCTGCCAAGCACGCTCACCTCGAGCAGCGGCGCACTCTACGGCGGCTTTCTGCACAACGTGGTCCAGCGCGTGGCTCAGTATATCTGCGACACCACCGTGGTGGATTTTGTCACCCATCATGAGCTACGCATCGACCATGTCTACGAGACGTTCTACACCCTCATCATGGGGTTGTTGATGTATATCCGCACGCACCCCGATGTGCCCGACGAGACGGTCAAGGAAATCATCGCCTCGACACTCCACATCGAGGGCTATACCGCCAAGTATCCGGAGCGCAAGCCCCAGAACTGACGACATTTGGCCAAACCGCCCGCGATCAGAAGAGGGGCCGCGGGCGTGTGAAAGGAGAGCAGCATGCTGTTCGACGTTTGGGGTAGCGATACCCTTATCCACTGGGCTGGCTGGGCCATGGTCTTTATTGGCCTGATCGTGCTCAACGAGGTCGGCCGCCGCACCAAGCTGGGCGCGGCAATCATCTTTGGCGTGGCTCCGCTGGCCATGACCATCTACTGCGTCGCCATCGCCGTGGGCGTTTCGCAGGGTGCCGAGTGGGCGCTCACCAACCCCACCCACGTGTATCAGAACAGCTGGTTCCACTACGCCAAGGTGTACGCGGCGCTGGCCGGTTGCTGGGGCTTCATTGCCATTAAGTACCAGTGGGGCAAGATCGGCAAGGCGCATTGGTTCCGCGCGTGGCCGTTTGTGATCGTCGCTATCAACATCATGATTGCCGTCGTGTCCGATTTCGAGAGTGCCTACCACTTCTTTGTCCTGGGCCAGTCCACCTGGGTCACCTCCGAGGGTGTCACGCAGCTTGCCGGCTGGAACAACGTGTTCAACGGCATCGCCGGTCTCATCAACATCTTCTGCATGACCGGCTGGTGGAGCGTCTACGCCTCCGAGGATCAGACCGATATGCTGTGGCCCGACATGACCTGGGTCTACATCATCGCCTACGATGTCTGGAACTTCTGCTACACCTACAACTGCCTGCCCACCCACTCCTGGTTCTGCGGCTTTGCGCTGCTGCTGGCGCCCACCGTCGCCGCCTTTATCTGGAACAAGGGCGGCTGGATTCAGAACCGCGCCTTTACACTTGCTATTTGGTGCATGTTTGCCCAGGTGTTCCCGTACTTCCAGGAGGAGTCCATCTTTGTGACCCACTCCACGCTCGACCCAGGCGCCGCCACCGCGGTCTCGATTGCCGCGCTGATCGCCAACGTCGCCGCAATCATCTACATCGCCTACCGTGCCAAGAAGCTCGGCCGCAACCCCTACAAGCAGGATGTCTTTGAGGGCACCAGCGATTGGGAGAAGGCCACCGCTCGCCGCGCCAAGATTGATTACGCGCACGCCGAGTAACGCGCCTGGCGCAAACATCGCTTGAGTACGAAGCCGCGTAGCCGGCTCCGCGCAACTCAACGCATTGCAGAGCCCCCGGAATGTGATTCGTCCGCGTTCCGGGGGCTTTTTGCTGCCGCGAGGATGCGGCTAAACGATGCACTCGGGTTAAATCGGATCTTATATTTCGCATGCGCTTTATATAGCTCCATTTTTGGGTACAGTGTTGTCCCGATATTGAGCTTGGGGGGTATATGAAAGATGAGACAATGGGCCAAGAGGATGCGGCCCAAGATGCAGAAGCGTGTGCCGAGGCCCTGGAGAGCCTTGACCAGATCGCACTGGCCGAGATTGCGTTTGACGATTCGAGCGTTGATGTGCGAGATGAGCCGGAAATCGAAGCGCAGCCCGATGATCAGGATGCAAAAGACGATGGCGCCGCGCCCACCGAAGACGAGGCGGGGCACGAGGAATCCGAATGCGAGGCCGACGACCAGCCCGAATCCGACACGAGCGAGGAAACCATCTTGCTCGACAGCTTGCCCGCCGAAGATTCGCTGACCCGCGAGCTCCCTGGCTTAGGCTCTGCGCCTGCCGTAGACGAGACCATCGCCATGGGCGATATTCCCCTGCCGTCCGTTCCCTCGGCACGCGAGGCCGAGGTTCGCCATCGCAAGATGTCGCCCAGGCGACGCAACCTGATGGTGGCAGGCGTTGTTGCCATCGCGCTCGTCGCCGGCGGCGCGGGCTATGCGGCTTGGAGCGGATACCAGCAAGAGCGGGCCGCCGTGGTTGCCGCAAACGCCCATACCATGATGTCGGTGCAAATTGGCGTACATGCCGCGGGGCTCGACTGCTCCACCGGCTCAAAGATCCCCGTGCAGGTGAGTGGCCAGGACTCCGACGGCTCTTCTGTGAGCGAAACGCTCTACGTTGACGAGCACGGTCGCGGCATTAAGCTGCTGCCCGGCGATTACACGCTCTCCATTGCTGGATCCCCCATCGCGGCCGACGGCACCATCTACACCGTCCCGACCACCAAGGCGCAGGTCACCATTAAGAGCGATGGGCAGGATCTGCGCGCTCAAGCCACCTTTAAGCTCAAGGTACCTTCGGCCGACGCGGTGACTGACGACCAGATCGATGCCGCCGCCAAGTATGCCGAGGAAGGCGGCGCGAGCTCTGCCGCCGCGGCAAAGATACTCCAGCAGGCGGCAATTACGCGCCGCGATGCCGCCGCCAACGCCGTAAGCGCAAGCGAGGCACAGTCCGCCCGCGATGCCGATGCCCGGCATAAGGCGACGGATCTGTATCAACTCGATATCCCCGTCGAGTGGTACGGTAAGGTTGCTACCTGGCAAAACGGCAGCACGCTGTGCATCTATCTGGGCGATGACGCCAATACGCCGCTCGTGACGCTCGTCGCCGTGCGCGATGGCGAGACCTTTACGCCCGATGACGGCGATACGGTTTTGGGCACGGTCAGCCTGGGCAACGGTTATACCGTCTACGCCAGCGGCCCTGTTTATCCGTATGTGGTCCCGCAAACCATCAACGGGCGCGCGCAAGGCCCCGTGTCGACCTACCCCATGGACACGGCGATTGAGCTTGTCGAGCTCACGACCGGCAACCGCTACACATACAGCCAGATCAAAAACGACCTGGTCGGTAAAGACGGCAAGGCCGACGCCGCGACCAAACTCGAGACCGACTACCTCGCCCAGATTCTCCTGCCGAGCATCAAAGCCCAGGACTAGCCGGCCCGAAGACAGCCGCCCAACGCAGTTGCGGTGAAATAGGGATTGTTTTTGCTGGTCAAACCGCAAAACAGTCCCTATTTCACCGCAACTTTTTGGTGGCCTTTTTGGTGGCACTCAGCGCCAGGGATCGGCTTCGAACATTGGCTCGCGCTCGGGGCGGCGATCGCTGTAGGGATCGTAGCCGTCGTCGTCCTCGTTCTCGGCACGGATGTAGGGGTCGCGCGGCTTGGGTGCCGGCTTAGGCACAGGCATGGGTGCGGCGGGTGCGGCATCGGTCGCCGGCGCACTTGTCTTGATCTCGTCTTTCATCTGCATAGCTCCTTGCATCGCATCCGTTCAACATTATCGATTGTCGCACGAAAAAGGGCGGCGGACCCAATTGGATCCGCCGCCCTTGGCGTTTAGAGACGGCTGGCAGATTTTAAGGCATGTCCCATAAATCTATTCGGCGTCGGGGACCTCGTAGGTGGCCGCCGGCGTGTTATCGCACACGACGGTAAAGCCGCCGTCCTTGTCGACATCGACCGTCACCTGATCGCCCTCGCGCACCGTGCCGTCGATGATGGCGGCGGCGATGGCGTCCACGACCTCGCGCTGGACCAGACGCTTGAGCGGACGGGCACCAAAGACCGGGTCCAGGCCGCCCACGGCGAGCATCTGCTTGGCCGCCGGGGTGATGGCAAGCGTCATGCGCTCCTTGGCCAGGCGTGCGCGGACGTCGGCAAGCTGGATGTCGACGATCTTCTCGATCTGCGCCATGCCGAGCGGATGGAACACCACGATATCGTCGATACGGTTGAGAAACTCGGGACGGAAGGTCTGAGCCATGGCGGCGTTGACCTGATGGCGCATCTCCTCTTCGTCCTTGCCGGACAGATCGGCGATGGCTTTGGAGCCCACGTTGGACGTCATGATGATAATCGTGTTCTTGAAGGACACCTGGCGACCCTGGCCATCGGTCAGGCGGCCGTCGTCAAGCACCTGCAGCAGCACGTTGAAGACATCCGGATGAGCCTTCTCCATCTCGTCGAGCAAGATCACGGAGTACGGACGACGGCGCACGGCCTCGGTGAGCTGGCCGCCCTCGTCGTAACCCACGTATCCCGGGGGCGCACCGATCAGACGCTGGACGCTGAACTTCTCCATGTACTCGGACATGTCGATACGCACGAGTGCGCGCTCGTCGTCGAACAGGCACTCGGCAAGCGCCTTGGCGAGCTCGGTCTTGCCCACGCCGGTGGGGCCCAGGAAGAAGAAGCTGCCGATGGGCTTGTCCGGGTCGGAGAGACCCGCACGGCTGCGGCGCACGGCCGCGGCAACGGCGGAGACGGCCTCGTCCTGGCCGATGACGCGCTTATGCAGCTCGCCCTCCAGGCCCTTCAACTTGTCGAGCTCGCCCTGCATCATCTTGGACACGGGCACGCCGGTCCAGGCGCTCACGACCTCGGCGATCTCATCGGAGGTCACCTGTTCGTTGAGGCCCTCGCCGTCCTGCTGCTTTTGTGCCTCGAGCGCGGCCTCGGAATCCTGAATCTGCTGCTGCAGGCCCGGAATCACGGAGAAGCGCAGCTCGGACGCACGGCCCAGGTCGCCGTTGCGCGTCGCGCGCTCCTCTTCGCTCTTGGCCTCGTCGAGCTGACCCTTGAGCTCCTGCACGTGGTCGATGGCGTTCTTTTGGTTGAGCCAGCCGGCCTTTTGCACGTTGAGCTTTTCCTGGACCTCGGCAATCTCTTGGCGCAGGGCCTCCAGACGCTCCTTGGAGGCGTCGTCGGTCTCCTTCATGAGCGCCTGCTCCTCGATCTGCAGCTGGGTGAGCTGACGCGTGGTGGCGTCAATCTCGACCGGCATGCTGTCGAGCTCCATGCGCAAACGGCTTGCGGCCTCATCGACCAAGTCGATGGCCTTGTCGGGCAGGAAACGGTCGGCGATGTAGCGATCGGAGAGGTCGGCAGCCGCCACGAGCGCGCTATCGGTGATATGCACGCCGTGGAAGATCTCGTACTTCTCCTTGAGGCCACGAAGGATCGAGATGGTGTCCTCGACGGTAGGCTCGGAGACCATCACAGTCTGGAAACGACGCGCGAGCGCCGCGTCCTTCTCGATGTACTTGCGGTATTCGTCGAGCGTAGTCGCGCCAATCGCGTGCAAGTCGCCACGGGCAAGCGCAGGCTTGAGGATGTTGCCGGCGTCCATGGAGCCCTCGGTTGCACCCGCGCCCACGATGGTATGGAGCTCATCGATGAACAGGATGACCTTACCCTCGGACTTCTGTACCTCCTTGAGCACGGCCTTCAAGCGGTCCTCGAACTCGCCGCGGTACTTGGCGCCGGCGACCAGCGCGCTCATGTCGAGCTCGATCAGGTCGCGGTCGCGCAGGGTGCTCGGTACGTCGCCGGCCACGATACGCTGAGCGATGCCCTCGACGATGGCCGTCTTGCCGACGCCCGGCTCACCGATGAGCACGGGGTTGTTCTTGGTGCGACGGGACAGGACCTGGATGGTGCGGCGAATCTCATCGGTACGGCCGATGACCGGGTCGAGTTTGCCGGCGCGAGCGAGGTCACAGATGTTGCGACCGTACTGCTCCAGCGCCTCAAACTGCGTCTTATCCTCGGCAGACGTCACGCGGTCATCGCCACGCAGTTCCTCGTAGACTTGCTCGATGCGCTCCTTGGTCACGCCGGCATCGCGCAGCACGCGGCCCGCCTCGCCCTTGTCCTCGGCAAGTGCCATCAGTAGATGCTCGGTCACTACAAAGCTGTCGCCCATCTTGGTGGCCTTCTTCTCGGCCTTTTCGATGACACGGACGAGCTCGTTAGACAGGCCCATCTGCTGGCCCTCGCCCGAAACCTTGGGCGCGTGGTCGATGGCATCCTGTGTGGAGCGTGCGAGCTGAGCCGGGTCGGCACCGATGCGCTCTATGATCACGGAGATATTGCGCTCGCCGGCACCGAGCAGGGCGGACAGCAGGTGAATCGGCTCTACCGCGCCGGCCTGCGCGTCGGCAGCCGTGCTCATGGCGGTCTGCAGCGCCTCGCGCGACGTCATTGCTAGCTTATCGATTCTCATGGAATCACCTCTCTTGGGGCGGCCGCCCTACGGGGCGGCTTCACGTTGTTCGAGAAGTATTGTTGCCAGCTTTGCGCGATCTTATACACAAATCTAAGTCTCTATATATAAGATTTTCTGAGTGTTCCCACGACATACAAACCACCACAAAGGGGACAGGCACCTTTGTGGTGGTTGCAGCCTCTATTTACTTGCCGAGCCCGTGCTTCCCGATTCGGCGTTCCAGGGCATCTCATCCTCGAACAGCCATGTACGGGCAGACCCACTATCGCGTGCAGTCTGCGGGTCGGGCAAGCAGGTCTGTTCATAGGCATCCTGAATGCACTGACCCATAAAATCGTTGAGCTCGGCCTGGTTGCCCTCCATGACATAGGCGGCATCGCCGTCCAAGATGTAGATGCCCGGCCCCTCATTGCCCTCGTAGCCAGGATCGTACGAGACATCACATAACTTGGCGCCATTCGCGGTGTCCAACTCGATGGACGAGTGGCATCCGCCAACCATGTCGTTCGCTTTTGCCCGATAGGACGCATATCCATACCAGCGCTTAAAGGTTTTGCCCCTGAGCAGCTCGGACGCCCTGTCGATCAGACTAGAATCCGTGGCATAGCGCATAGCCCCAAGCTGAATACTTGGATAATTACTAATGCCCAGCGCAGCCGGTTGCTCATCAAAATCAACGGTAATGGTCTCGGACTTGGCGGCGCCGGTCAGAAGTTCGACAGATTGAGTCACAGGCTTGACCACCGGCTCCGTCACCGCAGCAGGTAGAAACGCCATGCTGACAGCACCCATGCCAACCACGGTGATCGCAAGCGCCAAAACAATCAATCCAATACGGGCAGGACTTCTCACAGTAAAGCACCTCACAATGCAAGCCTTCGCCACCTGCACTAATGATATCGCCAGCCAGCACTATTACCAAAAGAAGCCGCGTGCTCCTCACCACCACAAGGGGGACAGGCACCTTTGTGGTGGTTTTCGACGCTAACGGTCGACCATCTCGCGCCATGAGATTAAACTTGAATTGTTGCCAGAACATATCCATTTCTGCCTATCCTCAACAGATCTTTGTCTCGAGGAGCGCATATGAAGCCGTCTCATTCCACCGGTCGCAACGTCATCGCCATTCTCGCCATACCCATCGTGATGCTCTTCCTTATCGTCATCACGCCCTTTTCTTTTGGTATCGCCTCGCCCTTCGATCTTTGCGGGATGATCGACGCCGGCTCGCGTGCCACCTCGCTCTCCTTTGTCTGCCGTGGCGTGTTCTACGAATATGCAATTCCCACCGGAAGTTGGCAGTCCAAGTTACCGTTGCTCGGCAAGGTCGACGGATGCTCCCCCTATTTCTGCCTTGAACCTCAGGCGCTAAACTATCTGATCGACGACCAGCCACTCGACTCCATCACCCTCGCCTACGACTACGCACCAAACACCGATGAGCGCCACATGAACCAAGTCCTCGACAAGCTGCTTGGACAGTGCGGGCTCACCGCGGAAGCCGGTCGAACCATCTATAGCAACCGGAAATTAAAGCGAACAGAACTCCGCCGTGTCGGAAAAATCAAAGGGCGAAACGGGGCCGCCTACTGGGATGCCTGGGCAACACGCGACAAGAGCGAATTCGGACACAGCACCTATATGGTCACTGTCTACACCAAAGACGGAATTAAGGACAATGTTGACGATTTCGCGTCATCCAAACTCGGCATCCCCAAAACAACCAAGCCCGCCAGCCCAGATGAAATCCTGTAGAGACGCTCATTAGAATGTCGTTCAGCGAGCACGGCAGCATCGAGCTCGCCCCCACCACCACAAAGGAGACAGGAGCCTTTGTGGTGATCTTCGGCCCCGGCGTTCACCATCTCAATCTGTAACATCTAGCGGCCGTTTTTGGGTCCAGATGTTACGGATCGAGATGAATTGTTTAGCAGTGCCCGTTTATCTAGATCTGTAACAACTACTCGGCAAATAAGGGTCTACCTATTACAGAACGAGACAAACCGCGACCACCACAAAGGGGACAGTGAACTGCCTCCCATTTCTTGGACATCGGGAAATGGGAGGTTTTCCATGAGTATAGACCTCAGGGTGAAGCACGACCTGGAGTCCAGGAGGCGGGCCGTCGAGCTCTTCGACGCCGGCGTCGGCTGCAAGCCGGCGGCCGAGGCCCTGTCCGTCCCCCGCGAGACCGTGAGAGAATGGCAGTGGGTATACCGGGCGTTCGGAAGCGAGGCGCTGCTGTCCATGGGCGGGAAACAATC
>UQPP01000040.1 GCA_900543025.1 uncultured Collinsella sp.
GCAGACCATCCCCGAGGACTTCGCACGCAACCAGAAGGTGCACCACTGCTATATCGTGCGCCGCCTGCCCATCGAGGATGCCATGGCCGAGGTCGGCTTTAGCGCCGAGGAGATTGCCGAGCGTGTCGAGGAGCTGCGCAACCCCGAGGCCCGCAAGCCTCGCGCGGCAGTGCCTGGCCATGTGCACGCCGGCGACGGCAAGCCGCACGTCACCGGCAGCCCCTCCCCCGCCGGCAAGCCCAAAAAGAAGAAGTTCTACGCCAGCAAGCCCAAAGGCAAATAACAAAGTTGCGGTGGAATACGGACTGCTTTGCCTGAAATTAGGCAAATTTAGACCGTATTTCACCGCAACTCATATTGGGATGGTGGTTGGCAATCTAGCCTTGGGTGACCAGGCGATAGCCGATACCCACATGCGTCTGGATATAGCGCGGGTGCGCGGGGTCGGACTCGATCTTCTTACGCAACGTGCCCATAAAGACACGCAGGCTCGCCAGGTCGCTCTTAGTTGCCGTACCCCAAATCTCGTGCAGGATAGACTGGTGCGTCAGCACCTTGTCGGCGTTATGCGCCAGCAGGCACAGGAGCTTGTACTCGATCGGCGTCAGATGCAGCTCCTCGCCATCCATCGTGGCGATGCCGGCATCAAAATCGATATGCAGCTCACCGGTATCGAACGAGCCCTCGGAGGCAACGCCACCCGTTTGCGCATACGAAAGGCGCCTGAGCGTCGTGCGAATGCGTGCAAGCAGTTCCTCGACCGAAAACGGCTTGGTCAGATAGTCGTCGGCACCGGCATCGAGCGCGCGGATTTTGTCCGCATCCTCGCTGCGCGCCGAGACCACGATAATCGGCATGCCCGACCATGCGCGCACCGACTCCACCACCTTGACGCCGTCCATATCGGGCAGGCCCAGATCGAGCAGCACAATGCTCGGTGCCTGCGATGAGGCGGCGGCGATGGCGGCATGGGCAGTCTCAACGGCCATATGACGCAAGCCGTGCGCCTCGAGCGCGGCAACGATAAGGTTGCGGACGGCGGGGTCGTCCTCAACGACCAAGATGAGCGGTTTTACGGCAGAGTTCGGCACGGCGCTACTCCTTATCAAACGAAACATCGGCGACGGGAAGCTCAATCGTAAAGACCGAGCCGTGCGGGTCCGCCGCGGCAACCTCTATGCTACCGCCATGCGCCAGCGCAATGGAGCGGCAGAGCGAAAGCCCCAGGCCCACACTACGGTGGCTGTCGGCCAGGCCATGGTTGGCGGTATAGAACGACTCAAAGATCCGCTCGCGATCCTCGGGTGCGATGCCCGGACCATCATCGGCCACCGAGCACGCCACGCGTCCATCGTCGACGCTAATCGAAATCATGATATGCGAGCCTGCGGGCGTATAGGTGATGGCGTTGTTCACCAGATTGACCACCAGCTGCACCATCAGGCGCGCATCGACGTTGACGAGCGCCGGCTCATCGCACGCCACCACCTTAAGGTCGTGCTCGCGCACGGCAGGGTTCACGTGGCGCAGCGCCTCCTCGACGATATCGTCCATGAGCTCGAGTGTGGTCGACAGGCGCATACCGCCACCCTCGAGCTTGGTGATGGCGAGCAGGTTCTCGACGGTGGCGTTGAGCCATTGTGCATCCGAGCGAATGGAAAGGAGCAGGCCGCGGCGCGTCTGGGCATCGAGCACCGCGGTGCCGGTCGAGCCCTGATCGAGCAGGACATCGGCATTGCCCGAAATACTGGTAAGCGGTGTGCGCAGGTCGTGCGAGATGGAGCGCAGCAGGTTGGCGCGCAGCTGTTCGTTTTTGGCGAGCACCGCCGCTTCCTCGCGGGCCTCCATGGCGCGGGCGCGGTCGAGCGCCAGCTCGCCTTCGCTCACGATGGCATCGGCAAGTGTCCGCTCCTCATGCGTCAGCACGTTGGGCTCGGCAACGATAGCCAGCACGCCCACCACCGAGGCGGGGTCGCCCGAGCGCGCGAAGCCGTCGCCTGTGCGAACCGTCAGGTAGATGCCATAAAACGCTGAGCCACCATAGGTGGCATCGAGCGGCGTTCCCACATAGGCGGACGCCGAGAGCCGCGGCGGCATCTGCGGCGCCGGCTCGTGCACCGGGGCGGCATCGCCCACGGCTGTGTACGTCGCACGCGGCAGCAGGTCATCGCCCTCGGCGTCGGCGCTGTACCACACGACCGGACAGCCCGAAAGACGTGCCAGCTGCGTTGCCATGGCATGGACAATCTGCT
This sequence comes from uncultured Collinsella sp., assembly GCA_900543025.1. Classification (GTDB taxonomy): domain Bacteria; phylum Actinomycetota; class Coriobacteriia; order Coriobacteriales; family Coriobacteriaceae; genus Collinsella. The sequence goes on from UQPP01000040.1 coordinate 2,253, forward strand.
GCTGATCGGCGCACCGCTGCAGCATACGGTTGGTCTCGAGCACCATATGCGTACGGCGGTCGCTGGCAGCGGCCTGCGCCAAAGCGCGACGCAGGGCCAAGGCAATCGAGCTCGACACAAGCGAGACCACGAACATGATGAAGAACATGCCGGGATAGCCGCGGTCGATAAGCGACAGCGAGTAGCGCGGGTCGACAAACAAGAAGTTGTAGAGCGCCACGGCGGCAGCCGAGCTCAGCAAGCAATACAGGCGACTCCAGGTAAAGAATGCGCACAGCTGAACGGCGAACACATAGACGATCATGATGCTCGGCGCGAGACCCGGATGGTCGAGCAGCGCACCCACAATCGTCGCCGCGACCAACAGCCCCACCGATACGCAAGCGTCATACAGAGGAGTGCGGCGCGTCAGCGTTGTGCGCCGCCACCAAAAGCTATCGGCAATATCGCCGTCCGTACGGACGTCCATCAGCGCCCCGCCCCTCTCTCAAAAACAAAAACCACCACAAGGGACAGGCACCTTTGTGGTGGTTTCCCTTGTGGTGGTTCCAAGTGTATAGCCTTTGCAGCCTGCGGTCGCTAGACAAACAGCACGTGCGCGAGCAGGGCACACACGCACACCGCTCCAAATACCAGTGCCACAATCGAGATCACGCGGTCGGCCATATCCATGTTGGCACGGTTCGTAAAGAACCGATCTTCGGCGGCGTCGGCGCGTGCCTCACGTACCAGCTCGGCAACCACCTCGCGGCCACCAAGCATCTTTGCATCCATGTTTGCCTCCCCGGTCTCAATCTTGTCCATCAAAAACCAACTCCGTGCAACCTGTCGGCGCCTACGGGCGTTCGTTGGGAGCCAGGCGTTGCATCTTGTTCACGGCCTTGAACTTGGTGAACAGCGGCACGTACTCAAAGCTCACGTTGGAGTTCTCCAGGCCGTACCAGCGTGCGGGCGTGCCGGCGGCGCGGCGAATGATGTACTTGAGCGTGATGGCCGTACGCTCGCTCGGCTCCACATCGCTTTCAGGCGCCAGAAGCTTACGAATCAGGACGAACTTGAACGTGCCGATGTTACCCGGATCCTTGTAGACCGAGTAGTCATGCGTCTGCGGCGGCAGCTCGCCGGTGGCAGCCAGGTCCTGAACAACCTGACGCAGGTAGGCATTGACGCGCTGGTTGATCTTGTAGCCCAGGTACAGATGCACGCGGAACACGTAGTCGGTGCCGAACGTCTCGACCGAATAGGCAAAGGTGTGCGGCTCGTCCATGGTCTCGACATTCACAAACCACCAGGCGCGGGCGCGCTTGGGATGCTTGTCCAAGATCGAATAGACGATATCGCGGTCGATGTAGTCGGTATGGGTGTCCTTGGTCAGGTACACGACGTTGTCGCTCATGCGCTCGTAACGGTCGTCGTCGCGCAGGCGCTTGAGCTGCGGCAGGTAGCTGCGCAGCGGCAGCAGCGTAAACTGGCGCTGCTCGACCGCCGTGCCGTTGTACCAGCACACCATAATGCCCATGATGAGTGCAGCCATGAGGATGGTGAAGTAGCCGCCGTGGAAGAACTTGGTGAGCGAGCTCACGAAGAAGAAGCCTTCGAGCAAAAGGAAGAAGGCTGCGAAGATCCACGGAGCAACCTTGAGCTTGCGCTCCTCGTGCAGGTAGAAGAAGAGCAGCAGCGTGGTGCACATCATTGTCAGCGTAATGGCAAGGCCGTAGGCGGCTTCCATATGCGCCGAGTTCTGGAACAGCAGTACCACGATGACGCAGCCGACAAGCATGACGTTGTTGACCATGGGGATGTAGAGCTGGCCCTTGGTCTCGGCAGGGTAGAAGACCTGCATGTGCGGCATGAGATCCAGACGGCTGGCCTCGGACACCAGCGAGAATGCGCCGGTGATGAGCGCCTGCGAGGCAATGATGGCCGCGACGGTGGAAAGGCCGACGGCAAACGGGCGCAGGCCCGGGGCGAGCATCTGGTAGAACGGGTTGAGGTCGGCAATGCCCATGAGCTCGGGGTTGGCAGCGTTGTTCATAAGCCAAGCGCCCTGGCCCATATAGGAAAGCAGCAGGCAGCACTTAACGAACGGCCAGGTAGCGTAGATGTTGCCGCGGCCGACGTGGCCCATGTCGGAGTAGAGCGCCTCGGCACCGGTGGTGGCGAGGAAGCAGCTGCCCAGAATCATGATGCCCGCGTGGTTGTTGGGGCTCAGCAAAAAGGCGATGCCGCGCACCGGGTTGAGGCACAGCAGCACGGCGGGGTGCTGGAAGACAAAGAACAGACCCGTGCCGCCCAGGAACAGGAACCACAGCGTCATGATGGGGCCAAAGGCGTGACCGATCTTGGCCGTACCGATGCGCTGTACCAAGAAGAGCACGATGATGATGGCGAGCGTAATGGCGACGACGCGGCCCTGGTCATCGCCCAGCACGGCATGGACCGCCGGGATGGTGCGCAGGCCCTCGATGGCCGTGGTAACGGTAACGGCCGGCGTCAGGATGCCGTCGGCGAGCAGCGCGGCGCCACCCAGCATGGCGGGGATGATAAGCCACTTGCCGCAGCGCTTGACCAGGCTGTACAGGGCAAAGATGCCGCCCTCACCATGGTTATCGGCGCGCAGCGAGATGAGCACATACTTGATGGTGGTCAGCAACGTGACCGTCCACACGACAAGGGAGAGCGCGCCGAGCACGAACTCCTCCGTGACGCTTCCGATGCCGCCGTTGCCGGCAACGAGCGCCTTGGTTACATACATAGGACTGGTGCCGATATCGCCGTACACCACGCCCAGCGTGACGAGCATCGCCGAGATGCTCACAGGAATCGCAGCGTGCGAGGCTGCCTCCTTGGCCTTTTGTTCCATAAGCCGGTTTCCTCCCAACTTTAATGTTCGAAGGGATTATAGGTAATCGGCCTGCACTTGCACGGCACCGTTTTCCCAGCTAGATAAACATTTATACGGCCTTTAGGCCACCACGGCGATATGGAATGTGGCAAAGGGACTGCCCCTTTGCCACATCTGTCATTTTCCGAGCCAGTTTTTGAACCACCACTCCATGGAGCGGCTCATCTCGGCCATAAAGGGACTCGTGTGTTTGCGGGTGTAGATATCCACCACGCGCTCGCCCACCTCGCGGGCATGCGGACGGAACATCGCGTCCATCTCGGCCACCTGCGCGTCCATAGTCGCAGCATCGGCGCGGCAGTAGCGCTCCTCGTGCACCAGGTTCACCACGGGATGCGCAATGGCCGGACGCTCCTTACGGGGCGTGCCGATGATGAGCATCGACAGCGGCATGGTATACGGAGGCAGATCGAGCAGCTCGGCCACTTCCTCGGCATTCTCGACGATATCACCGATGTAGCAGCTCCCCAGGCCCAGGGCCTCGGCGGCGACCACGGCGTTTTGCGCAGCGATCACGGCGTCCTGGGCCGCGATGGCAAAGTCACCCAAACCCGGTGCACGGCGGGGCGCCTTGCCCGTGCGCTCGACAAACTCGGGCTCAAAGCAGCCCACGTGCTCAAACAGATCGATCCACTTGGCATAGTCGACCACAAATATAAGTGCCCAGGGCGCCTTGGCGATCATGGGCTGGTGGTCGCACAGGTCGGCCAGACGATCCAGCGTAGCCTGCTCGCGAATGCTCACGATGGAATACATCATCATGGCGCCCGCCGACGGCGCGCGACTCGCCGCATGCAAAATTGCCGCCCGCTGCTCGTCGGTCACCGCCACGGGACGGTCGTCGTCATCACGCGCGAAGGCACGCGTGGAGGAACGGTGCTCCAACGTGTCCAGCACCGCATTGCCCGTCGTCTCGACCGGATAGCCGCCCGCGTCCATGCCAGCGTCCACGTCACCCGCACTCGTCATACAAGCCCGTTCGTTCATCGCCTCATCCTCGCCAATTCTTTAAGAAGCCTTTACGTTTCCGTGTAATTCCCGTCCATTATCGCGCAGGTCGCCACTACATTGCGCCACACCGCCACACGTGCGCGTTAATATGGCTGGTTGTTGTGCGCAGCCACCAATTGCAGCGCATATCTTGGTAACAATCGGGTAAACCCCCGCTTTCGTAGGTTTTAAGTTTGTGAGGAGTCTCAGCATGTTCGCTGCCGCCATCTCGCTCGTCGGTCTTGCGGCGACCGTCTACCTTGTTTTGCGCGAGGCCAAGGCCATTCGCGCTCAGTCGGGCACCGTTGCCAAAAGCGCTCTTGGGTGGAGCGTCGCCTTCGGCCTGTTCCAGCTCTTTTTGACCATTTGGAGCGCCATTGGCCTCGTCGCGCAAAACGAGCCGCTCGCCTTCGTAATGCTCATCCTGACCAACGCCATCCTCACCGGCTGCGCTTGGGCCAGCATCGCCCGCGACCGCATCGCCCCGCGCGTCTTTGCGTTCGCCGGGCCCGACGCCCCCGCCCCCACCGGCAAGCTCGCCCGCCTGCGCGGCGCCTTTGTGGGCAAACCGCTCGTCGCCGCCGTCTTGTGCCTGCTGCTCGCCGGCGTCTTTGCGCTGCTGGGCATGGAGGTCTCGTCCAACCACGACTTTACCTGGGTCTACCCCCTGTGCATCCTGCTCGAGTGGGCCATCATCACCACGCTCATGGTCGGCCTGTTCTTCCTGTTCCAGCGCCACGGCGCAGCTCCCGCGGTCCTGGCCTTTGCCCTCTTTGTCCTGGGCATTGCCGAGTTCTTCGTCATCACGTTTAAATCCATGCCCATCCAGCCGGGCGACCTTTCGGCCATCTCCACCGCCGCCGCGGTCGCCGGCACCGGCTACACCTTCTCGATCTCACTGTTCTGCGTGCTGTCCATGGGCTTTACCGCCATCGCCATGCTGCTATGCGAGTACGCCGGCCTGGTGGCACCGCACCGTCAGAAGGGCGCCGCCAACGCCAAGCGCATGCTGCTCACCAACCTGCTCGTCGCCGTGCTGTGCCTGGGCGGCGTGACCGCGCATGTCACGCTCATCGACTACTACAACACCCTCGGCATCACCGTCTACACCTGGCGCCCGCTCGAGAGCTACTGGCGCGAGGGCTACTTGCCCGCTTTCATTAGCGCAGCGCAGTCCATCAAGCCGCCCAAACCCGCCGACTACTCCGTCGACGATGCCAAGGCCACGCTCAAAAAGTACGCCAAGGCCTACGACAAGTCCGACGCCGCCAAGAGCGACGAGCGCGCCGCCGCAAAGGAGCAGTTCGACAGCGAGAAGCCCACGGTCATCGCCATCATGAACGAGACGTTCTCGGACCTGTCGATCTACCAGAACATGCGCGCCGGCTACGAAGGCCCGCAGTACTTTAAGAGCCTGTCCAACTGCCTCAGCCGCGGCAAGCTCTACGTGAGCGCCTACGGCGGCGGCACCGCCAATACCGAGTTTGAGTTTATGACCGGCAACTCCATGGCCAACCTGGGCTCGGGCGTGTACCCCTACACCATCTACAACATGGAAACGACCGGGAACCTGGCAGAGCAGTTCAAGTCGCTCGGATACTCCACCACGGCCATGCACCCCAACCACGCCACCAACTGGAACCGCGAGAACGTCTACAAGGACTTTGGCTTTGACCAGTTCCTGTCCATCAACGATTTCCAGGGCGCCGATACCCTGCGCGGCATGGTGACCGACCAGGCTACCTACGACAAGATTCTTGAGCTGCTCGACCAGAACGCCGATCCGCAGTTTATCTTCGACGTGACCATGCAGAACCACTCGGGCTACGATACGGGCCTGCTGCCGGTCGACAAGCAGATGCACCTGAACATCGACACGACCGACCTGGACACCAAGACCGTCGAGGACGGCACGCTCTCCGATGTCGACGAGTATGTCTCGTGCATCGAGCAGTCCGACCAGGCGCTTCGCTACTTCCTCAACGCCCTGAATAAGCTCGACCGTAAGGTGGTCGTGGTGTTCTGGGGCGACCACCAGCCGTTCTTCCCGTCCAAGTTCAACGACAAGTGGTTTACCGGCGAGGATGATGCCACGCACCAGGAGCGCCTGTGGCAGACCGACTACATCATCTGGGCCAACTACGACGTTGCCGGCTGCGACCAGACGAGCGAGGTCGACGACCTGTCCACCAACTACCTGTCCACCCAGCTCATGCAGCTAATCGGCGCGCCGCTGACCGACTACCAGAAAGCGCACGTGACGCTGCGCGAGTCGCTGCCCGCTATCAACTCGGTGGGCTACGAGGACGCCAGCCTGCGCTGGGCGCTTTCCTCCAACGTCACCGGTGACGATGCCGCCGCCGCAGCCGCAACCAAGGTGCGCGAGGATTACGCCAAGATGCAGTACTACGAGATGTTCCGCGACGGCAAGAACGTGTACACCGAGCACTTCCAGACCGAGGCCAACGAGACCGACCCCAACTTGGCGCCGGGTACGACCAAGATCAAGTAGCGGGTCACTCATAACTGAAACGTCTGTCCGGGCGGAGGCATATAAGGTTCCCTGCTCGGACAGTCCTGCGCAAGACGGGGGCCACATTAAGTGGCCCCCTTTGCGTGCGGAACTCGCGATGAACCTTATATGCCTCCGCCTGGACAGACGCCCTGATGTTGGGGCGTGGCTTGTCATAGGGGTATCCGCTGAACATATATAAGTCGAAGGCCACGTCTTGTGGCCTTTTTTGCATCCGGAAACCGTGTCCCAGAATTCACGTCCGGAGTGGGATGCAGTTTCCGCTTGGGACCCGATTGGGAAAGTGTGTCCCACTATTCAGCTGGATTCCGGGATGTATTTTCCGGTTGAGGCTCGTTGGGAAAGTGCGTCCCACTTTGGGGGCTGATTCTGGGACGTGGTTTCCGGTTGGCTCTCATTGGGAAAGTTCATCCCATTTCTCGGCCTAATTATGGGACGCAGTTTCCCGTTGAGGACCCTTTGGGAAAGTGCGTCCCGGTCTGGGCGCTCAAACTGGGATGGATTTTCCGGATGAGGGCTTGACGGAAAATGTGTCCCGTTCCGGGCGCTAATTGTGGGATGCAGTTTCCGCTTGCGGAGTCTCCACTCAACAGAAAACCCGGGTGGCCTGTTTTTTGGCTACCCGGGTTTTTGGGTTGTCGATATGTTCGACTGGCTACTAGTGGGTCTTGCGGCGCTTGATCAGCATGATGAGGGCTATCACTACGAGCGTTGCTCCCGCTGATGCTGCGGTGGCGACTAGGGCGAATGTTTGGTCGCCGGTGTTTGCGAGGTTCTTCGCTGTGGTCGTAGTCTTGACCTTGGTGTCGGTCTTAGCTCCGTTGTCGGACTTGGGCTTGTCCGGGTTCGTCGGGGTCTCAGGAGTCTCGGGGTCCTTTGAGCCTTCGGAATCGGTTGGGCCGGCGGTGTTTACCAGCGTATGGTCCAGGAACTTCTTGGCGCCCGCACTTGCCTGTGAGAACAGGCGGCGCGTGCGGATCGGGGTGGCGTTCACCGTTGTGGGCGCCGTCTCCTCGGCCTCGATATTCACGAGTGTCGTGCCGGTGTCGAGGCCCACGTCGTTGTATCCCACGTGGCAGTAATACTGCGCACCGTCATCGTCTGCGGTCAGGTCAATCTCGAGCTTTGAGGCCGTTCCAGCCGCGAGGTTGCCATCGGCACCCACGAGCTTAAACTCTGTCTCGCCGCGGCCCTTGCGGTACCACATATAGGTCGGTGCCAGCCCTGTTTCGCTATCGTCGGCACCGAGTTGCTTCACATGGCCAATCGCCGAGAGCGTCAGGTGGCTTCCCGCCGCGCGCTCAACCGAAGAGTCGTATCCAAGATCCGACCCCTCCGCAGCATCCGCCGCAGGTCCGCTCACGGTCATCGTCATGCCATCGGGCATGGTCTTGACCGTGATGATTGCCGAGCGAATACCTGTTTCGGTCGTGGATCCATTCTTAACGGCGGCGATGGCGAATCGATACTCCGTATTGGGCTGCAGCCCATCCCACTTGAGCGAGGTCTGCGTGTTGTCGGCAATCTTCCAGCTATTGACGACCGCATCCGCCGCATTGCTCTGCAGCATGCCCACGCCGTAGCTAAAGCCACTCTTGTTTGCGAGTACATCGTCCCAGCTAAACGTAACGCTGGTCGAATCGACGGCGTTTGCCGTAAAGCCCGTCACGGCCGGCGCGTCGGGCATCTCGACGTCCTTAACGTCATAGCCCACGATCCAGAACTGGTCGGTGTCCTTGGTGCCGAGCTTGTCGCCCGAGTCTGCCTCGAACTTGTCGACATCCACCGCGTTGACGCCCAGACGCCACACAAAACCGTACTTGCCCTGCGCGGCCTCGGGCAGGTTGTCGACGGTGCCGCCGTATTCGGTCGATTCACTCGAGGAGTTACCCGTAGTAAAGCCGGCGTTGGCACCAAAGCACAGGCCGCCAAACAACTCGTGCTTTGCGAGCTTCGCGCCCATGACAACGCTGCCGTTCAGCGTCAAGCCGAGCTCGAGCTCCTGCTCCTTGCCCTCCTCGACTTCGATGGTCTGCTCAATGCTCGCCCCCGACTGCGCGGCGGCGCCGTTAAACCCATCGTGCGTGTAGGCGCGCGTTACGCCAGGCTTGCCCAGGCCAAAGGAATCCCCAACGGGAGTCTCGCCGTTGAGCGTCGTTTGATAGGTTCCGGGTTCTCCCGACCGGTTGGTCAAAAAGTAGCTGAGCGGCGTCATATTGTGCTGTTTGGCAATGCGGTCATAGGCCTCGACATTAACGACCGAGGTCTGCGCGCCGAGCGACACGGGCGCCGCCATCACGCCCTTGCCACCAGTTTCCTCATTTTCGATCTCATACTCGTAATAGACCATCGGAATCGTGTAGAGCACGGCCTTGTCACCCTCGCCGGCATGCGACTCATAGCTTACGCTTGCGCTGACCGTGCGCTCGCTCCGGTAGTCATAGCATCCCTCGGCGGCAAAATCGACTGAAGCATTCATCGCGACCAGGGGCGGACCGGTCTGCACCTCGACGGCAACGCCCAACTCGGCGCCAATGGTATAGCCCTGGGATGTCCCCGTGCCCTTTTCCTCTCCGTATGACGTGCCGCCCAACACCAGATAGCCGTATGCCTGCTCCAGATCCTCAACATAGGGCGCATCCTGCAGCACGGCAAGCACGCGCGGGTTGGTATAGACCTTGTAGCGGTCCTTGTACGTGATCTTGACGCTGTCGTTGTCGACATCGGGCAGCGCGAGCGAGATAAATGTGCCGTAGGTAGTGCCGCGACGGTTGCTCTCGCTAATCACCTGCTCCTCGCCGCGGCGCACCTTTCCGTTCTCGTCGAGCGAAAAATGCGAGGCGGTCATCCAATAGTAGTCATCGTTCTTGCGCAGGTCCTCGTCGCGGTGCTTGCCCACCACGGCGATAAAGCTCTCGTTATAGCGGTCCGAACCCGAGACGCTGCCCGCCTTGACGTCGCTGATCCACACCTGTTCTATACCCTTGTGGTCATGCTTGTTGCTGCTGTTGTATTGCTGACCGCTCATGCTCATGGTTCCGACCATGGACCCCAAGCCCTGAGCCCCGCTCTGTGCCGTGTTGCAGGCAAAGTCGCGGAACACATCGCCGCCCACGAGCACCTCGTCAACCGCCAGCTGCTCGGACAGGCCGTCAAGGTTGGCAGTGGCAAGGGCAATAGGCGCCAAGGTGCACGGATAGCGCTTATCCTGAGCGCTATCCTTCCATGCGCTGTTGGGCACATGCATCAGCCCATAGGAGGCGAGGAGCCCGTCTCTGTATTCCTTACAATCGGAAAGCTTGAACTCGCCAGACTCCGAGTCAAAATACGCGTAGCGGTACAGCGCGCCGTACAGCCCCTTGCTGCCGTCAGAAGCGCCGTAATCAAAAGCGCTGCGTTGCCAGTCATAGCCCGCAAGAATAAGGCCCGTGACGGTTTCACCCGTCTTCTTTCCTTCTTCATCGTAGGCGGCAAACGTGCCGAACGTCGCATTCGCAGCGACCATGGTCTTGCCGTTCGCGGAGAGGGAGATTGCGCCCGCGTCGCCCAGAGCATCGACATGGACGAGCGCACCCTTGGATGCATCCCACGAAAACAGCTCGCAATGCGTCGACTTATCAATATTCTTCTTGCCGTAGGGTGCCGAGACCACGATGGCGAGGTCATCGCAAAAATCGCGATCGAGGTCGCCGGCCGCTAGCGAAACGACAGGAGCTGACTGAAGCTGCGTCCAGGAGTCGTTCCCGCCCTTGTTGTGCGTGGTGTAGTCCGCGGCGTTACCGGCATCGATCTTGACGACGCTTTGCTTCCAGTTGCCGCCCTCCAAGTCATACATGTCGACTACAGCCTTGCGCACGCCGTTCTCGTCGACATAGCAGCCCGCGTAGACAAAAAGCTCGTCGACGCCGTCGCCATCGACATCGCCCGCCTCGACATCAAAGACGGCGTCGTGCTCTTGCAGGTAACCGGCATCCAGGTACTTAAAACGGCCTTCGTACATCATATTAGTGTTGACCGTCACCGGCAGGTGTGTGTCGAGAGTGCGCGTACGCCCGTTGCTAAACGAGTAGAGGACCAGCTCAACCTTTCCGGCGTATGACTTGCCGTCAATCGTCGTGGAGGAACTGTCGCCGTAGGCACGGAGCTCGGCAACGCGGCTCTTTTTGCCCGTGCTGGCGTCGCTGCAGAACTCAACACTCGTGGCGTGAATGCCCGAGAAACCGTTGTTGTCGTTGGCGAGTACTGTTGAGGACTCATTGTTGCTCAGGTACGACCAGGTGCCGCCACCGTAGTCGCTATGCTTGTAGAGATCGCTGTTCGTATCGAAGTTGTTGACGTTTTGCCAGAACTTTGCGGCGCCCCACACACTTCCATAGCCATCGGTGAGTTTGCTGCTGCCGCCAATGTCACCGCGCTCGACGTTCTCGAGCTTGTCGCGCAGAGTGTAGCGATTGCCATGGCTACCGTTAGCTGCCATATAGACCTCGCTGCGCGTGGCAAACGTCGTGGGGGTATCAGTGGAATAGGGGCCAACGGTATCGGCCGGAATGTCCTCGCTCGTGCCCAGACCCAGGGCTTGATAATCCTGCTCGGTCATATCGGTGATTGCGGGCGCGTCTGCCGCCTGGGCAACCTGGGGCGTGGCCGTGAAGCAGGCGACGCTCGTGGCGATCAACGCAGCAAGCGCCGCCGTCCCAACAAGCGGGATTTTCGACAGCCTACGGATACGGGGGTGTGGAACGTACATGAGGGACCTCGCTTTATTCGAGTGGAGTGGACTCATTTTTGCAAATGATACATCCGATGCCCGATATCACGTGTCTCATCTTCGCCAACGGCGTGTCTCATTTTTGAGAATCCGAGATGCCGCGGAAATCTTATCCCAGCTCAAAGGCCATTTCTGGGATGTATTTTCCGTCGAGTGCCTCATCGGGAAACTGCATCCCATTTCAAGCGTCGATTCTTGGACGCACTTTCCCCTTAGACCCTCAACCGGAAACCGCATCCCACTTTGAGCGCAAATTCCGGGATGCATTTTCCGCTTGAGCCTCATTGGGAAACGGCGTCCCACTTTGAGGGCTGATTGTGGGATGCATTTTCCGGTTTTACTCTCATTGGGAAAATGCATCCCGTTTCTTGACCGAATAATGGGACGCAATTTCCCGTTGGAGCGCCTTTGGGAAAGTGTGTCCTACTTCGACCGCCCAGAGTGGGATGCACTTTCCGCAAAGCACCTCAACGGGAAACTACGTCCCATTCCAAAGGCAAATTCCGGGACGCATTTTTCGAAAGCCTGCCCATCCGGAAAGCCCGTCCCACTTTGGACGCATCCGGGCACGGAACCATCGACCTATCAGGCCTCCCATCAATAAAGAGGCGTCCTTCCGGACGGCGGGGCACGAAGTTCATCGCGAGTTCCGCACGCAAAGAAGGCCACTTAATGTGGCCTTCGTCTTGCGCAGGACTGTAGAGCAGGGAACTTCGTGCCCCGACGCCCGGGAGGACGTTTCATTTAGAAAGATGGACCGACCGCCGTCAGCGATGGGAGCTACTCCCCCAGCACGGCTTTTTTGGCGGCTGCAGCCATGTTGTCCAGATCTTCCTTGGTGGGGTGATCCTTTGCGGCGACCCAGTTATCGAGCAGCATCTTAAAGCGGACGTTGTCGGGATCTTGCTCGAGCATGGCCTCGTAGCGCTGCTTGACCGCGGGACCCATCTTGCCCTGGCACATCGCCCAGCCCGCAAGCTCGGCATCCCCAGCCAAATTAGAAGTTACGCGGTCGATAATCTGCTGATAATAGCTCTGGTCGGCGCCAAAACCGCAGGTGCCAAACAGGAAGACGCGCTTGCCGTGCAAGGCGGAGAGCAACGTCGCGACCGAAGGCGTGCACGCGCCCTTGTCGCACCAAAAACCGACGAGCACCGTGTCGGCCGCGCAGGCGCCCTGCGCCTCGAGCGCAACCTGATCTGCATCCGCATCGTCGCTCAACGCCGCGGCATGGACAAACTCAACACCCGCAGCCTGCAGCGTACGCTTGATCGCACCCGAAACCATCCTGGTATTACCGCTCTTGCTGTTAACCACCAAAGAGCACGTCATAGTCACGTTGCCTCGTATCCCCCAAAACTAAAGCCACTAATGCAATTTATTAGATGAATATCTTAGTACTAACGTGACAGATGTAAACCACCGTCTGTCGATTGATTAATTTGCCCCACGGGCTTGCTCACTGGGCAAACTGACTGCGGTAGAGCTCGGCGTAGAAGCCGTCTGCCGCTAGCAGCTCGTCGTGCGTGCCGCGCTCGATAATCTGGCCGTCGCGCATCACCAGAATGCAGTCGGCGTTGCGGATGGTGCTCAGGCGGTGCGCCACGACAAAGCTTGTGCGACCGGCCATGAGCTCATCGAATGCCGCCTGAACCTGCAGCTCGGTGCGGGTATCGATGCTCGAGGTCGCCTCGTCCAGCAGCAGAATCGCCGGGTCGGTGAGCATGACACGCGCGATGCACAGCAGCTGTTTTTGACCCTGGCTAAACGTGCCGCCGTCCTCGCCGATGACCGTATCGTAGCCGCCTGGCAACTGCACGATAAACTTGTGCGCGTGCGCGCGCTTGGCGGCTTCGACAACCTGCTCGCGCGTAGCTCCTGGGCAACCGTAAGCGATGTTGTCCGCCACCGTGCCCTCGAACAGCCACGTATCCTGCAGCACCATGCCAAAGGCACGCCGCAGACTCGAGCGCGTGTAATCTCGCGAAGACTTGCCGTCGACCACAATGCGACCAGCATCGATATCGTAAAAACGCAGCAGCAGGTTAATGAGCGTCGTCTTGCCGCAGCCCGTGGGGCCGACCAGGGCAAAGCGCATACCAGGCTTGGTATCGATGCAGATATCCTGCAGCAGCTTGCGGTCGGGCACGTAGCTAAAGTCCACATGCTCAAAGGCGACCTCGCCCTGCGGGGCGGCAAGCTCCACGGCATCCACAGCGTCGGGCTCCTGCTCGCGCGCATCGAGCAGCGCAAACATGCGGCGCGCCGAGG
>UQPP01000041.1 GCA_900543025.1 uncultured Collinsella sp.
CCCGCGACCCCAACCTTGGCAAGGTTGTGCTCTACCAACTGAGCCATGTCCGCTTGCGGGTTATTAATTTACGCGAGTTGTCCAAAAGACGCAAGTACTTTTTTCAAAAAACTTGTCTGCCGCATGTTCTTAGTAGCTAAACGCGCTAAAGCGATTGGCTAGGCACACGATTCCAGCGCTCCGCTAAACAGCTTCACCATCTGTACGCGCGTGCCGGCGCCGTCCGTACGACGAGCAACCTCCACGTTATCGACGAGCATACGCATAAGCTTGATGCCACGGCCGCGCTCCTCAGATGCGACCGGTTCGCTCGTTTCATCGATAGAATAGCCGGCACCTCGATCAAGCACCTCAACCACAACGCGATCGCCATAGGCCTGAACCGTCAGGACGCACCCGATACCGCCCGCATGGTCATAGGCATTACCCAGCGCCTCCCCCGACGCCAATGCGACATCGTAGCGCTCGTCACGGCGCAACGGAAGCGATTCAAGGAGTTCGGCGATGCGATGTCGGTAGTATGGAAGATTCTCGATACCCTGACGGACCTCGATGCTCTTGCTCCATCGTGGCAACTCTCCCACCGGGATGGCGGGAATCGACTCACGCGCCGGACCCGCAACATGAAGGATGTCGACAAGTCGGGCAATCTCCAAAAAGCGAATGACCTCATCGGAGGCGTTAACGAGCGAAAGCAGGCCCTCTCTCCTCATGAGCTCTCTGGCACGTGTAAGCAAAAACGCCAAACCCGTCGAGTCGATAAAGCCCACGGCCTGGCAATTGATGACAACGCGACGCACGCCACGGTCGATCAAATTATCCAACCGTCGGCGCAGCGCGGACACCGAGGCGATGTCGACATCACCCGGTGGCGTCAAAACCGCTATGTCATTCCACTCATTCATACGACCATGGTTCCCCAAAAGAGCTCGCTCGATGCATACGTTTCTTCAACCGTAGGGATTTCGCCCGTCCAACGTCGCGGCCTACGATCGACCCCGTAAAAACTCAAGGGAGACCAGCGCGATGTCATCGTCCAGCGCCGACTCGGTAAAGCGATCAAGCTCGCCCAAGACCTTACCGCAGATTCCCGATACGCCCTCACCCGAGACAGAGAGCAGAAGGTCGCGAAGGCGCTGTTCGCCAAAGAAAGCACCCGAGCGATCACGTGCTTCGATTGTTCCATCGGTATACATAAATAGCATGTCACCAGGAGCGAACGTAAACACGCCCGTCTCGTAGACCATGCTCTCAAAGGCACCGATCACGCCCGATTGGCACCCAAGGAGCTCCACTTCTCCCCCGCAGGTCTCGCCGCTGCCAAGCGGCTTCGATGACGGCCTAATGACCATAGTGGGAGGATGTCCCGCTGAGCAATAGGTAGCGCGACCCGCCTTAAGATCGATCTTGGCGATAAACGCCGTCACAAACGTCTCGACCCTCGAAAAGCCCATGAGCATGCTATTGAGCGAGCGAGCCATGCGGGCAGGCCCCGCACCCTCCCAGGCATAGGCCGTCAGCGCCGTCTTGACGAGCGCTGACATCGACGCCGCCTCAATTCCCTTGCCGGATACATCGCCCAAAATCATAACGGCGCAATCGTCGGGAAGTCGGACAAGCGTATAGAAGTCACCGCCGACCAACGCGGAATTCGTTGCCGATAGGTATACCGAATCGGTTGCGATGCCCGGAACGTCACCAAGCGAATTTCTCATGCCAATCTGAAGCGTCTGAGCGATATGACGCTCTTCGCGCTTTTGAGATTCGCCTTCGTAGATCAGTTCAAAGTCATGCGCCAAGTGCACCAAGTAGTCATATTCAAGGTCATCAATCGGCTCTTGACTACCATCACGAAGCAGCAGCGCGCGCGTCGTCGGGCCCTTCGCAACAGAGGCAGGAACGATCGCGTCGTTACTGTGCTTGTCATCACCCTCAGGGCGCGGACGCCCCGCCTCGATGCCGGTGTCGACGTAGAGACCCTGGCAAGGCAGACCATGTGCCCTAAGCCAGCCTCCCATAGGCATCGATTCGTCAACGCGAGTTATACGGACGTGTTTAAGATCCTCGGCACTCGTGCCGCCCAAAACAGATGCTTCAAAGCCATCAGGGCCAGCTCCCAGACGTGCCGCTGGCGCCGTCGTAGAAAAGAAAAGCTTCTCGGGATCGTCCGGCAAAGCAACGCGACTGCCGCCTTCAAAATCTATGACATAGGAGTCCAGACTGGCGTCATACTCAACAGGGCAAAAATGGCAGTTGAGCATATTGCAGATCTCGGACGATACCGCCTGGGTAGCCGCGGCGGAATCATCTAGAAAGGTAAACAACTCATCACGTAAGACATTGAGCGAGCGGCCAAGCTCGGCCGTGCGACGAGAGCGAAGACTCGATGCCATGCCGACCAGCTGGATAGACAGGTAATCGCAAATGACCTCGAGCACATTAACGTCATAGGCGAGCGGTGCCTGGGGACGTTTCCAACCAACTTCCAGCACGCCAAGGATCTGCGTACCGTAAAAAACGGGCAGACAGATCTCGCTGCGGTACGGAGGCATATCCTGCATGCGCAACAGGTGCTTAGAACGATTGTCCAAATCCATAAACATGCCCGAGGCGACACGATCGCCCTCAAGGTCCTGCTGAATCGACAGACGGCAAGCGCGCGACTCGCGAAGCACGTACGTCGGAATGCCAGCGCCATACGGCAAAAACTCGGGCAGGTAGCTGTCGTACAGCTCCTTGGAAACACCGCGTAGCTTAAAACCGCCGCTCTCCGAAAAATAAATCGCAGCTCCAGAAGCATCGAGCGTTCCGACGAGCTGATTTAAAACGGTATCAAGCAGGCTGGGTAGCTCATCGGAGCCCACGGTACTCATAATGACCGACAACGTGCCCGAGAGGCGCTTATTCGCCACTCTAAGCTCCGAAAGCGCACGCTTGAGCTGGCGGTCGTGAGAATACTGTTCTTCGATGCTATGGAGCGCCACCAGGACACGTGGCGCGCGGCGCCCAAAGATGCGTGGAGGCGTTACGGAGCCCGCACGAACCAAGACGGGGATAAAGGAGCCGTCACTCAGCTTGAGCATCAGTTCGTTCTCGGAGCCATCAGTTTCAAATGGCAGACGATGTTCCGTCGCACGTTCAAAAGCGGACGAGTACAGGACATCTTTAACATCTCCACCGATGACGTCGGCGCGTTCCTCGCACATCAAACCAAGTAAGCGATTATTCACATGCAGAATTGTTCCGTCGAGCTCGCAGATGATGACAGCATCGCTCGTGATCTCGACTAGTTGGGCAACGTCTGCCCACTCGTTGCGTTCAAGCGTTTCCATCGTGGACCCCACCGTCTATCGGTAACAAAAAAGCCTCCGAAGAGGCTTCTCAAATGCGATGGTGTCGGAGGCGGGACTTGAACCCGCATGACCAAAAAGCGGTCACTAGCACCTCAAGCTAGCGCGTCTGCCAATTCCGCCACTCCGACATGCTATATTGTTGAGACGCGTTTCGTTTTGTTGGACCCGCGCGTTCAACGAGGAAGATAATAACCTATGTTTTGAGAACTGCGCAAGCACTTTTTTGAAAAAAGTTTACAAATTTATAAATGCGCAGGTAAACGGACCTGTTCGGGCCGGAATGAGGTTCCTTTCCAACGCGTCCTCGGGCATGCGGCATTATTTTGATCCGCGCTTCGCGCTACAAAATAATGCCGCCCCCTGCGGAATGCGTTGGAAAGCAACCTCATTCCAGCCCTAGGGGCACGTACTCCAAGCACCGTTCTCAAACATGTTCTGGGGGCTGATGAAAATTTGGTGGCTCGGTTTGGTGGCTCGGTTTTGCCGAGCCCTTATATGAGGAGGCCGGAGCCAAGGCTCCGGCCTCACACAATTCCTTATCAGATTAAGTGAGCGATCAAGGAATCGCACTCCCCCTGCCGAGTTGCCGCAGGGCCCGCCCTGAAGTTATTTTTCAGAACACTCCGCAGGACGCAAGAAACCCCGCCGCACGAAGTGCGCAGCGGGGGTTTCTTGCATGTCCGAGGACGTTCTGAAAAGTAACTTCAGGGCGGGCCCGAACGATAACAACCGACTACAAGTCGATGTGCGATTCCTTGATCGGGAACGGCTCCGCGAAGTGGCAGGCGCAGCAGTGACCCGGTGCGACCTCCTTAAACTCAGGAAGCTTCTCGGAGCAAATGCCCTGTGCGATCGGGCAGCGCGTGTGGAAACGGCAGCCGGTCGGCGGATCCAGCGGCGACGGCGGATCGCCAGCGAGAATGATGCGCTTGCGGGTCTTCTGGATATCAGGATCGGGAACCGGCACGGCAGACAGCAGCGACTGCGTGTACGGATGGTGAGGCTCGCTATAGAGCGTCTTCCAGTCCGAAACCTCAACCATCTTACCCAGATACATAACGGCAACGCGATCGGAAATGTGCTGCACGACGGACAGGTCGTGAGCGATAAACAGATACGCGGTACCGAACTTGTCCTGGAGTTCCTTGAGCAGGTTCAGAACCTGGGCCTGAATGGACACATCCAAAGCGGAAACCGGCTCGTCGCAGATGATCAGCTTGGGCTTCAAAGCGAACGCGCGGGCGATGCCGACACGCTGACGCTGACCGCCGGAGAACTCATGAGGATAACGGTTGATGTGCTCGGGGTTCAGTCCGACAACGTCGAGAAGCTCGCGGACGCGCTCAATGCGCTCCTCCTTGGTACCCACGCCATGAATGGTCATGGGCTCAGAAACGATTTCGCCGATGGTCATACGGGGGTTGAGCGAAGCATAAGGATCCTGGAAGATAAACTGCATCTCGCGACGCATGTCCTTGATCTCATGCTTGCTCATCTCGGCAACGTCTTTGCCCTGGAAG
This sequence comes from uncultured Collinsella sp., assembly GCA_900543025.1. Lineage (GTDB taxonomy): Bacteria > Actinomycetota > Coriobacteriia > Coriobacteriales > Coriobacteriaceae > Collinsella. The sequence continues at coordinate 4,874 of UQPP01000041.1, forward strand.
AACACCTTACCGGCCGTCGGCTTGGTGAGGCGCATGATGGTACGGCCCGTGGTGGACTTACCGCAACCGGACTCGCCGACCAGACCAAAGGTCTCGCCAGGATAGATCTCGAACGAAATGTCGTTCACAGCAGAGACGACACGCTTGGAGAAGCGCTTGGCGAACATGCCGGACTCAGCGGGAAACTCCTTTGAGAGGTGCTCGACCTTCAACAGTGGAGTGCGCTCGTTATTGTCTGCCATTTACGCCTCGCCTCCCTTCTTGGAATCCTTGCGCGTACGGGACGTCTCAGGAGCGTTCTTGAGGAACTCGGGGTCACCGGAGTAGTGGCACGCAGAGTAGTGACCAGACTCGGTGACAACGCGCTCGGGGCGCTGCTTGCGGCACTTATCGGTTGCATAGGGGCAACGAGGCGAGAACACGCAGCCCTCAGGCAGGTTCATGAGCGAAGGCGGGTTGCCGTGAATCGGCGTAAGCGGCTTCTTCTCATCGATGGCCTGCTCCGGGATGGAGCGGATAAGGCCCCAGGTGTAGGGGTGGCGGCTCTCGTAGAAGATTTCCTCAGCAGTACCGAACTCGACGGGACGGCCGGCGTACATAACCATGATCTTGTCGGCCATATCAGCGACAACGCCCAGGTCATGGGTGATCATGATGATGGCGTTGCCGTTCTTCTCCTGCATTTCCTGCATAAGCTCAATAATCTGAGCCTGAATGGTAACGTCCAGAGCCGTCGTGGGCTCGTCGGCAATCAGGATATCGGGATCGCAGGCAAGAGCCATAGCGATCATGACACGCTGACGCATACCGCCGGAGAACTGGTGCGGATACTCATTGACGCGCTTCTCGGGCTCGGGAATACCCACGAGGTCCAAAAGCTCGGTAGCGCGCTTGAGCGCCTCCTGCTTGGAGTAGCCACGGTGCAGACGAAGGCCCTCGCCCACCTGCTTGCCGATCTTATAGACCGGGTTCAAGGAGGTCATAGGATCCTGGAAGATCATCGCGATGTCGTTACCGCGAATGTGCTGCATCTCTTCCTCGGTCATCTCGAGGATAGAACGACCGCGATAGCGAACGTCACCGCCCTCGATCTTTCCCGGAGGCATCGAGATAAGGCCCATGATGGTCATGGCGGTCACGGACTTACCGGAACCGGACTCACCGACGACACCCAGGGTCTCGCCGCGATCGAGCGTGTAGGAGACACCGTCGACAGCGCGAACAACGCCATCCTCGGTGTGGAAATACATCTTAAGGTCATCGACCTCGAGCAGATGCTGGCCCTCGGGAACCGGCTGGTCCTTCAGGTCCACATAGTTCTTGTTCTTCTTCATCCTTATGCGTCCTTCATCTTGACGTCGAGGGCGTCGCGGAGACCGTCACCCAGCAGGGTGAAGGCGAGCACCGTCGAAAGAATTGCCAGACCGGGCATGATCATCATCCAGGGAGCAGTCAGAAGATACTGCTGACCGTCCTGAATCATGGAGCCCCACGAAGGCGTAGGCGGAATAACGCCCATGCCGAGGAAGGACAGAGCGGACTCGGTCAGAATGGCGCCACCAATGTTCATGGTCGCGTAGACCACGATGGAGGCGACAGAGTTCGGGAAGATGTGACGCACAACGATACGAGCATCAGATGCACCCATCGCGCGCGCAGCGTCAACATAGTCGTTTTCCTTGACCGTCAAGATTGCAGAGCGGAAGACGCGCGCAATCGAAGGCCAGCCGAGAATGCCGATGGCAAAAAAGACGTTCTGAAGACCACGGCCGATAACGGCGATCATGGCGACAACGAAAAGCACGTACGGGAACGCCAGGAAAATATCCGCACAGCGCATGATGATCGTATCCCAGATGCCGCCGTAGAAACCGGCCAGAGCACCCATGACCAGACCGATCACCGTGGAGATCGCAGTGGCCATAATACCGACGGAAAGCGAAACACGTGCACCGTAGATAACGCGAACGAGAATGTCACGACCAAGGGCGTCGGTGCCAAACGGGTGCTCTGCACACGGAGCCATCAGCGACGTCTGGGCCATGGTGGTCGAGTCGGAAGCCGTCGGCGAACCGAGCCAGGGCTTAGCCCACAGATCTGCGGTCAGGGCAACCACAACGACGATGATGATCCAGCAGACACCGATAACGGCGAGCTTGTTCTTACGAAGACGCTTAAAAGCGTCGCCCCACAGCGTGCGGGACTTGGCGGGAGCAGATGCGGCCTTGGTGGCGGTAGCCTGCTCCTGAGACTGAGAATCAGTTTCCTGCATGAGACGTACCTCCCTTAGGCCTTATCCGACGGACCGCCAAGGCGGATGCGCGGGTCGAGGAATGCATAGCTAATGTCGACGAGCAGGTTGATCACCATGACGACGACGACGATGAGCGTAACGCCGCCCATAACGATGGGCCAGTCACGCATGCTAATGGCGCGATAGACCTCATAGCCGATACCCGGCCAATTGAAGACCGTCTCGGTCAGGATGGCGCCCGAAAGCATGCCGCCAAAGTCGACACCAATATAGGTAACGACGGGGATGAGTGCATTCTTAAGCGCATGCTTGATGATAATCGCGCGATTGGAGAGACCCTTGGCCTTTGCCGTACGGATGTAATCCTGGTTCATGACGTCAAGCAGCTGCGAGCGCATAATGCGGGCGGCGTAAGCGGTCGAAACCGAAGCCAGCGTAATGGTCGGAAGCACATAGTGCATCCAATCCTGATACTGAGAGCTGGAACCGCCGGCACCCGAGATCGGCATGGAGAATGCACCGCCCGTGGCATCCTTGAGAATGACGCCAAAGAACAGCTGCAGCAACATACCAAGCCAGAAGGCCGGGACGGCAACGAGGATCGACGTGGTGAGCGTTACCAAAATATCCCAGAAGGAATAACGCTTTACCGCCGAAATGATACCCGCACCGATGCCCATGATTGCCTCGAGCACAATGGCGCACGCGGCAAGTTTGACCGTATACGGATACTTCTGGGCAAAGATTTCCGTAACCGGCAGCTTGCGCTGATACGAATTGCCCAGATCGCCATGAAGCAGACCGTCCATGTAATACAAGTAACGGTCCACGAGCGACGTTTGAACGGGGTCGCCGTTCTCGTCAAGGATCGCGTTGCCGTCCTCGTCCGACTGGACCAGGTGATAGCGAACGCGAAGCTGAAGCTCCACCTCGGGGGACAGAGCCTTGTCTCCACCGATCAGCTTGATCGGGTCTCCCGGTACGATATTCTGGAGGGCGAACAGAATCAGCGTAACGCCCAAAAACACCGGGATGAACTGAAGCACACGTTTAACGATGTACTTACCCATACCACTCCCCTATCTAGGGATTAACCTAAATGGGATGCCGATCGCCAGACCGGCATCCCAAAATTACCATCAGCCAGTTTACCCCAGGTTAGGGAGAACTGTATGTTTCCCATGAGGTCTACGTAAATACTTGACCCTCACGGAAGCTGCAAACTCTTAGGCGAGCTCAGCGGTACCCAGCTCGGCATGCTTCTGCGGATCGACATAGAGGTGCTTGATGCGATCGGAGCCGACGATGGTGTGCGTGTAGAACATCACCGGGATGACCGGGCAGTCGGCAGCGACCATAGCATCGGCCTCCTGCATCTTAGCGACGCGCTCTTCGTCGTCAACCGTAGTGCGAGCCTCGTCGACCTTGGCGTCGAACTCGGGGTTGTTGTAACCGGAGCGGTTGTCGCCACCGAGGGAGTCGGAGTGGAACAGCGGATACAGGAAGTTGTCCATGATCGGGTAGTCGGCAATCCAACCCAGACGACCGAACTGATAGTTAAAGTTCTGATACTGCTCGAGCAGGGCAGACCACTCAGGGGTATCGGAGACAGCGGTAACGCCAACCTTGGCGAGGTCGCCGATGATGGACTCCATGATCTCCTTGTGGCCACCGTCCTGGTTGTAGGACAGAGTCACGTTAATGCCACGATCGCCGTCAGCGCCAGCGGGAGCAACCTTGTCGAGGTACTCGTTAGCCTTGTCGACGTCGTAGGCGCAGAACTCCCATGCGCCCTCCTTGTAGCCATCGATGCCCGGAGGAACAATGCCGTCGGCGGGAGTACGGGTACCCTTGAAGATGGTCTTGCAGATGGCCTCACGGTTGATGGCCAGGGAGATACCCCTGCGCAGGTCGGCGTTGTTGAACGGCTCGGCCGTGTTGTTGCAGGTCAGGTAGTAGGTGGAAGGCTCGGCGCCAAGCAGCATGCGCTCGCCGTCGCCCATGGTGTAGCCGTCCTTGGACACGCCGCGATCCTTCTTGGCGGCATCGATCTGAGCAACGGGAACGTCGCAGACATCGAGGTTACCGGCCTGGAACTCCTTGTAAGCGGTCTCCATGTCCTTGATGACCTGGAAGTGGATGCCATCGATCTTGGCCTTGTCGCCATAGTAATCGTCGAACTTCTTGAGGTTGATCTCCTGACCATCCTCCCACTTGCCGTCCATCATGAACGGGCCGTTACCGATCGGGGCAAGATAGAAGCTCTTGGCATCGGACTCGGCGCACTCGGGAACCGGGGACAGAGCCGGGTGAGAGGCGACGAAGGGGAAGTCGGCGTAGGCGGAAGACAGCTTGACGACGAGGGTCTCATCGTCGGGGCAAGTAACACCGCTGAGCTCGGTGGCGTTACCGGCAAGCAGGTCGTCATAGCCCTCGACCATGGAAAGGTGATAGGAGACCTCGGAAGGGCCGTACTCGGTAGCGATGGCCGACTTGGTGTTGACCAGACGCTCCCAACCGAGCTTGAAGGACTTGGAGGTAACGTCGTCACCGTTGTGGAACTTGGCCTTCTTGATCTTGAAGGTGAACTCGGTTGCGTCGTCGTTGGCCTCGAAGGACTCACAAGCCAGCGGAACGATCTCGCCCTTCTCGGCGTCATAAGAGGTCAGAGCGTCAAAGAGCTGGTACTCGACCTGAGTGCCCTGGTCCTCCTGGACATTGTAGGGGTCGATGCAGACCGGGTTGTTGATGTAGAAGTTCAGCGTCGAACCGGACTCAGAACCGGAAGCGTCGCCGCCCTTCTTGCCGCATGCGGCAAGAAAAGCCATGGAGCTCGCAGCAAGGGTGCCGCCGACAAAGGCGCGACGACCCATAACGGGCTGGTGGAACATAGAATCAGCCATGCCATCCTCCTTATGAGATAGGACAAAGAAATGTTCAGTCGGACATATGTCGAGACAATCCGATCCGAACCATCAAAACGCCGCCCGCTGCAATGGCTGGTTATGCACAACGGACCAACGTTTTGCAATACAGTAGCGCATTTTATGCACGATTTGGGGCTAATTCCGGTTAACGGTCGAGAATTTCTTTAGTTGGGCGAAGTATGTGGGGATATTTTGACTCTGTTACAAATATGTAAACAAAAAGGGTCCCGCACCTGCGAGACCCATTGCAAACGTATATACGCCGATGCTTAGTAGCCGACGATGCCCTGCGGGAAGAAGAACATGCACAGGACGACGCACACGGCAAAAACAACGGCCATAATTACCGTCAGGCGATCGAGGTTCTGCTCCATGACGCCCGTGGCAGAGCTGGAGTTATACAGCGAACTAGCGATCATATCCGAAACGCCGGTGCCCTTACCGGAATGCATCAGGACGAGAATCGTCAGCGCCACGGCAGAGACAGCCCAAACGACAAACAGAAGAATCTGGAACGGACCCATAGATAAGCTCCTTAATAGAACAGTTCAAACTCCAGTACTGTACCACAATCCCCCGCTCTTCCCTACCTGCCACTCAAGGACGGGGCGGAAATGGCAGAAATACCAAAAAGGGGGTTGTCCGGTTGTGGACAACCCCCTTACTAGAAAACGGTATTTGTTTTCTACTAGGCCTCGGTGGCGAGCACGCGGCCCGTCATCTCGGCGGAAGGCTCAATACCAGCCATGGTGAGCATGGTCGGAGCGATATCGGAAAGACGGCCGTCCTCGATACCAGTGAGCTTGGCCTTCTCATCAACGATGATGAACGGCACGCGGTTGGTGGTGTGAGCCGTAAACGGATGCTTGGAACCGTCGGAAGCAACGTCAAACATGTGATCGGCGTTGCCGTGGTCGGCGGTAATCAGCGCAAAGCCGCCCTTGGCGAGAATCGCCGGAACAACCTTGGACAGGGCATCGTCAACAGCCTCAACGGCCTTAACGGCGGCGTCGAAGACACCGGTGTGACCAACCATGTCGCAGTTCGCGAAGTTCACGATGTAGAAATCAGCGCGACCCTCGTTGATGGCGGCGACGAGCTTCTCAGTAACCTCGGGAGCGCTCATCTCGGGCTGCAGATCGTAGGTAGCGACCTTGGGGGAAGCGACGAGCACGCGCTCCTCGCCCTCCTTGGGCTCCTCGATGCCGCCGTTGAGGAAGAACGTCACGTGGGCGTACTTCTCGGTCTCGGCGGTGTGCAGCTGCTTCAGGCCATTGGCAGCGATAACGTCGGCCAGGACGTTCTCGGGGAACGTCTTGGGGAAGGCGACCTCGACGTCAAACGTCGGATCGTACTCGGTCATCGTCACAAAGTGCGAAAGCTTGATCTGCTCGCGCTCAAAGCCGTCGAATTCCTTGTCCGTGAACACGCGGGTCATCTGACGAGCGCGGTCGGGACGGAAGTTGAAGAAGATGGCCGCGTCGCCCTCGTGGATGCCCTCGTTGTGGGCAGCGAAGGGCTCGACGAACTCGTCGCCGCGCGGATCCTTCTCGTAGTAGGCCTTAATACCGGCAACGGGGTCGGTATCAGCATCGGACGCGTTGACCATGACGTCGTAGGCGCGCTGGATGCGCTCCCAACGATTATCGCGGTCCATGGCCCAATAACGGCCCGAGACGGTGGCAACGCGAGCGTCGCAACCGGTCTCCTCGGAGATCTTAGCCAGGAAGGCGCAGAACTCGCTCATGTAGCCGGCACCGGACTGCGGGTCAACGTCGCGGCCGTCCATGAAGGCGTGGACGCGAACGGTCTTGACACCATGTTCGGCAGCCATCTTGACCAGAGCCTCGACGTGGTTCATGTGAGAATGAACACCGCCAGGGCTCATAAGACCCATGAGGTGGAGAGTCTTGCCGTCAGCCTTGACGTCGTCCATAGCCTTGACGAAGACCTCGTTCTTGGCGATGGAGCCGTCCTTGATGGCATTGTTGATGCGTGAAAGCTCCTGGAACACGATGCGGCCGGCACCGATGTTGAGGTGACCCACCTCGGAGTTACCCATCTGGCCATCGGGAAGGCCCACGTCCTCGCCCGAAGCGCCGAGCGTGGTGTGGGGGTACTTCTCGTACAGGCTATCAAGGAAGGGCGTCTTGGCAGCGGCGACGGCGTTCTCGCCATCGGCCGGAGCCAGGCCGCAACCGTCCATGATGATCAGGAGTGCAGGAAGATGACGCTGTGCCATATGTCCTACTCGCCTGCCTTGACGACCATAGAGGCGAAGTCGGCAGCCTTGAGCGAAGCGCCGCCCACGAGGGCGCCGTCAACGTCGGGCTTGGCGACGAGCTCGGCGATGTTGCCGGGCTTGGCAGAGCCACCATAGAGAACGCGGATGCCGTTAGCGAGCTCCTCGCCGAACATCTCCTTGAGGGTCTCACGGATAGCGCCGCAGACCTCCTGAGCGTCCTCAGCGGTAGCGGTCTTACCGGTGCCGATGGCCCAGATGGGCTCGTAGGCGACGACGACCTGCTTGGGGCAGGTGATCTCAAGACCAGCAAGGCCAGCCTTGACCTGGTTCACAACATGCTCGACATAGGTGCCAGCCTCGCGGACCTCGAGGGACTCGCCGCAGCAGAAGACGGGAACAAGACCGGCGGCAACGAGAGCCTTGGCCTTCTTGTTCTGGTCCTCGTCGGTCTCGTGGAAGTAGTCGCGACGCTCGGAGTGACCGATGATGCAGTAGGTGCAGCCAGCAGACTTGAGCATGTCGCAAGAGGACTCACCGGTGAAGGCACCCTTGGCCTCCCAGTACACGTTCTGTGCACCGAGGGCAATGGGGGCAGCCTGAATACGGTCATGAACCGTGGTGATGTCGATGGTCGGAGGGCAGACGAGCACCTCGACGCCAGCCGGAACCTCGGGCAGAGCCTGAGCCAGCTCGTCGGCGAGCTTGGCGGCCTCGGCGACGTCGTTGTTCATCTTCCAGTTACCAGCGATAAGAAGGGTGCGATTAGGCATCGAGAAGCGCCTCCACTCCGGGCAGGGCCTTACCCTCGACGAGCTCCATGGAAGCGCCACCACCGGTGGAGATCCAGCTCATCTTGTCAGCCAGGTTGAACTTGTTGACAGCCGCGACGGAGTCGCCACCGCCGATGATCGAGGTGCAGTCGGCCTCGGCGACAGCCTCGGCGATAGCCTGGGTGCCGTGAGCGAAGTTGTCGAACTCGAAGACGCCCATGGGGCCATTCCAGAACACGGTCTTGGCGCCCTTGACGGCCTCGGCGTAGAGCTCCTCGGTCTTGGGGCCGATGTCCATGCCCTCACGATCGTCGGGGATAGCGTCGGAAGCGACAACCTCGGGGACAGCGTCCTCACCAAAGTGATCGGCAACGCGGTTGTCGATGGGGAGCAGGATCTTGACGCCCTTCTCCTCGGCCTTCTTGAGCATCTCGCCGGCGCGCTCGACCCAGTCCTCTTCCTTGAGGGACTGACCGACGGACAGGCCCTGAGCCAGGAAGAAGGTGTAGGCCATGCCGCCACCGATAATCAGGGTGTCAGCGGAGTCGATGAGGTGATCGAGAACGCCGATCTTGGAGGAAACCTTGGAACCGCCGACGATAGCGACGAAGGGGCGCTCGGGCTCGGCGAAGATGCCGGTCAGCGTGTCGACCTCCTTCTCAAGCAGGAAGCCAGCGACGGCAGGCAGGTAAGCGGCGGGGCCCACGACGGAACCCTGGGCGCGGTGAGCGGTGCCGAAGGCATCGAGAACGAAGACGTCACCATAGGAAGCGAGCTTCTTGGCGATCTCGGGATCGTTCTTCTTCTCACGCTTATCGAAGCGGACGTTCTCGAGAACGAGAACCTTGCCCGGCTCGACGGCAGCGACAGCCTCGGCAGCCTTCTCGCCGTAAGTGTCGGCGACAAAGGCAACGTCGAGACCAGAGAGCTCGGCGAGCTTCTTGGCGACGGGCTCGAGGGACAGCTCGGGCTGGAAGCCGGTGCCATCGGGACGGCCGAGGTGGCTCATGAGGATGACGCGAGCGTTGTGCTCAACGAGATAGTTGATGGTGGGCAGGGCAGCCTTGATACGGGTGGTGTCGCCAACGACGCCATCCTTGATAGGCACGTTGAAGTCAACGCGGACGAGAACGCGCTTGCCGTCGACATCGATGTCGCGGACGGTCTTCTTGGTAAAGGCCATGTTTGCTTCTACCTTTCGTACGTGTCTGCCTCCCATTACGGCAGACGATTTCCTATAAAAAGGGCGCGACCCTAGGGTGTAAGCCCTATAAGGCCGCGCCCTTCTTTAGACGCTCAACGAGCTATTCGCTAAAAGCTAAATTAAGCAACGAACTTCTCGAAGTACTTGATGGTGCGGACCATCTGAGAGGTGTAAGAGTTCTCGTTGTCGTACCAAGAGGTGACCTGAACGAGGGTCTGGCCGTTGCCGAGGTCAGAGCACATGGTCTGAGTGGCGTCGAAGATGGAGCCGTGGGTCTCGCCGATGATATCGGTGGAGACGATGTCGTCCTCGTTGTAACCGAAGGTCTCGGAGATGGTGGCAGCGTAGGCCTTCATAGCGGCGTTAACCTCGTCGACGGTGACCTTCTTGTCAACGACAGCGTAGAGGTTGGTGATAGAGCCGGTCGGCGTCGGGACGCGCTGGGCGGCACCGATGAGCTTACCGTTGAGCTCGGGGAGAACCAGGCCGATGGCCTT
>UQPP01000042.1 GCA_900543025.1 uncultured Collinsella sp.
GTGTCCACCAACCACGAGACCGGCCAGACCATCATCGCCGGCATGGGCGAGCTGCACCTCGAGATCATCGTTGACCGTCTGCTCCGTGAGTTCAAGGTTGACGCTAACGTTGGTAAGCCCCAGGTCGCCTACCGCGAGACCGCTGGTCACGACGTCGAGAAGGCTGAGGGCAAGTTCGTCCGTCAGTCCGGCGGTCGCGGTCAGTACGGCCACGCCGTCATCAAGCTCGAGAAGATGGAGGAGGGCTTCGGCTACGAGTTCGTCAACGCTATCGTCGGCGGCGTCGTGCCCAAGGAGTACATCCCGTCCATCGACAAGGGCATCCAGGAGGCCCTGAACACCGGTGTTATCGCCGGCTTCCCGGTCCTCGACGTCAAGGTCACCCTGTTCGACGGTTCTTACCACGAGGTCGACTCCTCCGAGGCCGCCTTCAAGATCGCCGGTTCCATGGCTATCAAGGACGCCCTCAAGAAGTCCGATCCGCAGCTGCTCGAGCCGATCATGGCTGTCGAGGTCGAGACCCCCGAGCAGTACATGGGCGACGTTATGGGCAACCTCTCCGGTCGCCGCGGCAAGATCGAGGGCATGGAGGATCGCAAGAACAGCAAGCTCATCCGTGCCAAGGTGCCGCTGGGCGAGATGTTCGGTTACGCTACCGACCTTCGCTCCCAGACCCAGGGCCGTGCATCCTACACGATGCAGTTCGACTCTTATGAGCCCGCGCCCAAGTCCATTGTGGACGAGGTCATGAGCAAGAACGCCTAAGTTCGAGCTCCCTGTTACGTAATCCGCGAGAGCATCTCTCGCACTCTTTGGAGGTTTAAGTTGGCTACCCAGAAGATCCGCATTCGCCTCAAGGGCTATGATCACGAGGTCGTCGATCAGTCCGCGAAGCTCATCGTCGAGACCGCTCAGAAGACCGGCGCTCGCGTTTCCGGTCCTGTCCCCCTGCCCACCGAGCGCAACCTGTACACGGTTATCCGCTCGCCGCACGTGAACAAGGACTCCCGTGAGCAGTTCGAGATGCGCACCCACAAGCGCCTCATCGACATCCTCGACCCCACCTCGGGCACCGTTGATTCGCTCATGCGTCTCGACCTCCCCGCTGGCGTCGACATCGACATCAAGCTCTAAGCGATATCGCTCATAGCTTAAAGGGCCCCGCTGCCGTTACGGTAGCGGGGCCCTTTTGTTTTGAGTTTAGATTTTGGGATAGCGAATTCGTCTGCCGAGCCGGCGGCTGCGGCGCCCTATTCGCTCAGGGGGCGCAAGGATGCTTCTTCGAAGTGGAAGACGCACAAGCCGCTCTCGGTCTCAATGCATGCGCGGCCGCAATCGTCGACCGTTCTAAATATGCCTCGTGCCAGCTCGTCTCCAGCGGGGGAGCGGGCGATAACGTGCTTCCCGATCCAATTGAGGTGAGCGATATATTCGTCGTGGACGGGCGCGAGCGGACCGGCGTCTTCTTCCTTGGCGTTGAGGCGCTCTGCCCAGCTATCTACAGCGTCTATAACTGCGTGATAGACCTCATCGAGGAGCATGTCGACGGCGGGAACGCTCTCGTTGAGGTCCGAGAGGCCAATTGCCGCCAGGCCGCCATCGGGCACCTCTTGGGGCGTGTAGTTTACGTTGACACCAATGCCGCAGACGGCGAAAGGTTTGCCTTCGTTATCGCGTGCGGCCTCGACCAGAATGCCGCCGAGCTTGCGTCCTCGCGCGACCAGGTCGTTGGGCCATTTGAGGCCAATCTCGTTTGCAAGACCCTGCTTTTCGAGTGCTTCGAGCACCGCTAGGCCGCTGACGGCGGCAAGACCAGAGTACTTTGCGGGATTAACGCATGGACGCAGGACAATCGAAAGCAATAGGTTGCCGGCGGTTGAATCCCACTTGTGGCCGCGCCGGCCGCGTCCTGCCGTTTGCGCGCGGGCGGCAAGTCCTGTGCCGTGCGGCGCACCCTGTTTTCCTGCCTCGAGCAGGTCATCGTTGGTCGATCCGGTTACGTCGACGATCGTTAATTTGGCATCCATAACGGCTGCTACCTCCTAAGTTAATAAGGCAATCGCGCAATGGTGTCGAGAGATAGACACAATGTGAAGCCTTTGTCGCATTTGGACAATTTAATGTTAACACGTCAACAACGACTGAAATGCGCTATCCTCTCTTGGTCGATGTAAACACGTCAACAACTCAAAGGAGGTTAGTGATGGGTTTCACGATTCTTGGAACAGGCTCGGCGCTTCCTAAGCGCAGTGTCTCCAATGACGAGCTGTCTGAGTTCCTCGATACCTCGGATGAGTGGATTTTTACCCGCACCGGTATCAAGAGCCGCCATGTCTGCACCACCGAGTTACTTGACGACCTTGCTGTAGCGGCGAGCGAGCGGGCACTCCAGGTGTCCGGAATCGACGCGAGCCAGCTGGATCTGATCGTCTGCTCGACGACGACGGGTGACCACCTTGTTCCCGCTGAGGCGTGTGCCGTTGCTGAGCGACTAGGCGCGACGTGCCCTGCCTTCGATGTCTCGGCGGCCTGCGCCGGCTTCGTATTTGCGCTCGATGTCGCCGAGGGCTATATCGCCCGCGGCCGTGCCGAGCGCGTGCTTGTCGTTGCTGCCGAGCAGATGACGCGCGCGCTCGACTGGACCGACCGTGCCACCTGCGTGCTCTTTGGCGACGGCGCGGGCGCTGCAGTGATAGGGGCTGGGGGAGACAACCCCCTTGCCGTTGAGCTTTCGACGGCGCCCGACGTCGAGACGTTGCGCGTTCCCGGTCTGGTCGGCACCTCGCCGTTTAAGGACTCCGCAGATAGCGCGAGCGTGCTGTCCATGAATGGTCGCCGCGTGTTCAAGTTCGGCGTCAACGCCATCTGCGACACGGTCCATAAGCTTGCGAGCGATGCGGGCATTTCGGTCGAAGACATCGATCATTTTGTATTCCATCAGGCTAACGAACGAATCCTGAGTCAGGCGGTCAAGCGTCTCGGCGTGCCAGACGAGCGCGTGGTTCGAACGCTACGCGAGACCGGCAACATTTCGAGCGCCTGCATTCCCTTTGCGCTTGACCGGCTGGCACGTACCGACGCACTGAATGAGGACGACACCATCGCCCTCGTTGGATTTGGCGCCGGCCTGGATATAGGTGGCTATCTGCTTCGTTGGAAGTAGTCGCACATAGGAAATAAAAACGCCCCTAGGGCACAAACAAAGGAGAACTACCATGGCAGATCAGAAGACCTTCGAGCGCGTTTGCGACGTTATCCGCGAGACCGCCGGTCTTGACGATGTCGAGATGAAGCCCGAGTCCACGCTCGAGGAGATTGGCCTCGACAGCCTGGGTACCGTCGAGATCCTCGTTGCCGTCGAGGACGAGTTTGGCATTGAGCTCGATACCGAGGAGAACCCCAAGACGGTTGGCGAGTTCGTCGATACGGTCGAGGCGGCATTGGAGAAGTAGTGATGCTCAAGTCTCCTCTCTGCGATTTGCTCGGCATCGAAAAGCCCGTGTTCCAGGGTGGCATGGCCTGGATTGCCGACGCCTCGTTGGCATCTGCTGTGTCCGAGGCAGGCGGCTTAGGCATTATCGCGGCCATGAATGCCGACGCAAACTGGCTGCGCGACCAGATTCATGAGCTGCGCGCCAAGACGGATAAGCCCTTTGGCGTCAACGTTATGCTCATGAGCCCGTTTGTCGACGAGGTCGCACAAGTGGTGATTGATGAGCAGGTGCCCGTAGTGGTGACCGGTGCCGGCAATCCCACCAAGTACATGAAGGCGTGGAACGAGGCTGGCATCAAGGTCATCCCGGTCGTTGCTTCGGTGGCGTTGGCGCGCCTCGTGGCGCGTCGTGGAGCTACGGCGGTTGTTGCCGAGGGCACCGAATCGGGCGGCCATATTGGCGAGACCTCGACGATGGCACTTGTCCCGCAGGTCGTCGATGCGGTCGATATTCCCGTGGTTGCGGCTGGCGGCATCGCCGATGGCCGCGGTGTGGCGGCCGCCTTTATGCTTGGCGCCGCTGGCGTCCAAGTGGGCACGCGTTTTCTCGTTGCCGATGAGTGCACCGTCTCCGAGCAATACAAAGAGCTGGTGCTCAAGGCGGGAGACACCTCGACGCGCGCGACTGGCCGTTCGACGGGACATCCGGTGCGTGCGCTTAAGAGCCCCTTCACCAATGCCTACGCCAAAAGTGAGGCGGCGGGCGTAAGTGTCGAGGAACTCGGGGCCATGGGCACGGGTGCCCTTCGCAAGGCCGCCAAGGACGGCAATTACGAAGAGGGTTCGTATCTGTGCGGACAGATTGCCGGCATGGTGAACGAGCGCCAGAGCGCGCGCGAAATCGTCGACGATCTGGTCGATGGCGCCGAGCACGTCCTGAAGGGTGCGTGCGCATGGGTAGCGTAGCGTTTCTGTTTGCCGGCCAGGGCGCCCAGCACCCCGCGATGGGTGTCGACCTCATCGAGGCATCGCCGGCAGCTACCGAGGTGTTCGCGATCGCCGACGAGGTGCGTCCGGGAACCAGCGAGCAGTGCCGGAGCGCCTCCAAGGAGGAGCTCTCGCAGACCGAGAACACGCAGCCGTGCGTGTTCGTTCACGACCTGGCAGCGGCTGCCGCCCTGCGCGAGCGCGGCGTGGTGCCTGCCGCCTGTGCGGGATTTTCGCTGGGCGAGGTCTCTGCGCTCACCTTTGCGGGGGCGTTCGATACGCGAGCGGGCTTTGAGCTCGTGTGCGAGCGCGCGGCGCTGATGGCCGCGGCTGCCGAGCGCCATCCGGGCGGCATGCGCGCCGTCATCAAGCTCGATGCGGCGCAAGTCGAGAACCTGACTGCGCAGGCCGGCGAGGACTGCTGGCCGGTCAACTACAACAGCCCGCAGCAGATGGTTGTGGCCGGAGCGCCCGAGGCGCTGCAGGCGCTCGACGACCTAGTAAAAGAGGCTGGCGGCCGCGCTATGAAAGTCGCGGTGTCGGGTGCATTTCATAGCCCCTATATGGCAGAGGCGACTGAGGGGCTGGCGACGTATATCCAAGACGGCCACGCGCCGTCTCCGCTGCTGATTCCGGTCATGGCAAACATGACGGCGGCGCCCTATCCGGCGGATCCGCGAGCAGCATCGGATGTCTTGGCCAACCAAGTGAGCCATGCCGTGCGCTGGGTCGACACGCTGCATGCTCTGCAGGATCAAGGCATCGACACGTTTATTGAGGTTGGCCCTGGCAAAACGCTGTCCGGCCTGGTCAAGCGTACGTTGAGCGACGTTCGCGTGTATTCGTGCGAAACAGCCGAGCAGGTCGCAGCTATTGCCGACGAGCTCGCATAGCCCACAGGGCTGTAACCCGAAAGGAATGACATGGGCAACTTGAACAACGGCGCGCTCGAGCGCAACGATTCACGTCGCGTGGCACTGATCACGGGCGGCTCGCGTGGTATCGGCCGCGCTTGTGCGGTTGGCCTGGCGGAGGACGGCTTTGATATCGCCGTCGTCTATGCCGGTAGCGTCGATGCGGCGCGCGAGACGTGCGAAGCCTGCGAGGCCGCTGGTGCCACAGCTCGCGCGTATCAATGCGATGTGGCCGACCCCGATGCCGTCAATGCGTGCATCGAGGCCGTGTTCAACGACTTTGGTTCGATTTGGGCGCTCGTCAATAACGCCGGGATCACTCGCGATGGGCTGCTTATGCGCATGGGCGACGATGCCTTCGATCGCGTGCTCGATGTCAATCTCAAGGGCACGTTCAATACAACACGCGCGCTCACCAAGACCTTTATGCGCCAGCGTGGCGGCTGCATCGTCAATATGAGCTCGGTCGTGGGCCTGATGGGCAATGCCGGGCAGGCCAACTACGCTGCCTCCAAGGCGGGCGTGATTGGCCTGACCAAGGCAGTAGCGCGTGAGCTTGCGCCCCGCGGCGTACGAGTGAACGCAGTTGCCCCCGGGTTTGTCGAGACGGATATGACGGCAAAGCTCTCGGAGAAGGTTCGCGCGGCAACCGAGGAGCAGATTCCCCTAAAGCGTATGGCGCAGCCCGAGGAAGTGGCCGGCGTGGTGCGCTTTTTGGCGAGCGATGCGGCTGCCTACATTACGGGCGAGGTCGTACGCGTCGACGGCGGAATGGCGATGTAGAAACCAGAGCCACACAACGGCTTGGATGAGGAGACCATGATGGAACAGAGAGTTGCAATCACCGGCATCGGTGCCGTATCGCCGCTCGGCAACACCGCGCTTGCCACCTGGGCGGCAATGTGTGCCGGCACGTGCGGCATCGGCCCGATCACGCACTTCGATACCGATGCGTTTGCCGTCAAGGTGGCGGCCGAGGTCAAGGGCTTTGACGGCAACGAGTACTTTGGCAAGCGTGACGCCAAGCACCTGGACCCCTGCGTTCAGTTTGCCCTGGCAGCGTCGGACGAGGCCATGCACGATGCGGGCCTCGATGTTGAGGGCGCGGTCGATCGCGATCGCCTGGGTGTCTATGTGGGCTCGGGCGTGGGCGGCATGCAGACGCTTGTCGACAACGTCCACACGATTGCCGATCGCGGGCCTCGTCGCGCATCGCCCTACATGATTGCGATGATGATTCCCAACATGGCTTCGGGCAACATTGCGATTCGCCATAAGGCAAAGGGCCCGACTCTGCCCGTCGTGACCGCCTGCGCGACTTCTGCCCATGCGGTGGGCGAGGCGTTCCGCGCCATCAAGCACGGCTATGCCGACGCGATCCTCGCGGGCGGCGCCGAGGCCGCCATTATCCCCGATGCTGTTGCGGGCTTTACGTCCTGCCGTGCATTGACCACCAACCCCGATCCCGCGACGGCCTGCCGCCCGTTCGATGCAGACCGCGACGGCTTTGTGATGGGCGAGGGCGCCTGCGTGCTCGTGCTCGAGGGCATGGAGCATGCACGGGCCCGCGGTGCGCACATTTACGCCGAGGTCGTGGGCTACGGCAACACCGATGACGCCTACCACATCACGAGTCCCGACCCGGATGCGGCAGGTATCGCCCGTGCGATATCGATGGCAGTGGCCGAGGGCGACGTCAAGCCTTCCGAGGGCCTCTACATCAACGCCCACGGCACATCGACCAAGCTCAACGATTCGTCCGAGACGGCGGGCATTAAGCGTGCGCTCGGCGAGGACGCGGCGCGCACCGCACATGTCTCGTCGACCAAGTCGATGACCGGCCATATGATCGGCGCCACGGGTGCCATCGAGGTCATGGCTTGCGCCATGGCGCTCGAGCAGGGCGTGGTGCCGCCGACCATTAACTACCACACACCCGATCCCGCCTGCGATCTTGACTACACGCCCAATCGCGCGGTTCGCGCCGACCTTACCTGGGCGCTTTCGACCAACCTAGGCTTTGGCGGGCACAACGCCGCCATCGCGCTGCGTAGATATACGAGGAGCTAGAGCATGGATTCCAAAAGACTTGCCGAGATAGCCGATGTGATGGAGGACCGCGGCCTCACGCGCGTGCGCGTTGAGGAGCCCGATGGCACCGCGGTCGAACTCGAGCGCGCGAGCGCCGCACAGCCGGTTGCCGTGCCCATGCCCATGCCGAGCGCTATGGCCGCTCCAGTTGCAGCTCCCACAGTTGCGCCTGCCGCACCGGAGCCCGCCGCGCAGACACCTGCCGCCGCACCGGAGCCCAAGGGCACCGAGGTGACCGCTCCCATGGTCGGCGTTTTCTATGCTGCCCCGGCGCCGGGCGACGAGCCGTTTGTGCACGTGGGCTCTAAGGTCAAGGCCGGCGAGACCCTCTGCATCATCGAGGCCATGAAGGTTCTCAACGAGGTGACGGCCGAGGCAGACGGCGAGGTGCTCGAGATCTGCGTGGCCGACGGCGACCTCGTGGAGTTTGGCAGCTGCCTCATGAGGATCGGATAGGTGATATCCATGAACAAAGAAGAGCTCAAGAAGCTGTTGCCGCATCGCGAGCCGATGCTTTTGCTCGACGAAGCCGAGCTGGTGGGCGACGAGGCCCACGGCAAGATCACGATTACGGGCGAGGAGTACTTTTTGCAGGGGCATTTTCCGGGAAACCCGGTCGTCCCCGGCGTGATTCAGTGCGAGATGCTCGCCCAGAACTGCTGCGTGCTGCTGATGGGCGACGAGGAAGCGCGCGGCGCGACGCCGTTCTACACGAGTCTGGACAAGGTGCGCTTTAAGCGTCCGGTGCGCCCGGGCGACACGGTTGATCTGGTGTGCACCATCACGCGTGCGCGCGGGCCGTTCCGCTTTGCGACGGGTACTGCAAGCGTCAACGGTGAGGTTTGCTGCCGCGCTGATATGTCTTTTGCACTCATGCACGAAAGTTAAGGAAGGCTTCATGTTCGACAAAGTGCTCATCGCCAACCGCGGAGAAGTCGCGGTCCGTGTTATCCGCGCGTGCCGCGATATGGGCATCAAGACCGTCGCCGTTTATTCCACGGCCGATGCGGACGCGCTGCACGTGCAGCTTGCCGACGAGGCGTATTGCATCGGCGGCCCGCGTCTTGCCGAGAGCTACCTCAACGACGATGCTGTGCTCACCTGTGCCGTGAAGTCGGGAGCAAAGGCGATCCATCCCGGCTATGGCTTCTTTTCCGAGAAGGCGAGCTTCGTGCGCGACTGCGACAAGTATGGCCTGACGTTTGTCGGTCCTTCGGCCAAGGTGATCGACAGCATGGGCGACAAGGACGCCGCACGTCGAACGGCTGCCGCGGCGGGCGTGCCCATCGTACCGGGCTGCGATTTGCTCAAAAGCCCCGAGGAGGCGACGGCCGAGGCCGAGCGCATTGGCTGCCCCGTGCTTATTAAGGCGCGTGCAGGTGGCGGCGGTCGCGGCATTCGCAAGGTCGAGCGCGTGGAAGATGCGGCAAAGGCGTTCATCGAGGCGCGTGCCGAGGGCGAGGCCGTTTTTGGCGACGGCGAGTGCTACATGGAGAAGTTCGTCGCGCCGGCGCATCACGTTGAGGTGCAGATTATGGCCGATAAGCAGGGCCATGTGTTTTCGCTCGGCGAGCGCGAGTGCTCGGTGCAGCGGCGCAACCAAAAGCTAATCGAGGAGAGCCCCGCGCCGTGCCTCGACGGACACGACGACATTCGTGCTCGCATGCACAAGGCAGCGCGTGACCTGGCTCGTGCCGTCGGCTACGAAGGAGCCGGTACCATCGAGTTCCTGTATTCGGACGACGGCAATTTCTACTTTATGGAAATGAACACGCGCTTGCAGGTGGAGCATCCGGTTACGGAGTTTGTGACCGATACCGACTTGGTCAAGTGGCAGCTGCGCGTGGCAGCCGGCCAGCCTCTGCCCTTTGAGCAGGAGGACATGCCGGTCCGCAACCACGCCATGGAGTGCCGCATCAATGCCGAAACGCCGGACTTTCTGCCGTCATGCGGAACGGTCACCGCGTTGCGTGTGCCGGGTGGTCCGCGCGTGCGCTGGGATTCCGCCATGTTTACCGGTGCGAAAGTTCCGCCGTACTACGACTCCATGCTTGGCAAGCTCATCGTGTGTGCGCCCACGCGTGACGGCGCCATTCGCAAGATGCGCTCGGCCCTGGGCGAGCTCGTGATTGAGGGCGTGAGCGAAAACAGCGAACTGCAGCTCGACGTGCTGGCAAACGATGAGTTCTTGTCGGGCATGTACCACACCGATCTGATGGGGCATCTCTATGCTGATGAATAGAAAAGCGAAGACGGTCAACGTCCTCGAGGGGCCGATGACCGAGTCGTGCGCCGAGTTTCCCGCGCGCCACGTGTTTATCAAGTGCCCGGAGTGCCGTCGTGTGATCGATGAGGCGCGCCTGCACGACAACCTTGAGGTCTGCCCTCGTTGCGGCAAGCATTTTCGCGTGAGCGGGCGCGACCGTATGCGCATGACGGTTGACGAGGGCACGTTTGAGGAATGGGATGCCAATCTGGCGTCGGAGGACTTCCTCTCGTTTCCCGGCTATGCCGACAAGCTCAAGAGCGTGAGCGAGCGTTCGGGCGAGTGCGATGCCGTTGTGTGCGGCAGGGGCAAAATCTGCGGTTGCGATGCGGCGCTCTTCTTTATGGACGCCAACTTTATGATGGGCTCGATGGGTTCCGTGGTGGGCGAGAAGATCTGTCGCGCATTTGAGCGTGCGACCGAGCTGGGATTGCCAGTTGTCGGCTTTACCGTTTCGGGCGGTGCGCGCATGCAGGAGGGCGTGACATCGCTTATGCAGATGGCCAAGATTTCTGCGGCGGTTAGGCGCCACAGCGAGGCGGGCGGCCTGTATATCACAGTGCTCACCGACCCCACGACCGGAGGCGTAACCGCGAGCTTTGCCATGGAGGGCGACATTATCCTGGCCGAGCCCGATGCCCTGACGGCATTTGCCGGTCCGCGCGTGATCGAGCAGAACATGCATAAGCGCCTGCCCAAGGGGTTCCAGCGCTCCGAGTTTTTGCTCGAGCACGGTTTTTGCGATGCTGTCGTTCCGCGTGGCGAGATTACGCTCACGGTGGGCGAGCTGCTGGCGCTGCACGAAGGGCACGTGCCCGGCCTGGGGGCACCGCACGAGATTGTGCATACGGGTCGCCGCGGCAAAAAGTTGGGACACTTGTTCAAGCGCTCGGCCGCACCAAAAACCGCGCTCGAGATTGTCAAACAGACCCGCTCGGCAGATCGCGCCACGGCAGGCGAGATGATCTCGCTGGGCCTGGATGGATTTGTGGAGCTGCACGGCGACCGCTACTTTGGCGACGACGCCGCTGTGGTGGCTGGCATTGGCTGGAAAGACGGGCGCTCCGTAACGGTCATCGCCATCGAGCGCGGCACCACGACCAAAGAGCGCATGCGTCGCAACTTTGGCATGGCACATCCCGAGGGCTACCGCAAAGCGCGTCGCCTTATGCGCCAGGCCGAAAAGTTTGGTCGACCGGTTCTGTGCCTGGTCGATACTTCGGGCGCGTTTTGCGGCATCGGTGCCGAGGAGCGCGGCCAGGGCGAGGCGATTGCCCAGAATCTCATGGAGATGAGCGGCCTTAAGACGCCGATTGTCTCGGTGGTGACGGGCGAGGGCGGCTCTGGTGGCGCGCTGGCGCTATCCGTGGCCGACCGCATCCTGATGCTCTCGAGCTCGGCCTATTCGGTCGTGAGTCCCGAGGCCTGTGCGTCGATCCTGTGGAAGGATACCGACCGCGCGAATGAGGCCGCCGAGGCGCTGAAGCTCACGGCTCCCGATCTGTTGGCGCTCAGCATCATCGACGGCATTGTTGACGATAGGGGCCTGTCGCATGAGGAGATCGCCGGTGCCGTCATGTCCTCGGCATTTGATGCCTTCGATACGCTTGGGCAGCTCGACGAGGCGACCCTCACAAACCTCCGCTACGAAAAGTACCGCGCAATCGGTCAGTACCGCACGATGTGACAAAGGGGCAGCCCGCATGTCACATTGGGAAAGGCGTTCCATGTCACAAGTTTCCAACACCACGTTTGCAACGACGGTTTCATCAAACGCCATGGCCGTGGTGGACTATCTGTCCAAAAGCATGATGTCGGCGCTGCCGTTTATTGTCTGCGCGGCGTTGTTCCGCACCGTCGCCGTCATTATGGGCGAGGGCATGCTGGGCCTGTGGTCTGCCGATTCCGAAATCTATCGCCTGTTCTACAGTTGGCTCTATAACGCCGGCTACTACTTTTTGCCCATTTATCTTGGTTGGGCGGCCGCCCGCCAGCTCGGTTGCTCGGAGCAGCTGGGCATGATGCTGGGCGGCGTATTGATTGCACCCGATCTGCTTAAGCTCGTTGATGCCGCCTCGACGACGGGGGCATCGATGACTTCCGTGTATGGTCTGCTTCTCGCGCCGGTCAACGATTACACGACGACTGTTATTCCGGTTCTCATCTCGGTGCCCGTGCTATGGCGAGTGGAGTGTTTCTTTAAGCGCGTTATCCCTAAGGCCGTGGCGTTTTCGTTCGTTCCGTTTGCAACCATGCTTGTCATGGTTCCGGTTTCGCTGTGCATTACGGCGCCGGCGGGCAGCTATCTGGGCATGCTGTTGGGCCAGCTTATGTTTATGCTTGGCAATTCCGGTGGCATCGTGTCGCTGCTCACGCTTATGGGGCTTGCCGCTGGCTGGGAGTTCCTAAAGATCGCGGGCGTCAGCAATGTTGTCCTATCGCTTGCGTACGCGCAGTTTATGAGTGTGGGAACGGATTCGTGCATCCTGATCGCCGCGACAATGGCAACGTTCGCTGTTTGGGGCATGCCCTTTGGCGCTGCGCTTCGCATTGCGAATAAGGACGAGAAGGCGCTCATGCTGGGCTATTCAATCTCGGGCGTGCTTGGCGGCGTAAGCGAGCCGGCGCTGTACGGTTGCGGCTTTAAATATGGCAGGTGCCTGACGTGCATGGCCATTGGCGGCGCCGTCGGAGGCCTTGTTGCGGCCGTGGGCCACGTTACGGCCTATACCATCGGCATGACGAATGTCCTCATGGTCATTGGCTTTGCCACGGGCGGTATTTCGAACCTGCTGTGGTGCTGCGCTGCCGGCGGCACGGCATTTGCGGTGTCTGCGGCGCTGAGCTACTGCTTTGGCGTGGTGCCGACGAAGGAGCAGACGGCAGAAGACGAAGCCGATTCGCCCGAAACAGTGGTGAGCGCTGCTGAAGCAAGCGCATAGACCTGTGCGACAAAAGGACGATTCCATTGTCATGTTCCAAGGCCGCGGCTCGTGTGGGTTGCGGCCTTTTGTATCTGGGGGACAAAGTGGCTACACTACAATCCGTTTGAGCAATAGATATATGGGTAGTGCCGTGGGGGCGGATATAGATGGTCGAGTGGATTGTTCGTCGTGCGCAGGGTGACCGTGCGCGCGTGGGCACGTTGACGGGCGTGGTGTGTATTCTCGCTAATGTTGCACTTTGTGCTGCGAAGGGCGCAATTGGCGTGCTGTCGGGATCGGTTTCGATTGTGGCGGACGCCATGAACAACTTGTCCGATGCCAGCTCGAATATCGTGAGCGTGCTGGGCTTTAAGCTGGCGAGCAAGCCGGCCGACCCCGAGCATCCTTACGGCCACGGTCGCTACGAGTATCTCTCGGGTCTGGTCGTGGCGGCGCTCGTGCTGCTGATTGGCGTTGAGTTGGTGAAGTCCTCGGTTGAACGCGTCATCCACCCCGAGCCTGTCGAGTTTTCGCTTGCCCTGGTGGCAGTTCTAGTGCTTTCGATGGCCGTAAAGCTCTGGATGGCGGCCCTCAACCAAAAGCTCGGTGACCGCATTGAGTCCGAGACACTGCATGCGACCGCTCAGGATTCTAAGAATGATGTCCTTGCTACGGGTGCTGTGTTGGCGTGCGCGATTGTTTCCCAGGTGACGCACATCAATCTTGATGCTTGGGTTGGACTTGCCGTTGGCGCCTATATTGGCTGGAGCGGCTTTGAGCTTATCCAAGATACGGTGAGCCCGCTTTTGGGCCAGGCGCCCGATCCCAAGTTGGTCAAGCACATCCGAGACAAGATCATGAGCTATCCCGGCGTTTTGGGCGTTCATGACCTGATGGTTCACGATTACGGTCCGGGCAGGAAGTTCGCAAGTGCGCACGCCGAGATGGCGGCCGAGGCCAGCCCGCTGGAAAGTCACGACACGCTCGATAACATCGAGCAGTCGTTTAGGGACGAGGATGGCATGATCGTCACGCTCCATTACGATCCCATCGTGACCGACGATTCAAAGGTGGCGAGCATGCGCCTGCGCATCAACGCCATGGCCCAAGAGGTCGATAGCCGCCTTTCGATTCACGATCTGCGTTGCGTGCCGGGCCCCACGCACACCAATGTGATCTTTGACTGCGTGCGACCCTCGGATTTGGACATGGGGGCCGATGAGCTCAAGCAAACGCTGGCCCAGAGGGTCGAATCGGAATATCCCAAGTCGATTGCCAAGATTACGATCGACGAAGACTACGTAGGGCATACCCACGAGTAGGGCTGTGCCGGCAAAGCAAGTTATACAGAAGGGGAGAATATGAAGAGGCTGTATCTGCTCCGCCACGGTCAGACGGAGTTCAACGTCAAAAAGCTGGTCCAGGGCCGCTGCGATTCACCGCTGACCGACCTTGGCCGCAAACAAGCGGGAATGGCAGCCGCATGGCTCAAAGCCCACGGCGTTGTCCCCGACAAAGTGGTCTCTTCGCCCTTAGGCCGAGCCATGGACACAGCTCAGCTCGTTGCAACCGAACTTCTTGGCCCGGACGCAGCAGTTGAGTCCTGCGAAGGCATCATCGAGCGCTGCTATGGAACCTTCGAGGAAGGCCCGCACGACGCGCTGCCCACCGACGTCTGGGATCCAGGCGAAGATCTGGTCCCCTTTGGAGGAGAGGGAAGCAAAGCGTTGCAAGAACGCATGGTAGCCACCCTCACCAATCTCATGGGAGCCGAGGGCATCGAAACCCTACTAGCAGTAAGCCACGGCAGCGCCAGCCGCCAATTCATTAGAGCCGCCGCTCCAGATGGCTTCGAGCTCCCAGCAAAACTCCCCAACTGCGCCATCATGGTCTTCGATTTTGACGATACGCGAGAAGAGGACGATACGCCCCGATGCAAGTTCACCTTGCAACAAATTGTGGATCCCCAACAAAGTAATTAGCTGAGCGAGCAGAGTTAAGCAGACATCAACGTGTCGTCTCCCGAGCTTGGCAGAGGGGCGGCGAAATATATTAAGTTTGTCGCGAGTTCCGCACGCAAAGGAAAGCACTTAATGTGCTTTCCGTC
>UQPP01000043.1 GCA_900543025.1 uncultured Collinsella sp.
GCTCACAGACAATCGTTAAGCGGCTTTCATATGTTGCTTTGCCGTCGCACACCATATGAATGGGTATACCGCCGACGCTCATACGGATCTCGTCGGCCCAATCGACGCGGCCGCCTGATACGTCACGCCAGCGAACTTCACGGGATGAAACCTCGCACGCGCCCGCGAGCAAATCCTCAAACCAACCGACCGCATAGCAGCCCATGTCATATAGACAGCCGCCCTGCAACGAATCAAGCAGATAGCCCGAAGGAGGCTCGCCGTAATCGAGCTTTTGCACGCTTTCAATCGAGACAATACGGCCAAGCTCACCCGACGCAAGCAAGTCCTTCACGCGAGTGCGCATCGGGCAAAACCGATTCTTCATCGCCTCCATAAACAGCACGCCGCGCTCACGAGAGGTGGAGGCAATCGAGAGAGCCTCTTCCTCACTCAAAACGGCCGGCTTTTCGCACAGCACGGCCTTTCCCGCGCGCAGTGCCCGACAGACCCAATGCGCATGCATGCCATGTGGAAGAGCCAAGTAGATTGCGTCGACATCGGGGTCGGCAATCAGCGCATCATAAGCCACATCGCCGCTATCGTCAGCCGTGGCATAACTGTGCGCGGCATCAATCGAAAACGCCCTGCAAAACTCCTCAACATGCGAAGGAGTGCGGCCGGCGGCAGCCACAAGCCGTGCCCCGTCCACCTCCTTGAGCGACGATGCAAATCGATGCGAAATGTGTCCAGCGCCCAAAACGCCCCAACAAACCTCACGCAAATCATCACATGAATCCCGATGACCCACGACAGCCCCCTTCAGTTGCGGTGAAATAGTTCCTGTTTGGCCCCTATTCTGCCGCAAACAGGAACTATTCCACCGCAAGTTATAAAAGGGTCATGAGGAGCGCGTTTTGCCGAAGGCCTTAAGCACCGCCGTCACGGGACCAGGCTGGAAACGTCGGCGCACATCGTCGAGACGCTCGGGAATATCGATGTGCTGTGGGCAGTGGCGCGCGCATTTGCCGCACTTGACGCAATTGCTCACGAGCTTGGGCTCGCTCGTGCGCACCGCACTCGCCGTAAAGTATTGCGACAGCCCCGTAAACCAGCTGTGCGCATAGCTCGCGTTGTAGGCGGCAAAGCAGCCGGGAATGTTGATACCCTTGGGGCATGGCATGCAGTAGCCGCATCCCGTGCAGGGCACACGGTTCGATTTCTCAAACTCCATCAACACGCGCGCAATCGTGTCGAGCTGGTTGGCAGTCATCGAATTCGGCAACGCGAGGTCTGCCAGTGACGAATTCTCATCCACCTGCGCGATATCGGTCATACCCGAAAGCAGCATCGTCACCTGAGGATGATTCCACACCCACGAAAGACCCCAGGCGGCAGGAGTGCGCAAATGCGGGTCACGGGCACTATCGAGCACAGCGCGGGCCCGTGGCGGCAGCTTGCCCGCTAAACGCCCGCCCAGCAGCGGCTCCATCACAAACACCGCGAGCCCGCGCTCCGCAGCCGCCATGAGTCCTGCCGTTCCCGCTTGGTAACGCTCGCCGGCATAGTTGTACTGTATCTGGCAAAAATCCCAGTCATATGCGTCAAGCATCGTCAGGAAATCCACCGCGCTGCCGTGGTACGAAAAACCAATCTGGCGAATGCGCCCCGCCGCCTTTTGACACGCGATCCAGTCCTCAATGCCCAATGCCACCACACGTTCCCACTGGGCGGGCGAGGTAATGTTATGCATGAGGTAATAGTCGATATGGTCGGTCCGCAGGCGCCGCAGTTGCTCATCGAAGAACCGGTCGAAATCCTCCGCGCACTTGCACGAAGCATGCGGCAACTTGGTCGCCAGCAACACCCGGTCACGCAGCCCCAAGCGCTCAAGCGAGGCGCCCACGCACGCCTCGTTACCGGGATAGAGGTACGCGGTGTCCAGATAATTAATCCCCTGCTCCACCGCACGGGAAATGATGGCATCGGCTGTCTTCGCATCCGGACGTCCCGGCGCACCGGGAAACCTCATGCAGCCCAGACCCAACGCCGAGATACGGTTGCCGCTTTTGGGGTCAACGCGATATTGCACGGCCCCTCCCTTCGCCATCAGCGCCCCGGCAAGGCGAAACACAATGGTCACGCAGCCGAAACATCGTGGAATCGCAATCGAGAACGTATCGTAACGCAGCAGAAATCGAGCTGTCACGGCACCGCTTTAACATCAGCAAAAAGCCCGATGAAAGGAGCCGGGCATGACCACGCGCATGTCTTTGCGGTCTGCCCTGCAGCGTAGCGTCCAGGCAAACGTTTCTTTTTTATAACAGCCGCCCCGCGCACCCACCAATCACCCTGGCAGCATACAATCCATCAGGCGCCCCCACGCGGGCGACTTTTATATGGGGAGATGATTCATATGCAGATCAACAAAGTCGCCTTTATCGGCAAGGGCGGCGTCGGGCTACTCTACGGCAGCATGATCGCCCAGGCACTCGGCAACGATGCCGTCGAATACGTCATGGACGACGCCCGTTTTGAGCGCCATGCGAACGACGCGCTCACCGTCAACGGCAAGCCCTGCGATCTCACGTCCGTCCGCGCCAGCGAGGCAACGCCCGCCGATCTGGTCATCCTGACGGTCAAGACCACCGGTCTCGACCAAGCACTCAAGACTATGGAGCACGTCGTGGGTCCTAACACGCTCATCGCCTCGCTGTGCAACGGCATTACGAGCGAGCAGAAGATTGCCGAGCGCTTTGGCTGGGAGCACACCGTCCTGGGTATCTGCCAGGGCATGGACGCCGTGTTCCTCAACGGCGCGCTCACCTTTACCAACACTGGAGAAATCCGCTTTGGCGCGGCGGCCGGTACGGATCCCGCAACCATCACCGCAATCGACGAGCTCTACACGCGCTGCGGCATCGCCCATACCGTCGAGCACGACATTGCGCACCGCATGTGGGCCAAACTCATGCTCAACGACGGCATCAACCAGACCTGTATGGCCTACGGCGGGACCTACGGAAGCGCCACGGAGCCGGGCTCCGAGCAGCGTCGCTGCTTTGTTTCCGCCATGCGAGAGACGCTTGCGGTCGCCAATGCCGAGGGCATTGAGCTGACGGAAGCAGACCTGACGCAGATGGTGCACCTCATCGAGGGAATCGACCCCACCGGTATGCCCTCGATGGCGCAGGACCGCATCGCACAACGAAAAACCGAAGTCGAGGAGTTCGCGGGCACCATTTGCCGCCTCGCGGCCAAACACGATATCCAAGTGCCGCAAAACGAGTGGCTCTATCGGCGCATCCGCGATATCGAGGCAAGCTGGTAGCGCCCGGCTCACCACGTCAACAGACTCAACAGCAAAGCCGCCGCAAGGGAACCTTTCCCCTGCGGCGGCTTTCATCTTCGTCTATGACCGGCGGCAACCTCACAACAGTTAGCGTTGCGACTCAGGCACCTCGTCCTCGCCATCGCGGCAAAGAACTACACCCGCACTTCCCAGCAGCGCAGCCGCGATCAACGCACCGACCACGATAGAGGCAGCCCCACAAGACCCCTGCATACCCGCGACGAGCGCGGCCGTAGGACCAAGGCAACCAAGCGTCAATGCAACGGCGGCAACGGCGATATCTCGAGCGTTCACAAGACCACTTCCTCCACGAGAAAGACTTTGTTTCTCGTGACTTAGTGTGCCCCGCGCCCATATGCGCGGCGTACTGCCACGGTAAGCGCTCTGTTAACTCAAGCGCATGCATAGAACGGGCGTCCTTACGTTGCCCTAAAGCTCGGTAAAGACGCCCGTCCGCCAAATATCCGTGATGCAGAAAAATTACCAGCCAGTGTAGTAGTCGGTGGTTCCGGCGGCGCAGCCGGAGTCATAGACCTTGCACTCGCCCTTGGAACCGGTAAACGTGGAGCCCTGAGCCTTATCACCCGCGGCCACGACGTAGTAACCATCAGAATCGCGCCAAAAGCCCTCGGAATCCTGCGTCCATTCGCCCGTGCGGTGGTGATACAACACGTTGCTGCTGTAATAAGTCTCGCGGCGGCCGTTATAGTTATTGACGCCGCTCGAGCGCGTCAGGCCCGAGCCGTTCGCGTAATACGCAGCAGACGCGTAAGACGAGCCGGAGCCGGCGTTGTAATACGATGCCTGAACGGCCTCAGCGGCCTCTGCTTCGGCTGCGGCAGCCTCGAGCGCCTCGCGCTTGACATCCTCAAGCGTGGAGCGAAGCTCGTCGAGCTCGGTCGACTTGGCGTCGACCTCCCCCATCGTCAACAGGCTACCCGCACCGTCGATGCAACCCTGCAGCACAGCGCGCTCGTCATCGGTAGCATAGTCGCCATACATATTCATAATGATCTGAGCGCGCATCTCCAGGGAGTCGCGCTTTGCCCCCATCGAGGCATTCCACTCCTGCATAGAGCCATAACCATCGCCGCGGTAGTCGACGGGCTGCACCAGCGTCGCCTCGGAGGGCGTTGATCCGACCGTATCGGATAGTGTTGCCGCGTGGGCATCGGTTGCGCCGGCGCCCACCAAAAGTGCCACGGTCAGAGCGGCGGAAAGGGCCGCGGCTTTCGGTTTTCGTGAATCGATCCTCATGTAGCTGGAAACCTCCGTAGTGTGTTTTTGCTGCGTTTGAGCTGCGTGTGATTCGATCGCGCTGCATAGTACCCCGAGCAAATCGCGACCTGCGGTTTTACTCAAAAGGCGCACGTCAATTGCGTAAAACTCACATCCTCTTAACAGGAGTTTTCCACAACTCAAATGCATAAAGCGTGCCAAAAACCCTGTTTTTACACCCTCTCTATGCAAAAAAGGCACCTGTGCAACCATTGTTCGCACAGGCGCCTTGAGCAGGCATTTTATGCAGTTATACCTATCGAGTCGCAAGGGGTCCTTGCACAAGTCGCCTTACTCGTCCAGCGCGGCGAAGGCCTGCTTCAGATCCCAAATGATATCCTCGGCGTTCTCGGTACCGATGGAAAGACGGATCGTGGAGGGCGTGATGTTCTGCTCGGCGAGCTCCTCGGCAGAGAGCTGGGAGTGCGTGGTGGTAGCCGGGTGCACGACGAGCGACTTGACGTCGGCCACGTTAGCGAGCAGCGAGAACACCTGCAGATGATCGATGAACTTCCAAGCTGCCTCCTGGCCACCCTTAATCTCAAAGGTAAAGATCGAGGCACCGCCGTTGGGGAAGTACTTCTGATAGAGCTCGTGATCGGGGTGCTCAGGCAGGCTCGGGTGGTTCACCCTGGCGACGTGGCTGTCACCAGCCAGGAACTCAACGACCTTCTTGGTGTTCTCGACATGACGGTCAACGCGCAGCGACAGGGTCTCGGTGCCCTGGAGCAGGACCCAGGCGTTGAACGGGCTGATGCAGGCGCCCTCGTCACGCAGCAGGATAGCGCGGACATAGGTTGCGAAGGCGGCGGGACCGGCAGCCTCGGCAAACGAAACACCGTGGTAGGAGGGGTTGGGCTCAGCGATCTGGGCGTACTTTCCGCTCGCCTTCCAATCGAAGTTACCGCCGTCGACGATCACACCGCCCAGCGAGGTGCCGTGGCCGCCGATGAACTTGGTTGCGGAGTGGACGACGATGTTGGCACCATGCTCCAGCGGACGGAACAGATACGGGGTGCCGAAGGTGTTATCGACGACAACCGGCAGACCGTGCTTCTTGGCGATCTCGGAGATGGCGTCGATGTTGGGGATGTCGGAGTTGGGGTTGCCGAGCGTCTCGAGGTAGATGACCGTGGTGTTGTCCTTGATGGCACCCTCGACCTCTTCCAGGTTATGGGCATCGACAAACGTGGTCTCGACGCCAAACTGGGAGAGCGTATGCTCCAGCAGGTTGTAGGAGCCACCGTAGATGGTCTTCTGAGCCACCACGTGGTCACCGGCCTGGGCAAGAGCCTGCAGGGTATAGGTGATGGCAGCAGCACCGGAGGCGACGGCAAGACCTGCCACGCCACCCTCGAGTGCGGCGATACGGTCCTCGAAGACGCCCTGGGTGGAGTTGGTCAGACGGCCGTAGATGTTACCGGCGTCGGCAAGACCAAAGCGGTCGGCGGCGTGCTGGGAGTTGCGGAACACATAGCTCGTGGTCTGGTAGATAGGCACGGCACGGGAGTCGGATGCAGGATCGGCGCTCTCCTGGCCAACGTGCAGCTGCAGGGTATCGAAACCAAAGGTGTGCTCGGGGTTGTTAATGAACTGGCTCATGATGATCTCCTTGATCGAACAAAAGTAAATAAAAAAAGAGAAGTAAGTCGCTGTCTCCTGATCACGCCGACGGGCGCAAACAGGAGCCCGGCATTCGTCTTGGTAAGCAATTCATATGCGGGCCTCCTTTCGCATCCCGGTTCCGTGGTTGGCTTAATTACCTACCGCCTTTGTGTGTTTTGAATAGTACGAGCATTGTTTCCCTCGGTCAATCACTTAAAAGCGCTAGCCTGTTATCGGTTTTATAGATAGCTATCGAAAGGACGGGCGCCGATGACCCTCCAGCAGCTTCGCTTTTTGATTGCCGTGGCAGAGTCCGGTTCAATCAACGCCGCAGCTCAGCGCCTCTATACCGCACAGTCCAATATCTCCAACGCCGTCAAAAGCCTGGAGCAGGAACTTCATATCGAAATCTTTACGCGCTCTAGCCGCGGTGTTGCACTCACCAACGACGGCACCGAGCTTTTGGGTTATGCACGCCAGGTCGTAGAGCAGGCCGACATGCTCGAGGCCCGCTACGAGGACGGCGGTACACCTCAGGCCCGCCTTGCCATCTCGGCCCAACACTACGCGTTTTCGGTCGAGGCCTTTGTCAACGTAGTCGAGCGCTGCCGCGACAGCAAGTTCGAGTTCATCATGCGCGAGACCACCACATCGCAGATCATTGATGACGTCCGTGCGTTTCGCAGCGATATCGGCATTCTGTATCTGGATGACTTTAACGCCCGCGTTCTGCAGAAGGCCTTCGCCGATGCCCGTGCAAGCTTCCATCCCCTATTCGACGCGACGGTCCACGTCTTCGTTAGCGAGCGCCACCCGCTCGCACGCCGCCCTCAGCTGTCCCTTGCCGACCTCACGCCCTATACGCGCTACAGCTTTGAGCAAGGCACCTCGAACTCCTTCTATTACGCCGAGGAACCGTTTAGCTATATTCCCTGCAACCGCAATATCCGCGTATCCGACCGCGGGACGCTCACCAACCTGCTTATCACCTCGAACGGCTATGCGCTGTCGACCGGCGTACTCTCCAGCGAAATGCAGTGGGGCATGGCCTCGATCCCCCTGGCAGACGCCCCGACGATGCATGTGGGCTACATCATGCATGACGACCGCAAGCCCTCTCCCCTCTTGCAGCAATACCTCGACGAGCTCAACCGCATCATCCATGCCAACCAACTGTCGGAAGACGGGGTAGAAATCGTAGATTGCTAGCCCCCGGCGGGCATGGCGCTACAATGGTCACTCACGCGAAACGTACCCAACGAAAGGAACCATGTGAAGGTCATCATCTATACCGACGGCTCGGCCCGATCAAATCCGGGACGCGGCGGCTACGGCGCCGTGCTCAAATACACCAACCCCGCCGGCAAGACCTTCACCTCTGAGCTTTCGCGCGGCTACGCCAAGACCACCAACAACCGCATGGAGCTCATGGCGGTCATCGTGGCACTCGAGGCGCTCAACCGCCCCTGCGACGTCGAAGTCC
Source organism: uncultured Collinsella sp. (assembly GCA_900543025.1). Lineage (GTDB taxonomy): Bacteria > Actinomycetota > Coriobacteriia > Coriobacteriales > Coriobacteriaceae > Collinsella. Next base: position 7,698 of record UQPP01000043.1, read on the forward strand.
ATTCCGATTCGCAGTACGTCGTCAACGCCTTCAACAAGCACTGGATTGACGGATGGAAAAAACGCGGCTGGAGGACTGCCAACAAGCAGCCTGTCAAAAACCGCGACCTATGGGAGCGCCTGCTTGCCGCAAAGAGTAAGCACAAAGTGGAGTTCATCTGGGTTAAGGGTCACGCCGGCCATGAGCTCAACGAGCGCTGCGACGAGCTTGCCACCACGGCGGCCGACGGCAGCAACCTCGATATCGACACCGGCTTTAACGAGAGCGACCTGTAACGGCGTTTTCGCACGCTTTTGTGTCCTCCCGCGCTACACTCATCCTGTAAACCGAACGGCACGAGGGGGATACATGCTGCGTATAGCGACCATCGGCACATCCATGATTACCGACGACTTTATCCAGGTCGTCAACGCCAACGACCAAGCCGCGTTTGTGGGCACGCTCTCGCGCGATGCAGATCGCGGCGCCGCCTTCACCGCTAAGCACGGCGGCGAGCGTAACTTCACCGCACTTGACGAGCTTGCGTCCGCTGCCGACGTCGACGCCGTCTACATCGGCAGCCCCAACGCACTTCACTACGAGCAGGCCCTTGCCTGCATCGCCGGTGGCAAGCACGTCATCGTCGAGAAACCCTTCTGCGCCACCGAGGCGCAAGCGCTTGAGGTCTTCCGCGCTGCCGAGGCAGCAGGTGTCGTGGCCCTCGAGGCCATGCGTCCCCTCCACGATCCCGCCTTCCACGCCATCGAGGACGCCTTGGGTGAAATCGCCCCCATCCGCCGCGCCTCATTGCGCTTTGGCAAGTATTCCTCGCGCTACAACGAGATTCTCGCGGGACGCGCCACCAATATCTTCGACTGCAATATGGCATCGGGTTCCCTCATGGATATTGGCGTCTACACCGTCGAGCCCATGGTCGAGATTTTCGGCATGCCCTCCGGCCTTACGAGCATGGCTACTCTGCTCGACCCCACCACGCGACAGCTCACGCACGGCCCCATCGATGGCTGCGGTTCCATCCTCGCCAGCTACGGCGGTGGCCGTATCTCCGTCGAGCTCGCGCACTCCAAAATTACGAATGACCTACTGCCCTCGCAGATCGAAGGCGAGCGTGGCACTATCCAGATCGACCATCTGTCCACGCCCCGCAACGTCCGCATCGACTATCGCGGCGACGTCGTACGCGGCTCGGCGACCGAGGCGCCGCGCGAACAGGGCGATAACGGCCGCGTGCTCGACCTGCCCAAATCGAGCAACACCATGGAATACGAACTCACAGACTTCATCACCGCCATCGGCGGCATCGATAACGTCAAGGAAGAGATTTGGGAGACCCCGGCGGGACGCCACGAGCTTGGCCACTACCGCGATGTCACGCTCGTGTCACTGCGTATCATGGATGCCGTGCGACAGCAGGCGGGTATCGCCTTCCCCGCTGACTCTAACAAGCAGGCATAGCGATGGGTTTTTTCGACAAGCTTTTCTCGGGCGTCACCGGCGGCAGCCGCGAACCCCAAAAGCCCTCTGGCGTCGAGCTTGAGCTGCGCCGTAGGCTCACCGTGCTCGCAAGCGACGAGGCCACTCAAGACGCCCCGCAGCGCTATTTCCTGCGGTGGGAGGGGCAGGTCCAGGGCGTCGGTTTCCGCTTCACCAACACCAACCTCGCACAGGCGCGCTCCCTCACCGGCTGGGTGCGTAACATGGAAGACGGCTCAGTCGAGATGGAGATACAGGGAGCTCCGGCAAACATCCTATCTCATCTCGAGACGCTTCATGCCTCCTACGAGCGCATGGGAACGCGTTTTCGCCTCGTAGACGCCCAGGCCCGAGCCCCACTTGCTAATGAAGACGGTTTCACTCCTCATTATTAGTATTGTGTGCTAAATACGGTATCATTTACCTACGACCGTTGATAGAAAAGAGGCGAGGCGCATGGCGGTGCAAAGAAGGAATACCAAGCAGCGAAAGCTGGTTCTTGACGCCGTGCGCCAAAGCTATAACCATCCCACCGCCGACGAAATCTACAACGTCGTGCGCGCGCAGGATGACAAAATCAGCCGCGGTACGGTCTACCGCAATCTCAATCTCTTGGCAGATGCCGGAGAAATCCTCTCGATCAAGACGCCGGGCGGCAGCCGCTTCGATCGCACCATCGAGCCGCACGCACATATCATCTGCACCTCGTGCAGCCGCGTCATCGACGTACCGCTCCCCTTCGATGCCCAGCTCGACGCCAAAGCGTCCGAGCAAATCGGCTGGCACGTCACGTCGCACTACACCATCTTCGAGGGTCTCTGCCCCGACTGCCGATAGATGTTTGGGACATGCCTTAAAATCCACCTTTCCGCACTCTGCAGCAAAAAGTAGATTTCTAGACATATCCCAAATGTCTACTCAGCAAGTAGACGACGCAGCTCTTCTTCGACCGTGCGCACGTAGCGGACGCGGTCGTTGATACCGCGCATGCTGGGATTGCAGCTCTCCATCAGATAGGGATGGCCCACGACGTTAAGCATGTCGCGATCGTTCTCATTGTCGCCAAACGCCATCATCTCATCGGGCGAAATCCCCAGGGCACGACCGTAATCGGCAAGCGCGGAGCCCTTGCCCGAACCGAAACCGATAAAGTCCGTCCATTCGGTTCCCGACGTCATCACGTCGACACGGTCGCTAAAAAGGCGCTCGAAATACTCCAGGGCCGCCGGCTGATCCACCTCGGGCGTCTGGAAGGCAATCTTAATGACGTCCTCGTCGATGTCCTCGGGACGGTCGACCACCGCCACATCGCAGTGGACCTCATAGCGCAAATGGTCGACGAACGCATCATTGCCGCTCATGGTGTAGAGGTGCCCCTCACACGAAAGGGTCACGTCGGCATGGGGATACGCAACCACGGCATTCGCGATATCCATAGCAAGGCTACGCTCCATGGAACGCTTGACGACGGCACGCCCCTCGCTCATCACCAGGGCTCCGTTTTCGCATACATAGGCGAGCTCATCGGCCACCGGGGTAAACAGGTAGCGCAAGCTCGCATATTGACGACCACTCGCCGGCATAAACACGATACCGCGACGATGCAGCTCATCGATAAGCTCAAAGGCCTCGGAACGCGGCTCGCGCTCCCCCGGATGCAGCAACGTGCCGTCCAAATCGCATGCAATCAGCTTGATTCCCTCAAGACCCATATGCTTTCCCCCAAAGCACCTCATCAACAGTAAGACGGACTTTGAATAGTTGCCTCTCAAAGTCCGTCTTGCTCATACGCACGTTAACCGCGCGCCTTCTTTACGATCGTAAAGTCTGGAGCCATACTCACAACGGCATCCGCCGCACTCGATGCAAAGCGCCGGTCCGCATCGAGTTCATGGGTAACCACCGAGAGCCGAACGCCCTCGACACCCCGGAGCATGCGGCCCAAAACAGGCTGCACCGGCGTATACATGCGCACGGTATGCTCGTCCGAGTCGCCTCGAAAAAGCGGCGCGTGCATATTGCCGATCTCCCAGCACGCATGCGCGAGCGCAATCGGGTCCATGCGGTCAACTTCGACCAAATAAACCTCGGCGCTGCGCAGGCGCACGACAACCGCCACGGGCACCATGCCCGAACGGTCGATGGCGAGCACGTCGCCGTCGGCAAGACGACCGCCGTCAGCGGAATCCAGCCGAACATCGACCGTGCGCCCCAGCACCGTCACACCCGCAAACGCGCATACATCAGCCTGGTCCCAATCGAGCAGTAGCTCGTCAACTTCAAAGACGCCGCCCAACTTCCGGCGAAGCAGGAGTTCATAGGACGGATCGTTGAGATTTCCCAAGCATGTCGTCGAAACCAAGCGTTCAGGCATACTCTAACCCTCGACCTCGACGAGCTCGATATCAAAGTTGAGGTCCTTGCCGGCCAGCTCGTGGTTGGCGTCGAGCGTCACGGCCTCGGGCGTCACGTCGATGACGACGGCGGGGACGGGCATGCCGCTCGGCGTGGACAGGAAGAGCTTCATGCCCTTCTCGATCTGCTCGATGTTGGGAACCTGCTCGGCCGGGAAGGTAATAACCATCTCAGGATTGTGCTCGCCGTAGGCATCGGCAGCCGGGATGTGCACGGTCTTCTTCTCGCCCACCTGCATGTCGACAACAGCGGCGTCGAAGCCCTTGATCATCTGACCGGCGCCGCAGGTGAACTCCAGCGGCTCGCCGCGATCGTAGGAGCTATCGAACTGCGTGCCGTCGTCGAGCGTGCCGCGATAATGGGTCTTGACCTTCTTGCCCTGGTTGGACATGGTAACCTCCGTGATAAGGGCGGCGCACAACGCAGGCCGCCGTGAACATATGGCGCTAACTATACCCTAGTCATACAATTCAATGACAGTTTGCAAAGAAACGCTGCAACCGGAGGAACCATGGCATATCCCGTATTTGACCTACACTGCGACACCGCCGACCGAATCGGCTGGGCCACGCTCGATCTCGACCTGCGCTTTACCGCCGGCACCGACGGTTATTTCCCCGGCGACGAAACGCATCCGCAAGATTTCGACCTCATCGAGGGCAACGCCTGCGCCATCTCGCTCGCAAAGATCGGCAACACGCCGTGGGCACAGTGCTTCGCCACGTTTGTCCCCGACGAGATTCCCACCGCCCACGCCGCGCGCTTCCAGGCGCAAATCATGGCGCATATGAGCGGCCAGGCAATGCTCAACCACGACCGCATGGTCAACGTACGCAGCGCCGCAGACATTCGCCCCGCGCTCAAGGACGGTAAGGTCGCTTGCATCCACACCATCGAAAACGCCACGTTCTTTGCCGAGGACCCCGCACTGATCGAGGTGCTCAAGAGCTTGGGCGTGCTTATGTCGTCACTCAGCTGGAACGCGCAGGGACCGCTCGCGAGCGGCCACGACACCCACGCCGGCCTCACCGCCGCCGGCATCGAGGCACTTACGCAGATGGAGCACGCCGGCATGGTACTCGACGTCTCCCACCTCAACGATGAGTGCTTTGACGAGGTTGTCGCCCACGCCACGCGCCCCTTCGTCGCCAGCCACTCCAACTCCCGTGCGGTTTGCGGCGTCAAGCGCAACCTCACCGACGACCAGTTCCGCACCATTCGCGACATGGGCGGCATCGTCGGCCTCAACTACTGCAGCGAGTTCCTATCCAACGACGCAACCGACAAGACCGCCGCAGACGTCACCTTCGACCAGCTGGCGGCACATATCGAGCACTGGCTCGACCTGGGCGGCGAGGACGTCATCGCGCTCGGCGGCGACTGGGACGGTGCCACGGTGCCCGCTTTCCTCTCCGATGCCAGCATGATGCCCGAGTTCCAGAACATGCTTTCCAAGCATTTTGGCAAGACCGTGATGCAGAAGCTCTGTAGCGACAACGCGCTTGCCTTCTTTGAGCGTTATTAATTTCATATCCCTTGAGCGGGCCGGCATGCCGAACGATCGACATGCCGGCCCGCTTCCAATCCAAAGGACCGCTTTTGACGCAGCAGTTTACGATTTCCGTATCCCGACCGGATGGGACGCCCATCCCCGTCGTCGTTACCAAAAAGCGCGTCAAGAACTTTAACCTACGCGTCACATCGAGCGGCGAGGTCCACGCCAGCGCACCGCTCGGCGCCAGCCGCGAGCGTATCGAAGCGTTTGTGAAGCGCAACAGCGCCTGGATTATCAGCCGACTTGCCCGGCGCGAGCAACGTCAGGCGACGGCGCGAGAGCCGCTCAGCCCCCACTCGATCATTGCGCTTTGGGGCAAGCCCATTACGGTACAGGACGCACTCGACCACAACTTTGCATCACCCGCACCGCGACCCAAGCAGGCCACCTTCGCAAGCTTTATGGGTACCGACGAATCGGACGAAGGCCCACAGGCCAAGCGGCGCGCAATCCTCGACGGCCTAACGTCCGACGAGTTCCAAGCCCACATCAGCCAGCTTTATACGACCGAGGTCACCGCAGCGCTACGCGACATCGTGCACGCATACGAAATCACAATGAGTGTCGCCGTTTCCCGCGTCTCCGTGCGCAGCATGAAAACGCGCTGGGGATCATGCACGCCCAAGACCGGAGCCATTCGCATCGCACGCGAACTTGCCGCTTATCCCATCGAGTGTCTCGACATGGTTGTCGCCCACGAGCTCGTCCACTTGCTCGAGCCAAGCCACAATCAGCGGTTTCACGCCCTGCTCGACAGGTACTGCCCCAACAATAGAGCGCTGTCGCAGCGGCTCAAGCAGCCACCCATAGAGACGTATTAGAACCGGTTAGCGCACGCGCTCGATCTCGACGCCGCAGCTTGCCAGGGGAAGACCGACGGGCGCCCAAGGCTTATCGAGCTTAACACGCACGCCAAGCAGCAAGGGGTAACGACGCAGCAGCATCTGGGCCACACCCTCGGCTGCCGCCTCGATGAGTTTAAACGTATGCTCGCGCAGATAGCCATCGACATCGTGGCACACCGAGCCGTAGTCAATCGAGGCGTCCAGGTTATCGCGCTCCCCCGCTGCACGCAGGTCGGCATAGAGCACCAAGGACACGATGAACTTCTGGCCCAGCGCGTTCTCTTCGGGATACACGCCGTGGTTGGCAAAGACCTCGAGACCGTCGATAGTAATGCGATCGGCATGGCGCAGATCGTCATAGCTCACGTGGGGCACCGCCGTTGCGGTGGATATTTCGCCCCTTCCACGGC
>UQPP01000044.1 GCA_900543025.1 uncultured Collinsella sp.
TGGGACTCCGCCACTAGCGTCGCCGCAAGTCCATAACCACCACAAAGGGGACAGTTACCTTTGTGGTGGTTTTGCTTGGGCGGATGACTCAGGTTACAATACGCCTGACATATCGCCCCCTTCTCCGGATGGGGGCAGCGCAAGCGCTCTTGTGGCGGCACCGTAGGACTTTGAAGGTGGCCGCTGTGAGGGCGCTTTTTGTTTAGGCGCCCTCACTCGGGCGCGCACAATGAAGGGAGAGCGTATGAAGGGCTTTGTTGCCGAGAATTCGTTTTGGGAGCTGTTTCCACAGGCGGCGGTCGGCGTCGTGGTCGTAAAGGGCATGAAGCCCGCGGCTCAGATTCCCCAGGAGGACGTGGATGCCATTGCCGCGTTGCTCGACCGCGCCAATATCGAAGCGGAGCGTCGCCTGACGAGCGATACCATCAGCGAGAACGCGCCGGTGAAGGCTTGGCGTGACGCGTACCGGCTGTTCAAGACTAAAAAGGGCGCCCGCTGCTCGATCGAGAACTTGCTCAAGCGCGTGCTCAAGGGCAAGCCGGTCGGTCATATCACACCGGCGGTGGATATTTACAACACGGTGTCGTTGACCTATGCGCTGCCCGTGGGAGGCGAGGATCTGCATGCGATTGAGGGAGACCTTCGCTTGAAGGTGACCGACGGCGGCGACGCGTTCTTGCCACTTGGCGAGGAGGCGGATGATCCGACGCTGCCCGGTGAGCTTGCTTATATCGATGATGCGGGCGCCGTGTGCCGTTGCTGGAACTGGCGCGATGGCGTTCGCACGGCGCTGTCCGACGATTCGGCGGACGCATTTCTGGCGATTGAGTGCGTGGAGCCCGAGCGGATGGGGGATTGCCAGGCCGCCATCGATCGCTTGGCCGAGCTGCTCGAGCGCTATCTGGGAGCGACGGTTGTCGTTAAGACGCTTGTGACCCGCGACAATCCCTGCGTGGAGCTGTAGCGGCGCCTAGAACCTATTGATGCCCCAGACCACCACAAAGGTGCCTGTCCCCTTTGTGGTGGTTTTTATGTTGATGGGTTAACAATTGGGTCGCGTGGAGGCGGCAGTCGCTGAGTACGGCTAAGATGTTTACCCGTTAGCATCATGCAAGCGAAAGGCGGTCGTCTCCCATGCAGCAGAACGACGAGACACGTTTCGAGGATTTTGTCGGACTGATTAGCGGGCTGTACAAGGAGATCCAGCGCATTAAGACGTCTGAGGGCGCAAGGCTGGGCCTCAAGGGCTCCGACGTTATGTGCCTGTACTACCTGGAGCGCAGCAAGGACGGCATGACCGGCGCCGATCTGGCTCGCGTGGCCGGCGTGACGCGCGCTGCCGTTTCGCGCACGCTGGCGCACCTGGAGGAGGGCGGCTTTGTCGAGGTTGATGACTCGGGCGATGCTGCCGTCAAGTACCGCGCACCGGTTCGCCTGACCACGCTGGGTGGCGAGAGCATGAACGAGGCCGACCGTATCATCCACGACGTGCTCGACACCACCGGTAAGGCCATGGGCGTGGAGCAGCGCGAGCAGATGTATGCGTCGCTGCGTACGATTCTCAACACCCTGCGCGAGATCTAAGGCCGCCAAGGCATTTGCTTCCCATTAACAACTGCATAGTCCCGTTTGAGCGCGTATACCGTGCCGGGGCAATGCTGTCTAAATTCCCCGCGCGAGACCTGCGCAAGAAAGGATTTGTTATGTCCGTCCGCATTATTACCGATTCCGCAAGCGATATGTCGCCGGCGGAGCACCCCGCTCTGCGTGTTCTGCCGCTGTCCGTCACCTTTGGCACCGATGTGTACATGGATGGCGTCGACATCGATCACCAGCGCTTTTACGAGATGCTCGTGGAGCGCGATGAGCTGCCCAAGACCGGCCAGGTCAACCCGTACGCGTTTTCGCAGGCGATTGCCGAGGCGCGTGAGGCCGGCGACGAGGCCGTGATTATTACCGTGGGCGCCAAGCTTTCGGGCACCAATCAGAGCGCCCGTACCGCACTTGCCGAGGCGCCGGGCGGCGACGTGTTCGTCGTGGACAGCAATAACGTGACCTTGGGAGAGCGCGTGCTGGTCGAGTATGCGCTGCGCCTGGTGGATGAGGGCCGTAGTGCGGCCCAGATCGCGGCAGCGGTCGAGGCCGTGCGCGACCGCGTGGTGGTTATCGGCCTGCTCGAGACGCTGGAGTATCTGGTGCGTGGCGGTCGTCTGTCTGCTGCGGCCGGCGCCGTGGGTACGCTGCTCAACGTGAAGCCGGTCGTGGCCGCCGAGGACGGCCTCATCGTGCAGCTGGGCAAGGCGCGCGGTTCCAAAAACGGTCGAAACCTGTTGAACCAGAAGGTCGAGCAGGCGGGCGGCGTCGACTTCTCCATGCCGCTGGCGCTCGGCTATACGGGCCTTTCGGATGCGGTGCTCAAGAAGTATGTCGAGGACAGCGCGGCACTGTGGGCTGGCCACACCGAGGGCGAGTTGCCCGTTCACACCATCGGCGCCACCATCGGCACCCACGTAGGCCCCGGCGCCGTCGCCGTAGCCTTCTTCCAGCCCGCCAACTAACCGATCTGCCATAAACCACCACAAAGGGGACAGGCACCGTTGTGGTGGTTTATGCTTTTCCGGGTGGAAGGGAGCGAGCAATGGCGTCTGAGGGCTTTTTTGAACGGGTGTACGAGGTGGTCGAGCAGATCCCCGAGGGGATGGTCGCTACCTACGGTCAGGTGGCGCTGCTCGCCGGTCGTCCGCGGAGTGCGCGGTACGTGGGCTACGCGCTGCACAGCAATTCGCGCCCCGGCGAGATTCCCTGCCATCGCGTGGTGTTTGCCGACGGCCGTATCTGTGAGGGCTTTGCCTTTGGTGGCCCCGATGCTCAGCGCGAGCTCTTAATGGGGGAGGGCGTGACGTTTGCCGATCCCATGCATGTTGATCTGGCCGCCTGTCGTTGGCCGGCCGGGCTGTAGCGGCGGGCTTCGTCAAAACCACCACAGAGGTGCTCGTCCCCTTTGTAGTGGTTTTCCGTTGCAGGTTTACCGGAGCTAACTTATGGAGAAGGTATGGCGGCGCACATTGACGCTAGAAAGTAAACCACGGTGAACTATATTGGTTTCAGCAACGGAGCAGGCAATAGGCGATGAAAAAGCCTGCCCTGTTGAGTTTGATTCGCATCCCTCCCCTCTGTGCGATTCAACGGTGTACTTCGGGAACAGGCCCGCTGGCAACTAACTGCCGGCGGGCCTGTTCCTGTTTCGGTGAGGATTCGGCCTCACCGTCTATGTTGTGCGAAGGCGCTTTGCCTAGTACACCATGCCCATGGCGTCCTGAACCTCGGCCAGGGTCTGCTCGGCGATCTCGTTGGCGCGACGGTTGCCCTCGTGCAGCACGTCCTTCACATAGTCCAGATCGTTCTCGTAGCGCTGGCGACGCTCGCGGATCGGCGCGAAGTACTCGTTGACGGCCTCGGTCACGTACTTCTTGAGCTGGCCGGAGCCGCCCATGCCGATCTCCTCGGCAATCTCGACCTCGGAGCGACCGGTGCAGATTGCAGCCGTCGAAAGCAGGCCGGACACGCCGGGGCGGTTCTCGGGATCGAACGTGATCATGCGCTCGGAGTCGGTTTGGCTCTTCTTGATACGTTTGGCCGTCTCCTCGGCGGTCATCGAGATATTGATGGCGTTGCCGTAGCTCTTGCTCATCTTGCGACCGTCAAGGCCGGGCAGCAGCGGGGTCTCGGACAGCAGCGCGTCGACCTCGGGAAATACCTTGCCGTAGCGGTTGTTGAAGCGGCGTGCGATGGTGCGGGTGAGCTCGATGTGCGGCAGCTGGTCGCGACCGACGGGCACGACGTTGCCCTTGCAGAACAGGATGTCGCAGGCCTGGTGCACCGGGTAGGTGAGCAGAAGGCCGGTGAGCTCGTGGCCCGAGGCCTCCATCTCGGCCTTGACCGTGGGGTTGCGCGCCAGCTCGGCCTCGGACACCAGCGACAGGAACGGCAGCATGAGCTGGTTGGCGGCGGGCACGGCGGAGTGCGCGTAGATCATGGTCTTGTCGGGGTCGATGCCGCAGGCAAGGTAGTCCATGACCATGTTGTACACGTTGTCCTGGATGTGCTCGGTGGTGTCGCGGTCGGTGATGACCTGGTAGTCGGCGATGAGTACGTTGGTCCTGGCGCCCATGTTCTGCAGCTCCACGCGGCCCTTGAGGGTGCCAAAGTAGTGACCCAGGTGCAGACGGCCGGTGGGGCGGTCGCCGGTAAGCATGGTGAACTTCTCGGGCGTCTTGGCCAGGCCCTCGCGAATGGCGTTGCTCTTTTGCAGCGCGACTTCGTAGCTGTTCTCGTTTGGCATGATTGCTCCTAACGTTCGTTCGCAGGTTTTGATGATAGCGTGTTTATTGAGAGGGGTGGGCGTGAGTGGGTGAGGGACTGCCAGGGGCCGGCTTTCAAGTCCGCCGCGGCGTTCGCGCGAACGGCTGCCAACGCCTTGGCACATCCTCGGCAGCTTGCCCTAGAGCTTGTGGTGGCGCTCTTCTTTGCGCTCCTCGGCTGCCTGTTCCTCCTGCTTAAAAGCGGGGTCGTCGGGGGTGACGAGCTCGTCCTCGTGCGTGCGCTTGTTGTAATGGTGGCGCAGCACGGGTTCAAACAGGTGCAGGTGCTTGGCGAAGGCAGCCGAGCCAATGGCGAGCACGGTAAAGATGAGCACACGCATGGGCACCTCGACCTGGTTAATCGCGGCGGCGCCGGCCGAAAGCATGATGCACCAGGCATAGATGAGCAGCACGGCCTGTTTTTGGCTGTAGCCTTCTTGGATCAGGCGGTGGTGGATGTGGCCCTTGTCGGCCTGCCCGATGCTAATGTGGGCGCGCTTGCGGCGCACAATGGCGCTAAACGTGTCGATGATGGGCACGCCGGCAACGATGAGCGGGATGATAAGCGAGGTGAGTGCGGCGGTGCGGCTCACGTTGAGCAGCGAGATGGAGCCCAGCGCAAAGCCCAGAAGCAGCGACCCCGAGTCGCCCAAGAAGATGCTTGCGGGGTTGAAGTTGTAGCGCAAAAAGGCCAGACAGGCGCCAAAGAGCGCAATGGAGAGCGCGGCGGCGTCGATGCGGCCCGAGAGAACGGCCATCGAAAACATGGTGAACGACGTGATGCCGCAGATGCCCGTGGCCAAGCCGTCGAGGCCGTCGATGAGGTTAATGATGTTGGTGAATGCCACCAGATAGATCACGGTAATGGGGTAGGCGAGCCATCCGAGCATGATCTCGCCGGGAGCAAACGGGTTGACGATGACGCCGATCCGCAGGCCGCCCATGCAGGCGATAAGCGCGGCGAGGACCTGTCCGGCCAGCTTTTGCTTGGGCGTGAGCTGGAAGACGTCGTCGATAGCGCCGGTCGCAAAGATGACGGTAAAGGAGAGCGCCAGCATGGGATAGCTAATGTGAAGGCGCGGGTGCGGCACCAGGACGGGTGGCCAGCCTAGGTACCAGGTGCCTAGGATTTGCACAATGCAGGCAACGACCAGGCCCAAAAACACCGCCGTTCCGCCCAAACGCGGGATGGGCTTGGTGTTGATGCGGCGCTTGGAAGGGTAGTCGACGGCATCGAGCTTAATTGCCAAGCGCTTGACCAGGGGCACCGCGAGGAAGGTCGTGATAAAGGCCGCCGCTGCCACGCATAGGTACGGTATGTAGCTCGGGGATGAAGCCATGAATCTAAAAACCGCCAAGCGTCGAAGGAAAAGGTCAGAAGAACGCCATGCGCAAAGGGCATAGCCGAATCATGATACTCGACCAAGGGGGGTGCATGGAATTGCACGCAGCGATTATCACGCGCTTACCAGATATTGGGATGTTGTCGATGGCTTGTCGGGATGCCGGCGGGGATCCATATGGACTGTAATGGTGATTTTCGGCAAAAGAAAACCACCCCCCACGTTACGAAAATGAACCCACCTAAAACAGGTGGGTGCCCTCATCGACTGTTCCAGCGTCCTTAACAACGAAGGATACCTGTACTAGGTACGACTGTGTGGGCTCCCTAAATAAACGCGACGGTTCACCCAGTTGCTCCGCGGGGGGCGGAATACCTACATCATAAAGCGGCACTTTGTCGATTCCAGTCTTGACATTACAAAAATCGTGTCGGACGATTACGGCGCCTTAGGGACGGAGCCGTCTACGCGGTCTGGCCCTTTACGTTTGAGCTGCTGAATCGTTGTTTTGGAGCATGTTTTTATGCCGACGTCGTTGACCGAACTTTTTTCGCCCGCCTGCCATTTGTGTCCGCGCCGTTGCGGTGCGGCGCGCGATGAGGGCGCGCGCGGCGTATGCGGTGCTAACGACACGCTCAAGGTGGCCCGCGCGGCGCTCCATATGTGGGAGGAGCCGCCTATCTCGGGCGAGGCCGGTTCGGGCACGATCTTCTTTAGCGGCTGCTCGCTCAAATGCGTCTATTGCCAGAACCACGAGATCTCGACGGGCAATTTTGGGCTTGAGATTTCGCCCGGGCGCCTGGTCGAGATTATGCTGGAATTGCAGGACCAGGGTGCTAACAACATCAATTTGGTGACGGCGACGCACTATGCACACCTGTTGCCTGCCGCGATTGCTGCGGCACGGACGCGCGGGCTGGTCATCCCAATCGTCTACAACACGAGCGGTTACGAGCGCGCGAGTGCCGTGGCGGCGCTGGGCGACCTGGTCGATGTGTGGCTTACCGACTTTAAATATGCCGATGCCGGGCTTGCGCAGTCGCTCTCTCATATAAAGGATTACCCGCGTGTGGCCGTGTCGGGTCTGGCCCAGATGGCGCGCGAGATCGAGCGCCGCGGGGGAGAGTTGGTGGACAAGGACGGACTTATGAAGCGCGGTATGATCGTGCGCCACCTGGTGCTTCCGGGGCATGCAGACGATTCGTGTCGCGTGCTGGACCTGGTGTGGCAGACGGTGGGCGACGTGCCGATCTCGGTTATGAACCAGTACACGCCCAATGCGCTCATGCGCGAGCAGGGCGGCGACCTGGCACGCGCCGTGACGCGTGAGGAGTACGAGCAGGTGCTCGACCATGCCGACGACCTGGGTTTTACGACGATGTTCTGGCAAGAGCGCGGCGCGGTAGACGAGAGCTTCACCCCGGCCTTCGACACCACCGGTGTTCTTACCAGCGCAAAGTAGTGCGTTCGTCGATGATTTTTCTGGGACGGGGATAAAAAATCATCGAGAGGATCGCCTGTTCGAAAAGTTGCCAAAATAGCCGCGCCCCAAAAAGACTGGTTATTGGGCGTTGACAGTTGGCGAGCCGTAGGTAAAATATCGACTTGTCCTGGGGACGTAGCTCAGTTGGGAGAGCGCTGCCGTCGCATGGCAGAGGCCGAGGGTTCGACTCCCTTCGTCTCCACCCTTGGATTTGATAAGCCGCTGACATTGTGTCGGCGGCTTTTTTTAAAAGAAAGGGCTTTACCATGGCCGAGCTTGAGTCCCAACCATTGTCCGACGAGGAGCGCGCTGAGTTGGAAGAGCTCCGCGCTGAGAAGGCCCGCCGCGAGGCTCGGGAAGAGGCCCGTCGCGAGCGCGAGGAGCTGGCTGCCCTGCGTGCCGAGCGTGCGAAGGCCGAGGAGGTCGCCTCGAACGCCGCATCCGAGCGCAAGCCCGCGCCCGCACCCAAGCCCGCTGCAGCGAAGCCTGCGCCTGCCGCGCCCAAACCTCAGCCTAAAAAGGCCGCTCGTCCCAAGTCCGTCGAGCCCAAGCCGAGCCGTGACGAGATGACCTTTGCCCAGCGCATGGTTACCTCCAAGGAACCTACGGGCGAGAACGAGATCCCTGGCATGGCGCCGGCTCAAAAAATCATCATTGTCCTTGCCCTCATCGCGTTTGTCATCTTTATGGGCTACACGATCCTGACCAGCATGGGCCTGCTCTAACCGATTTGCATCGGGCGTCATGTCCGCATGCTCTGCTCTCGTCCAACCCTCAAATTCTGCACCACACATCCGAAAGGTCGCCCCATGGCTTTGACCGATATCTCTCATCCCACCGACATCGCAATGCTCACCGATCTGTACGAACTCACTATGGCCCAGGGCCTGTGGGAGAGCGGCAAGGCCAATGAGCAGGGTTGTTTTACCGCGTTTTACCGCGACCATCCCTTTGGCAGCGCCTATGCCGTCATGTGCGGCACCGCCGAGCTGCCCGAGCTAGTCGAGAATCTGCGCTTTACGCCCGAGGATATCGACTACCTCGCCTCGCTCCAGGCCCCGGCCGGCGGCGCGATGTTCAAGTCCGCATTCCTCGACTACCTGCGCGATTTTCGTGCGCATGAAAATATCGACGCCGTCCCCGAGGGCGAGCTCGTCTTTCCACGCGAGCCCATGGTGCGCGTCACCGGTCCTGCGCTCGAGTGCCAGCTGCTTGAGACGGCGCTGCTCAACATCGTCGGGTTCCAGACACTTGTCGCCACCAAGACGGCGCGAGTGGTGCTGGCGGCGGACGGCCGTCCCGTGGCCGAGTTTGGCCTGCGCCGAGCCCAGGGTCCTGATGGCGGCCTGGCCGTTGCGCGCGCGAGCTACGTCGCCGGCTGCTCCTCTACGTCCAATGTGCTCGCCGGCCGCCGCTACGGTATTCCCGTCTTTGGCACGCATGCGCACAGCTGGGTGATGAGCTTCGATTCCGAGCTCGAGGCCTTCCGCGCCTTTGCCAAGTCGAGCCCCAAGAACTGCACGCTGCTCATCGACACCTACGACGTGCGCGAGGGCTGCGAGCATGCCATTACGGTTGCCAAGGAGATGGAGGCGGCGGGCGAGCGCCTGTCGGCTATTCGCATTGACTCGGGCGACCTCGCCAAGCTCTCCAAGTATGTCCGCGGTCGTTTCGATGCCGAGGGCCTGCCCTATGTGGGAATCTCGGTTTCTAACGATCTGGATGAGTACACGATTCAGTCGCTGCTCGACCAGGGCGCGCCCATCGATAGCTTTGGCGTGGGCACCAAGCTCGCGACCTGCTACGACCAGCCGGCGCTGGGCGGCGTGTACAAGCTTTCCGCCCGCCGTGCGAGCGAGGCCGACCCGTGGACGCCGGTGGTCAAGCTCTCCGAGCAGCCCTACAAGCGCACGATCCCGGGCGTGCAGCGCGTGCGCCGTTATTACGACGGCTTTGGCGGCCCGGTCTGCGACATGATCTACGACGAGGACCATCTGGTGGGGGAGGGCGCCGCGCGCGGCAATACCCTCGTGGCCGTGAATGATGCCGCCCTGGTGACCGACGTGTCGGAGCTTGAGTATCGCGAGCTGCTGGTGCCGATCGTGCGCGATGGCAGTGCAGTGGCTCCGCGTGAGAGCATCCAGGACGCGCGCGAGCGCTGTGCTTGGGCGCTTGATCATCTGGACGCAGCTTTCAAGCGCTTCCTGTACCCGCAGACCTATGTGGTGGGCATGGAGCAGGGCCTGGCTCAGGTGCGCGACGAGCTCGTGCGCAAGAACATGGCCGCGGCTTCTGCCTTTCCTTGGGCTCACTAATTCCTTGGGCGGTAGGGGCGAGTCACGCTCCCTTGGCCGCCAACTCGGCCGTTCGCTGAACAGTTGATTGGTTTGACGTATGACGACTTCTTATAAAACGATGGTGGTAAAGATCGGTTCGTCCACGGTGGTGGGTGCCGATGGCAAGGTCAACCGCGCCTTTATCAGCGGACTTGCCGATCAGGCCGCAGCGCTGCGCAAGCTCGGCTGGCGTCTGGTCGTGGTGAGCTCGGGCGCTATCGCCTGTGGCTATCCCGTGTTGGGCTTCGACCGCAAGCCGGTCGGCGACCTTCCGAGCCTGCAGGCTTGCGCCTCGGCTGGTCAGTGCATCATCTCGTCGGCCTACGACGAGGAGTTCCATGCGCGCGACCTGCTCACCTCGCTCGTGCTGCTCACGCGCCACGATACGGCCCGCCGCACGTCTTACCTGCACGCGCGCGACGCCCTGCTGCGCCTCGTGGAGCTTGGCGTGGTGCCGGTCGTCAACGAGAACGATACCGTCACCGTCGACGAGATTAAGTTCGGCGACAACGACACGCTGGCGGCGCTCGTGAGCTGCTTGGTTTCCGCCGACCTGTGCGTGACGCTGTCCGACATCGACGGCCTCTACACCGCCAATCCGCACGAGGACCCGACGGCCGAGTTTGTCCCGGTCGTGCATAAGATCGATGCCAAGATCATTGCCTCGGCGGGTGATTCTTCGACCTCGGTGGGTACGGGCGGCATGATCACCAAGATTCGCGCGAGCCGCATTTTGATGACGGCGGGCATTCAGAGCGTGATTTGCTCGGGCGAGGAGCCCGATGCGCTCGTGCGCCTCGCCCGCGGCGAGAGCGTGGGCACGCTGTTCGATCCGCCGGCGGAGCGTCTGGATATCGCACCCCGCAAGCTGTGGATCGCGCTGGGCGACAAGGCCCACGGTTCGGTAACGGTCGATGATGGTGCTGCGAAGGCGCTGGTCAGCCGTGGTTCTTCCCTGCTTGCGGTGGGTATTCGCGAGGTTGATGGCCAGTTTGCCGAGGGCGATGTGCTCGATGTGTGCGATCCGAGCGGTATGGTTGTCGCCCGCGGTATCGCCGAAGCCGATTCGGACGTGCTGGAGCTTGCAGCCGGACGCCGCCAGGACCAGATCGCCAGCAACCGCCTGCTCGCAGATCTGGCAGAGAAGCCGGCGATACACAGGGATAACTTGATCGTATTTGCATAAAGAAAGACAGCGCTGCGGATCGTTTCCCGCAGCGCTGTCTTTCTCGTGCCGGCACTTGGGGACGTTCCTTTTGTGCCGGCAGGCGGGAACGCTCCTTTGCTAGAAGATCCGGCGCAGGTCTCCGCGGTTGAGGGCTTCGTTGTAGAGGTGCTTGAACACCACGCTGCCGTGCAGGCCATCGTGCTCAAACTCGTTCGTCACCCAGGCATGCGAGTTGCCCACGCGGCTGAGTGTGTCGAGCTGCAGACCCGAATCGACGTACATGTCGTCGAAGTACACCGCAGCCTGGAGTGGTACTTCGTTGCAGGCCAAGCGTTGCGGGTCGTAGATCTTGTCCCAACTGGTGTCTTCCATCAGCAGGTCCATGGCGGGCTTGAAGGGCTTGAGCTCGGGCATCTGCTCAAACATCCACGGGAACATGGCCTCGCCGGTAAACATGAGCGGGCGCGCAAGCGTGTCGAACTCGGCGCGGTGCGCCTTCTCTTCTGCCGCGGCCCAGCGGATGGGCATGGTGTCGCCATCGGCGTAGATGAATTCCTGCAGCGTCCAGTACAGCGGATTCGTGCGTGTGTTGGTGCGCTCGAAGGCGCGCATCAAAAAGCTGTCGGATACCGAGGAGCCGCAGCTCAGCGTACCGTCGCCATCAACAAACGCGTGATCGATGATCCAGTGCATGCGCTCAAAGCTCGGCTTCATGCCAAAGTCGCTGCCCATGAGCTGCAGGCGCTCGACCGTCATCGGCGAGCCGTCGGGCAGCACGGGCTTTTGTTCCTCGAGGGCATCTGCCAGGGCCGCCACGCGCTCAACGTCGGCGGGGTAGCGGTCGTAATACTGCTGGGTCTTGGCGGCCATGCGCGGGAAGGTGTGCGCGTAGACCTCGCTGGCGCTTGCCGGCACGTGCGGAATGCCGCCGCAGGTAAAGCTTGCCGCCACGCCCTCGGGAAAGAGCGACAGATAGCTCAACGTCAAAAAGCCGCCGTAGCTCTGCCCGAGTGTGACCCAGGGCTTGCCGCCAAAGCCCACCAGGCGCAGGTACTCAAAATCGCGCACGATGGAGCTGGCGAGATGGCGCTTGAGGAAGTCCGCCTGCGAGCGGGCCGCATTGGCTCCTGCTGCCTCGGCGCGATTGCCCAAGGCGGCAATTGTGCGCCCGTCAACACAGCTGCTGCGCCCCGTTCCACGCTGGTCGGGCAGTACGACGCGGAAATGCTTGACGGCCTCCTCGATCCAGCCATCGCTTGTGGGTGATAGCGGACGCGGGCTCTCGCCGCCGGGGCCGCCCTGCAAAAAGAGGAGGAGCGGCAGGTCGTCGTTGATACGGTCGGGCGCGCAGACCACGCGGTAGAAGAGCTTGATGCTCTCGGGTGCGCCGGCGATGGGCGCCGGCATGGCGCCGCGGCGCATGGTGCTGCCGACGGCCAAAAGCATGGGCTCAAGGCCGCGCCAGTCGAGGGGGACATCGATGCTGTGGTCCTCGACATACAGGCCGGGGACGTGGTACGAAGTGATGAGCGCCATGTGATGCTTCCATTCGTTGCGGTGTTTCGGGTTGACCAATTCTACCGCCGTCGGCGAGGATGCGTGCAAATCGGCTACCATGGTTGGCAAACATCTAAGAGAAAGGGCCGTCCATGTCGGTCGATATAGCCACGTATGTCCACGATCTTGCCGTCGAGGCCAAGGCCGCTTCGGGCGCGCTTGCCACGGCGAGTGATGTCCAACGCCAGGAGGCCGTGCGCGCCATGGCCGCGGCGCTTCGCGATGGCGCCGATTCCATCATTGCCGCCAACGAGCTCGATATGGCCGCCGCGCGCGATGCGGGCACCTCGGCAGGGCTCCTCGACCGCCTGCTGTTAACGCCCGAGCGCGTCGAGGGAATGGCCGCCGGTTTGGAGAAGCTCGCCGAGTTGCCCGATCCCGTCGGTCGCGTGCTCGACCACCGCGTGCTTGCAAGCGGCGTGGACCTGACCCGCGTGAGCGTGCCGCTGGGTCTGGTTGCCATGGTTTACGAGGCGCGCCCCAACGTGACGGCCGACGCCGCGGGCATCTGCATCCGCACCGGCAACGCCTGCATTCTGCGCGGCGGTTCGCTGGCGTATCACTCGTGCGCCATGATTGCCGAGCTGCTGGCCGATGCTCTGGAAGCGCAAGGCTTCCCGCGCGAGGCCGTCTCGATGATCGAGTCTACCGACCGCGAGGCCACCGGCGAGCTCATGAAGCTCCGCGGCATCGTCGATGTGCTCATTCCGCGTGGCGGTGCGGGCCTGATCCAGCGCTGCGTGCGCGAGTCGCTCGTACCGGTGATCGAGACGGGCACGGGAAACTGCCACATCTACGTGCATGAATCCGCCGACTTCGATAAAGCGCTCAACATTATCGTCAATGCGAAGACGCAGCGTGTGGGTGTGTGCAATGCCGCCGAGTCGCTGCTGGTCGATCGTGCCGTGGCAGATTCGTTTTTGCCTGCGGTCGTGGCCGTGCTGCACGATCACGGTGTGCTGATTCACGGTGACGAGGCCACGTGCGCCGCATGCGTCGATGCCGGTCTTGCTGAGGGCGATGACTTTGTTGCCGCGACTGAGGAGGACTGGGGCCGTGAGTATCTGGCGCTCGAGATGAGCGTGAAGGTCGTGGCGAACGAGGACGAGGCCATCGCGCACATCAACCGCTATGGCACCATGCATTCCGAGGCCATCATCGCCGAGGACGAGGATGCCTGCGAGCGCTTCCTGGATGTGGTCGATGCTTCGGCCGTGTACGCCAACGCCAGCACGCGCTTCACCGACGGCGGCGAGTTTGGACTGGGTGCCGAGATCGGCATCTCGACCCAAAAGCTCCACGCCCGCGGCCCCTTTGCCGCCGAGGCCCTCACCACCTACAAATACAAGCTCCGCGGCACCGGCCAGGTCCGCCCATAACGCCCGCGTAAAGAAAAACCACCACAAAGGTGCCTTTGAACTGCCTCCCATTTCTTGGACATCGGGAAATGGGAGGTTTTCCATGAGTATA
>UQPP01000045.1 GCA_900543025.1 uncultured Collinsella sp.
GGGTCATATGAGCGAAAACGCCCCTAGGCGAGCAAGGTGACGTGAAAGAGGAGGGCATTGACCTTCTGGTCATGCCCGACGATTGAACGTCAGATTGCCGCTCTGGGTCGTTTGTAGCGTCGACTAGTTACGCGGTTTGGTAAAACCGCGTAACCCTACAGCTGGCGCAGGCCTTCCTCGAGACCGGTCTTGCTGTCGGTCTTCTCGTCACGCATCTTGATGACGCGGGCGGGAACACCGGCCACGACGGCGCCGGCGGGGACGTCCTCGACGCATACGGCACCGGCAGCCACGACGGCGCCCTTGCCCACGCGCACGCCCTCCAGGACCACGGCGTTGGCGCCAATCATGACATCATCCTCGATGATGACGGGCGTGGCGCTGGCGGGCTCAACGACGCCTGCCAGTACGGCGCCGGCGCCGATGTGGCAGTTCTTGCCCACGGTGGCGCGGCCGCCCAGCACGGCGCCCATATCAATCATGGAACCCTCACCAATGACGGAGCCGATGTTGATGATAGCGCCCATCATGATGACGGCGCGGTCGCCGATCTCGACGCGGTCGCGGATGATCGCGCCCGGCTCAATGCGGGCGTTGATGCCCTTAAGGTCGAGCATGGGGACGGCGGAGTTGCGGCAGTCATTCTCGACGTCGTAGTAGTCGATGGAGTCGGCATTGGCATCGAGGATGGCCTTGAGCTCATCCCAGTCGCCAAAGACGGTCTTGCCACGACGACCGCCGTAGACGTGTGCATTGCCCCACTGGACCTTCATGCCCGGCTTCTCGCGCACGTACAGCTTGACGGGCGTCTTTTTGGGCGCGGTGGCGATGTAGTTGATAATCCCCTGTGCATCCATCTCGGCTGCATTGCTCATTTGTTATCTCTCCTTTGGGTGGATTCGGTTGATACCTGGTTAGGCAAACATGACCTGGTCGAACGTATAGAAGCCGGGTTCGCGGGTGACGAGCTTCTGCGCGGCCGCCAAGGCGCCGTTGACAAAGATCTGACGGCTCGTGGCGCGGTGGGTGAGCGTGACCTCCTCGTCCTGGCCAAAGAAACTCACCTCGTGCACGCCGGCGACGGTGCCTCCGCGCAGCGAGTGCATGCCGATTTCCTTGGGATCGCGAGCGCCGCACATGCCCTCGCGACCGTAGACAGGATGATAGCCAGCCTCAGGCTCGGCCTCGACTACAGCGTCGAGTAGCAGCTTGGCGGTGCCGCTGGGGGCGTCGACCTTTTGGTTGTGGTGCGTCTCGACAATCTCGCAGTCAAAGCCGGGCAGCTCGCGTGTGGCCTGTGCTACCAGATGACGCAGGGCTGCGATACCGATGGAGTAATTGCCGGAGTGCATGACACGGGCGTTCTGACCCAGCTCGCGCAGGCGATCCATCTGCTCGGGTGTGTAGCCCGTGGTGCCCGAGACCAACGCCGCACCCGTGCGCTCGACATAGGCGACGACGGCATCGAAGGTCACGACGTTCGAGAAGTCGATGATGGCGTCGGCGGCTGGTGCGTTCTCGAGCTTGCTCAAATCGAAGCCAATCTGGGCCACGATATCAAAAACGGGCTGCCCAGTGGCATCAACGGTGCCCTCGGCGGTAGTGTGGATGAGCGAGCCCATGCGGCCCGTTCCCATAATGACGGTCTTAATCAAGCAGACCAACTCCCTTCAGAGCATCGGTAAGTGCGGCGCGCGTGTTATCGGCCATGGGGCACAGCGGCATGCGGTAGTTTGCCTCGATCATACCCATCTGAGCGAGCGCTTCTTTAACGGGGATGGGGTTGACCTCGCTAAAGAGGGCATTGATGAGCGGCTGGCCGGCAATTTGGATATCGCGGGCGCGCTCCACGTCGCCGTCCAGATAGGCGCGGCACATGTCGTGCACGAGCTGCGGCTGAACATCGGCCCACACGCTGATAGTGCCCGAGGCGCCCAGGCTCATGAGCGGCACGGTGAGCGCGTCTTCGCCCGAGTACATACGGAAGTCATCGGACAGCAGGTGGGCGATCTTGGCAGCGTAGGCGACGCTGCCCGAGGCTTCCTTAATACCCATGATGTTGGGGTGCGCGGCCAAGCGCTCTACGTTGCGCTCGCTGATGCCGCAGCCGCAGCGGCCGGGGATGTTGTACAGGATGCAGGGGATGTCCACAGCATCCGCTACGGTCTTAAAGTGCTGGTAGATGCCCTCCTCGTTGGACTTGTTGTAGTAGGGGGTAATGAGCAGCAGGCCGTCGGCGCCCAGGCCCTGATAGGTGAGCGACTTGGTGAGCATGGTCTGTGTGGAGTTAGAGCCCGAGCCTGCAATGACGGGGACGCGGCCTGCAACCTGCTTGACCACGGCGGCGACAACGGAGTTGTCCTCGTCATCGGTCATCGTGGCGCTCTCGCCGGTGGTGCCTAGGGTGAGGATGGCGTCAGTGCCGTTTTGCAGGTGGAAATCGATAAGGCGCTCGAGTGCGTCAAAGTCGACGCTGCCGTCCTTTTTAAACGGCGTAACAAGGGCGACGATTGAACCCTCGAGATTGCGGATGTCCATGTTCTTCTCCTTCGCTTCCGCGATCTGGATGCGTTTGTTCCACTGGGCGGCGACGGCCAGGCGCTCGTCCTGGGCGCGACGGCGGGCGCTTTCGGCACGCGATTTGGCCAGCAGCTCACGGCCACACGGCAGCACGTCGAGCGTGGCAAAAAAATCGCCTGGGCGCTCGGCGCGGCGGATGAGGTCGGCCGAGCCGTCGGGGCTCAGCAGCACCTCGGCGGAGCGCAGGCGTCCGTTGTAGTTGTAGCCCATGGAGTAGCCATGCGCGCCGGTATCGTGGATCACAAGCAGGTCGCCCATGTCGATCTGCGGCAGCTCGCGGTCGATAGCGAACTTATCGTTGTTCTCGCATAAGTTGCCCGTGATGTCATACGTGTTCGTGACCGGTGCCGCAGTCTTGTCGGCGCCACCCGGCTGACCCATCACCGTAATGTGGTGGTAGGCGCCATACATGGCAGGGCGAATCAGATCGACGGCGCTTGCATCGACACCGATATAGTTCTTGTAGATCTGCTTCTCATGGATGGCCTTGGTCACCAGGCAGCCGTAGGGCCCCATCATAAAACGACCCATCTCGGTGCAGATCGCCACATCGCCCATGCCGGCGGGAACCAGGATCTCGTCGTAGGCCGCGTGTACGCCCTCGCCGATGGCGTGGATGTCGTTAGCCTGCTGCTCGGGCAGGTAGGGGATACCCACACCGCCGGACAGATTGATAAAGGCGACATGTGCGCCCGTTTCACGCTCCAGGCGCACGGCAAGTTCAAAGAGGATGCGTGCGAGCTTGGGATAGTAGTCGTTAGTGACGGTATTACTGGCAAGGAAGGCATGGATGCCAAAATTCTCGGCACCCTTGGCCTTGAGCATGCGGAAGGCCTCGAAGAGCTGCTCGGTGGTCATGCCGTATTTGGAGTCGCCGGGGTTATCCATGATGCCGTTGGAGAGCTGGAACAGGCCGCCCGGATTAAAGCGGCAGCTAACCGTCTTGGGGATGGGCCCCGCAACGCGCTCAAAGAACTCGATATGGCTGATGTCGTCAAAGTTGACGATGGCGCCCAGTTTATCCGCAAGGGCAAAGTCCGCCGCCGGCGTGTCGTTGGACGAGAACATGATGTCGTGCCCCGTGATGCCCAGCGAGCGGGCGATCATGAGCTCGGTATAGCTCGAGCAATCGCAGCCGCAGCCGTATTCGTTGAGAATGGAGATGAGCGCCGGGTTGGGATTGGCCTTGACGGCAAAGTACTCCTTAAATCCCGGGTTCCATGCAAAGGCGTCGCGTACTTCTTGCATGTTACGGCGGATGCCCGCCTCGTCGTATAGATGAAACGGCGTGGGGAACTGCTCGACGATATGCTCGAGTGTCTCCTTGTCCACAAACGGCTGCTTTGCCGCATATGCCTCGTTGGGGGTCAATGCCATGTCCCGTAAACCTCGCTATCCAGACGGCGCCATCTGCGCATCGAATCCGCATAACGTGGACCCAATGTCCGGATAGCGCTCCCGCATTGCTGCAGACAGTCCTGCGGGTGTTTCCCGCAGGCCCACCAGGCTGTTCGTGCCCGAAAAGCCCAGTTCGGCGGGTTTCGCCTCCCCGCAGGGTCAAAGTCTGCCGACTCGCCCGCGGCTCTTCGTGCCCGCGCCTCTATCAAGTGGTAACGACCCTACCACGTTGCACTTTACCAAACAAGAGTATTCGTATATAACGTTTAAAAAATGCAGGGATATGCTAGAAACAAGGGTGCCACAATCCTGCGTCACAATATTGTGTGAATGGATATGCCCCCCATGAAAGGAACCTTTATGACCGAGCTCCAAGAACTTCGTCGCTATCGGCGCGACCTGCATCGCATTCCGGAGCTCGACTTCGATCTTCCGCAAACCATTGCCTATATCGAGGGCGTGCTCGCTCCGCTCGCCTGCGAGGTGACCCATCCGTGCCCCAGCTGCGTCTGCGCTTTCTTCGATGCCGGCACGGGCGCCGCGCATGCCACGGCGATTCGCGCCGACATGGACGCCCTGCCCATCGCGGAGGCAACGGGCGCGGCCTTTGCCTCGACGCATCCCGGTAAGATGCATGCGTGCGGTCACGACGGTCACATGGCCATGGTGCTTGCCGCCGCGACGTATGTCGATCGCACGATTCGTGAGCAGCCGGGTGCCATCAAGCGCAACGTGCTCTTTGTGTTTCAGCCGGCCGAGGAAACGACCGGTGGCGCCAAGACGGTGTGTGAGAGCGGCGTATTCGAGCGCTACGGGGCGGATCGCATCTTTGGCTTCCACGTATGGCCCGATTTGCCCGCCGGCACGTTGGCGAGCTGTTCCGGTCCGCTGCTGGCGCGCTCAAGCGAGACGCACATTCATATCCATGGCGCGAGCATCCATATCGCCAAGACCTACGGCGTTCCAGTCGAGGAATCGCACGATGCGGCGCTGGCGGCTGCCAAGTTCTTGGTTTCCGAGCGTGAGCTCATGGACGAGTTGGGTGCCGACGAGCCCTGCATTGGTAAGTTTGGCCTGCTGCAGGCCGGGACCGTTTGCAATGCGGTGGCGGGGGAGGCCCATGTGGCCGGCAGTCTGCGTGTGTTTACGGACGACATGTTCGACCGCGCGCGCGAGGGCGTGCGCCGTGTACTCGACGAGGCATGCGCTGCAACGGGCTGCACGTACGGTCTCGATTTTGCCGAGGGCTATCCGCCGGTCGATAACGACCCCGAGCTGTTCGCCCACATTGCGCCTGCCTTGTCCGAGCTGCAACTTGTGGACGAGCCGCTGCTAATTGCCGAGGATTTCGCGTTCTATCAGCGCCATCTGCCGGGCGTGTTCTTCTTGCTGGGCACGGGCGTTCCTGTCGGGCAGGATAATCCGAGCGACGCCGAGGGCTGCCCCGCCTATGCTACGAGTGCCCTGCATACTGATACCATGCTCTTTGACGAGGAAATCCTGCTCAAGGGCCTCGATGTCTACAAACGACTGCTTTTGCTTGACTAAGGCGTGAAGGACTATTTGTTCTAGAAAACACGAACAAACGTACGATATAATAGAGATGTAAGTCTGTAGAAACGTTTGACGTTACTAACGTAAGGCGATACTATGATTGCATCGTAATGAGCGCTATCGGGTCTGTTTTGAGTGGAGACAGGAGATGGCTTGGAATGTCGAAATCGTCGATTATCACAAGTGATGAGACTTCGGCCGATTTGCTGTCGCCGGTGACTCCTGGTGAGCTTCTCAAAGAGGAGTTTCTTGTTCCCATGGGCATTTCTCAATATCGCCTTGCGAAAGAGACCGGGATTCCGGCTCAGCGTATCGGGCAGATTGTCTTGGGAAAACGTCGCGTGACGGCCGACACCGACCTCCGTCTTTGCCGTTATTTTGGCCTGACGGATGGCTATTGGCTGCGCGCTCAGGTGGCGCTTGACCTTGAGGCCGAGAAAAGGCGGATCGGACCGGAACTCGATAAGATCGTTCCTGTTCAGCAGGCCATCGCACTGTAGTGCTCAAAGATGATGGGGGTGGCGATGAGGCGACGCCGACAGACTGCCGTGTATAGTCCGGGTGGGTGTGGATGCGGCTTGCTACTGCTTCCAGTTATTGCTGTGAGCATTGGCGTGATGTTTGCGCTTGCCGGGTTGGCAGCAGCGGCACTCGTGTTGCTGATTGTGGCTATTGGCGTGACGGTTTGGCTCTGCCGCAATCGCGAGCAACGTCGTGCCGACGGTAAAACCAATGTCAGCTGGGCCGTCTTCCTGGTCATTGCGTACCCACTGAGTGTCGGCTACCTGGTTTTCTTTGTCCTGCTGATGATTAGTACCTTTACCGGGGAATCCGTCACGGTGGGTTGATGCGCTGTCAGCAGAAGGTCGCGCAAAGTGCGTTTGCTTGGCGTTTGGACAACCGCATTGGCCGTTTACCGCAACCTTAGCTCTCAGCTAATGAATTCAAGTTCAATCCTTCCTACGATGTGCTGTGTGCCGGCGCGGTAGCCGGATCGTAGGAAGGATGCATGATGAATAAGCTCGAAAACGAAGTGCTGCTGAGCCGTCGCGCTGCACTTGGCGCATTCGCCACCGTCGCTTTGGGGACTGCCGGTCTTCTTGCCGGTTGCGGTAGCGACAAGGCGACCGTCACTGAGGACGCCGACGATGGTGACAAGAAGGAAGAGACGAAGAAGGAAGAGCAGCCTACGACTGACCTGGCTGTTGGCACGACGGTGACCACGGCTGTCGGTCTTTCTGTCGTCGTCGATTCCGTCCAGCCCGGTCTCACAAATTTTGACGGTTCGACCATGACGGGCATTCACGTCACGTACGTCAACAATGGCGATGAGGGCGCGGACTACAATGTCTACGACTGGAAGGGCGAGGATGCCAACGGTGCTCAGCAGAACCAGGGTTATTACAGCGAGGGCTCCGATGAACTGCAGTCTGGTACCCTTGCCGCCGGCGGTTCCGTGGCGGGCAATATCTACTTTGATGGTGACATCAAGAAGGCTCTCTATTTTGCCAACGTGTTTGATAAGTCTGCTGCTGCAAGCTGGGTGCTGGCCTAACATGTCGCTACCGTTGCGCCGTATGGGAGGTGAGGTCGTATGCCCGATAAAAAGCTGACGGACGAGTTGCTCAATGAGCTCCTCGACGCGCCAAACATCGATGGATATATCAAAGAACACGACTTTTCCGCCCCGTCGCTTTCGGACTACCTTAGGCAACTGCTGCAGGAAAAGGGCTTAGAGCGCTCGCGCGTGGTGCGCATGGCCGACCTCAATGAGACTTTTGGTTATCAGGTTTTTACCGGTGCGCGGCATCCGAGCCGCAACAAGGTGCTGCAGATTGCCTTTGCAATGGCGTTGACGCTCGAGGAGACCAACCGCGCCCTGACGGCTGCCGGAGTGAGCGTTCTCAACTGCAAGGACCGTCGCGATGCAATCATTATCTTTTGCATCGACCGTGGCTGTAGCCTCCAAAAGGTCAATGAAGAGCTGTATCGCTTTGGCGAGGAAACGGTGAGTTAGTGGCCGATGGCTGAGCTGGCTGTTGCCGAAACAACTATGCGAACGAACGGGGTGCGGACACCATGGGGTGTCCGCACCCTGCGTTATGATGGACGCCATGGATACTCAGAGCCCAACATATTCCGATGACGAGCTGACTACTTCACTTGTCGAGCATTTGGCGTCGCTCGACCGCGATGACAGCTATCGTGTGGAGCGCGTGCTCAAGTGCTCGGATGTCGAGACGACCGAACTCGTCTATTTTGAGGGCTCTGGCGGCGGGTCTCTCGGTCCCTTTGTCCGCAAGCGCATCGATGCTTCGGTGCAGATTGGCGGAGCATATGAGCGCCTGTTTGCGGCCCAGCGCGCCGGTCGTCGTTTTGAGCACTTGCCCCGAATCGTCGATTGCCGCCGTGTGGGCGACGAGCTTGACGTGGTGATGGAGTATGTCGAAGGCGAGACACTCGAGGCGTTGGTGGGACGCTTGGGGGCGACGCCCGATTATGCCCGCGGACTGTATCCCGTTCTGTGTGAAGCGGTGGGCGAGCTGCATGCTGGTTTTGCAGCTGCGGGGGAGCCGGGGGTGCCGGTAATCCACCGCGACCTTAAACCCTCGAACATCATTGTGTCGGGCGTGAGATGCGCGACCGATGCCGGCATGACCTTTTCCTCGCTGGTGATTATTGACCTGGGAATCGCGCGCGTTTGGCGCGATGGCGCCGACGCCGACACCGTCAAGTTTGGCACGCGTTCCTATGCGCCGCCCGAGCAGTTTGGGTTTGGGCAGACGAGCGTCCGCAGCGATATTTACGCGCTTGGCGCGCTGCTGTTCTTTTGCCTGACGGGGGATGATCCCAAACCGGGGCGTGACATGCGCGAGCAATGCGAGGCGCACGGCATTCCCGTTCCGCTGGCGGATGTGATTTGCATGGCGATGGCGCTCGATCCCGCCAAGCGCTTTGCGAGCGCAAAGGCGTTGGGCAATGCTGCGCGCGCAGCGTACGACTTGTGCGCCCCTGTGTCGTCGCTCATAACGGCTCCTGCCGCCGCCGTGTCCCGGACCGCGGTACCGCAAGTGCATCGGGCGCAACAACCGGTTGCCCCTGCGCTTTCGCCTTCTGCAGGTCGGTATTCGGCTATCTCGCCCTCGGCGTTCGAGTCCTTGGCGTCCAAATGTGCGCGTCTGCTCTCGCGTATCCCCGAGCCCGTGGGGCGCATATGGAATGGATGCGTCTATGCGACAACATTGTTGCTGCTGATGGGCAGCCATTTTGCGGTATTTACGCCAACGGGCGAAAACCGAAACTATCCAACGTGGTTTTTGGCGCTTGAGTATTTCTTTATGGTCGATGGCCTGGTGCTGCTCATTGCATTCGGAATGCTCGACCGGCGTAGGCTTCGACGTCGCTTTCCCGTGCTCGATCGGTATCGGGGGAGTGCTTTTGTCGAACTATGGTTTAAGGCGCTCGGGTTTATGTTTGCCGTCATGTGCGTCGTCGTTGTTATCGGCAACGCGACCGGTATCGTCTCTTAGATAATCGAAAAGGGGCCCCGTTTGGGGCCCCTTTGCAGTTGCACTTAAATACGGTTCATTTGATTGGCGACCTTGTTGTACCAGTCCTGCCACGTAGGCGGGCAGTACTTCTTGGCGGCCGCCGGGGTGAGCGTGGAACCATAGTTGGCGCCCAGGTAGGCAACGTGGGCGGAGACGCCCTCGCTCCAGCTACCAAAGCTACGCCAACCACCGCCGCGGGCACTCCAGCCCCAGGCGTTATAGGAGCCGGCGCAATAGAGCCCCTTGCTGCTCTCGATGCAGGCGATGGCGGGGGACCAACGGGGATCGACGCTGGTATTCCAAGCGGCGACGGCAAAGTTATAGCCCTGGCCTGCCATGGGGGAACCGGCAAGGTAGTTGTCGATGCGGCTCGTCCACTCGTTAATGAACGAGTCGTAATCGGAATTGCCGCTGTTGGAGTTGTTCACCGTGGTGTCGATGGTGGTGTTGGAGTTGGTTGCCTGACTGTTGGAGTTATTGCCGCTCACGCCGGTACCCGAGATCTTCTCGGCGGCAGCGGCCTTGTCGGCCTCGAGCTTTGCCAGCTCGGCAGCATTTTCCTGCTCGGCCTTTGCCTGCGCCTCGCTGCGGAGCTGCTGAGCCTGCGCCAGTGCATCCTCGGCATTTTTCTGCTCGCCCTCGAGTTGAGACTTGGCCTGCTCGAGCTCGGTTTTGTTCTGTTCGAGCTCGGTCTGCATCTTGTTAAGCTCTTCGATCTCGTCGACGCTCGAGCTTGTAATCTGGTTGGTGTATTTGCAGGTGGTGATAAAGTCGCCCAAACTCTGCGTGTTCACCAGGAAGCTTACGATGGGGCTGGTGCCCTTCTGGTACTTATACAGATCGCGCATGGCGGAGCTTGCCTTGGCCTGCTGCTCGGGTAGCTCGGCCTCAATCTTATCGATGTTCGCCTCATTGGAGTCGATCTGCTTTTGCAGATCCTCGAGCTTGGTTCGGGCGTCATTGTAGGCACTCGTAGCGTCCTCGATTTTTTTCTGGGCGGCGGAAAGCTGATCCTGCGTTGCCTGCGAGGCGGCATAGGCCGCGACGGGGGAGAGCATCGGCGTGGCCGTCAGCGCGACGGCGAGCGCGGCGCTCGTGATAATACGAGCCGGCTTCGACGCGATGAGCGCTGCGGTGCGATGGTTCGAATGCTGCATCCAGTCCCTCTGCAATCAATCGTAGGTTATTGGTCGAGGTGTATTCTACTACTGCTTTCGACCTCAACTTGAACCTTAAAGGTTCTAAAGGGTCAAGTTGAACTTGAGGCTTTGGCCTTGACCTGCGGGAATGGTGAATTGTTGAGAAACCATAGAGTTCAACTTTAACGTTACGGCACCCTGTTTGTTAGGGTTTTTGGCTGCAAAAGCTACCTCAACGTGGGGTTTTGCAACTACAGGGTTCCTTCGCGACGAGCCTGCTCCACCTCTTGGAGCGCCTCAGCCGGCGTAAACGAACAGGTACCGTCGCCGAGCCTGACCACCTGGACGTCGTCGCCGGTGTGGACTTCTCCGCCCTGCAGCACGACGCCAAAAATGCCCTCGTGGGGGAAGATGCAGTCGCCGGCGAGATAGTAGATGGCGCAGCGGGCGTGGCAGACCTTGCCGATCTGACTGATTTCGACGAGCACTTCGCTACCGAGCTTGAGCTGCGTTCCCAGGGGGAGCGAGAGCAGGTTGATGCCCTGGGTGGTGAAGTTCTCGCCAAAGTCGCCCTCGTGCACATCGAGCCCGCGCGCCTGCGCCGTCTGGATAGACTCTGCAGCTAAAAAGGAGACCTGACGGTGCCAATGCCCGGCGTGCGCATCGGAGGCGAGGCCAAACTGCTCGACGACGGTGTCGTGCCCGTCGGCGACGGGTGACTTACGCGTGCCTTTGTGCTCCGACGTGTTGATTGAGACGATGCGGGCAGGCCCGTTGTAAGCATCGTTTGCGGTGCGTAGGGGAGCTGCCGTCTGGGCACGATCCGCAAGTTCGCGCTTTGCGGCGTCAATGATGGGGTTGTTGATTGGATGAGCCTGGGGCACGGTGCACCTTTCGACGGGGCGGGCAACATGTTGAATCCTACAACAACGGTGGGTTCATTGCCCGTTGTCGTACGCCGGTGATTGCCGCCTTCGTGCTGGATAATTACGCCGAATGCCATAGATACGGTGGAGCTTTGGGTGCCGGCGGCTCGGCACGCTAGAATAAATCAGTTGCACAAAGACCGCCCGTCGTGTGGGTAGTTCTAGATAGGAAGTTTCCATGGCATTGCAGTTTACAGAGCGCGAGTTTATTCCCGTGCTGCTCGGCGGCGACATCAACGCGTATTCGGTGGCGCGCGCCTTCTACGAGGAGTATCAGGTCAAGAGCCTGGTCTTTGGCAAGTATCAGACGGGCCCTGCGTATCGCAGCCAGATTATCGATTACACGCCTAACGTGGATATCGACACCATGCCGGTCATGATCGAGACCGTCAACGGCATTGCACAGGCCAATCCCGATAAGAAGATTATCCTCATGGGCTGCGGCGATAACTACGTCGCGCTTGCCGCACAGGCTCAGGATGCCGGCCAGCTTGCCTCCAACGTCATCGCGCCCTATGCGCCCTACAGTATGCTCGAGCAGTGCCAGAAGAAGGAGATCTTCTACGAGCTGTGCGAGAAGCACGGTGTACCCTATCCGCACACGTTTACCTTTACCATGGCGATGCTCAACGCCCAGGGCGAGGCTTCCGCCGAGGTGCTCGACCAGATCGACTTTCCCTTCCCGATGATTCTGAAGCCCTCTGACGGCATCATGTGGTGGGAGCACGAGTTCGAGGGCCAGAAGAAGGCCTACGAGATTGCCGATCGCGCCGAGCTGGAGCAGGTCATTCGCGATGTGTACGCCAGTGGCTACACCGATGACCTCATCTTGCAGGACCGCGTGCCCGGCAACGACGAGTACATGCGCGTGCTTACCAGCTATTCCGACCGCAACGGCAAGGTTCGCATGATGTGCCTGGGCCACGTGCTGCTCGAGGAGCATCAGCCCCATGGTGTCGGCAACCACGCCTGCATCATCACCGAGCCCAACGACGAGCTCATGGGTGGCGTGCGCAAGCTGCTTGAGGACCTTAAGTTCACGGGCTTCTCCAACTTCGACGTCAAGTACGACCAACGCGATGGTTCGTTTAAGTTCTTCGACTTCAACACGCGTCAGGGCCGCAGTAATTACTATGTCACCAACAGTGGCTTTAACGTTGCCAAGTACGTGGTGGATGAGTACGTGTACAACCGCCCGTTTGAGCCTGAGTTTGTGACGGCGCAAGACGAGGCGCTGTGGATGGTCGTCCCCATGGGCGTCGTTGACAAGTATGTCAAGGACCCCGAGCTACGTGCGAAGGCGCATCGTCTGGCCAAGGAGGGCAAGGCTGCCGATCCTTCGTTTATGAAGGGCGACTTTGTCTTTAACCGCTGGTTGCGCATGTGGCACACCAAGCTGCGTCACTTTAAGCTGTTCAAGACGTATTACAAGTAGATGAGCGCGGCGCCCGCCCGGTTTGCATCGGACGGGCGCGGGCATGATACGAGCAATTGCATGGGCGTCACCAAGGAGGCGGCGATGGAAAAGCTGGGAGTTATCGGCGGCATGGGCGCCGAGGCCACGTCGTATTACTACGACCAGGTCGTGCGTCATACGGCTGCTACCTGTGATCAGGAGCATATCGACATGGTGGTACTTTCCAAGTCGACCATGCCCGACCG
>UQPP01000046.1 GCA_900543025.1 uncultured Collinsella sp.
GAAGTACAGCGTGTCGAGCGTGATGGGCTACCTGAAGGGGAAGAGCTCGCTGATGGTATTCGACAGGCACGCCAACCTCAAGTACAAGTTCGGCAACAGGAAGTTCTGGGCGGAGGGCTACTACGTGTCCACCGTCGGCCTGAACGAGGCGACGATCGCCAAGTACATCAGGGAGCAGGAGTCCCACGACATCGCGCTGGACAAGCTGAGCGTGAAGGAGTACGAGGACCCCTTCAAGAGGGGGTGATCCCGCCGGTTCGACCGGCGCGCCACGGGTCAAGATGCACTAGGCCTGGACGAAGTCCGGGCCCGCGCCTTTAGACGCGAGCCCGGGGCCCGTGGGTTATACCCTAAGAGCAAACCACCCTTTTTAAGGGTGGTTCTGATTGTTTAGGGCTTTGCCCGGCCAGCTCTTTTTGATTTAAAATACCTGCTCAGTTGTGTGGTTTTGTGCTGGGAGGCATCTGTGGGCAAGGCTAAGGCTAAAGCGAAGAAAAAGACGACGGGGGCGCGGGCTAAGCGCGATCGTCGTCGGAAACTCGCGACCGAAGCGCCCGTGTCTGCCGAGGAGTTGTTGGCGAGCGTACCGGGGCTCGACGCGCTGCAGGATGTTCCGGCGTTTGATGACCTGCCGGTCGATGAAGCCCAGCAGACTGCCTTTGATGATTTCTGCGCACATGCCGAGGAGCCCGAGCAGATGCAGCTGGGTGCCGTTATTCGCCTGGATCGCGGGTTTCCGCTGGTGGCCACTGCCGACGACACCTTTCGTGCCGAGCATGCCGTGGGGTTTGCCAAGTCGCGCGGCGAGGACGAGGTCCTGCTGCCTGCCGTGGGCGACCGCGTGGCGGTACGTCGTGCGCCCGGGCACGACATGGGCGTGATCGAGTGCGTGCTACCGCGCCGTACGAGCTTTGAGCGTTGGCGCGGCCGTGCCCGCGGAGAGCGCCAGGTGCTCTGCTCCAACGTGGATAGCGTGCTAATCGTGCAGGCGCTCGGTGCCGGTGAGGTGCTGCTCGACCGCGTGGCGCGCTCTCTGGTGTTGGCGCTCGACTGCGATGCCGAGCCGGTGGTGGTACTCACCAAAGCTGACCGCTGCGATGCCGAGGAGCTCGAGCGCGATCTGGACCGCGTGCGCCGCCTGGTGGGTTCGGACGTGCGCGTGATCGTGACGTCCTCTGCCGAGGGCCGCGGCCTGGACGAGGTCCGTGCCTGCGTGCCTGCCGGGAGCTGTGCCATGATTCTGGGCGAGTCGGGTGCCGGCAAGTCGACGCTGCTCAATGCACTGCTGGGCCACGATACGTTGGCGACCGGCGGTGTGCGTGAACGCGACGACCAGGGCCGTCACACTACCGTCGCGCGCGTGATGGTGGCGCTGCCGGGCGACGCCGGCGTGATCGCCGATGCTCCGGGCCTGCGCAGCCTACCGCTCGTGGGTCACGAGCGAGGTCTGGCGCGCGCTTTCCCCGAGATTGTCGAGGCATCGCGCGCGTGCCGGTTTGGCGATTGCACACATACCCATGAGCCGGGTTGCGCCGTTCGCGAGGCCGAGGACGCCGGGCAGATCGACAGCCTACGGCTGGAAACGTTCCAAAACTTGGCGTCATCCATGCGCGTGAGCGCTCAAATGCTCGATCCCGATGTTCATCTGTAATTGATTTTTCCTATGACAGCCGTCACCCAACTGCTTGGGAGGCGGCTTTTTTGCTGCCAAAGCGTCTCGAAATATGCGTTTTGCCGACGTTCTGACCAAAACCTTGCCACGAGCTTGACGGGCTGGTCAGCTTTTGGTCAGCAATTGGTTTGACACGTAAAACCAAGATTGCGATTGCGCCGCTTTGTACCCTGGTCGCCCAGACAATGGTGGTACGGGCATTTGCCCGGTGCTACCTTGAGAGGAGCGGCCGTGAACAAGAGCAAGCGCATCGCCATCAGTCTGGTCGCGGGCGTGCTTGCCGCGGCGCTCTGCATGGTCTACGGCTCGTCGATCCGCTCGCAAGCCGAGCAGGCCCAGGCCGAGACGTTGGCAAAATACGGCGGCGACCGCGTTGAGGTGTGCGTCGCGGCGCGCGATATCGATGCGGGTGAGACCCTCGATGAG
Organism: uncultured Collinsella sp.; assembly: GCA_900543025.1. GTDB lineage: Bacteria > Actinomycetota > Coriobacteriia > Coriobacteriales > Coriobacteriaceae > Collinsella. The sequence continues at coordinate 2,099 of UQPP01000046.1, forward strand.
ACTAATGTCATAACTCAGGAATGGCTGGCGAGTCTGTTGCCGCGTGATGCGGCGACCGAGCTGCGTCAGGTGCGCGGCGACGTGACGACCTCGCGCATTCCCAAAAACGCCGTGATTTGCAATGTCTACACCAAGGCCGAGAGCCACAAGCTCGAGGTGCCTAAAGGCAAGGTTGCCGTTTCGGTGGCGGTCGATGCCGAGCACTCGGTCGGCGGCGCCACGGGCGTGGGCAGCTATGTGGACGTGTACGTGCAAAAAGACGGCGTAACCGATCGACTGTGCGGCGCGCACGTGATCGATACCAGTGAGGATTCCGGTGCTACGCGCGAGGGCAAGATCGAATGGGTGACGCTGGCGGCTGACCCCGAAGACGTCAAGGAACTGCTGGGAGCCTCGGGCAAGGGAACGGTCAGCTTGACGATTCCCGCCACGGCGCGCGGCAAAAAGAGCGGAGGCGACGAGTGATGAAGGCGATCTGGCTTGCGTGCTGCGCGTGCGGCGATTACGGGCTGTTGCAGCGGGAAGTCGAGGGCCGTGATGCGGGTGCACAGGTGCTTCGCGTGGGTGACCTGGACGGGCTGATTTCCATGGCGCGGGCGTTTCCGTCGCGCCGCGGAGCTGCCATCATCGCGGCGTCTCTGTTTGATGCCGAAGATGTGCGCAAGACTGTTGCGCGCCTGACGGCCGAAGGCCGCGTGAGTCGCGTGGTCGTGTTGATAGAAACGCTCGATCCGTCGGATATCGAGGGGCTGTTTCGCGCGGGGGCGACCGAGGTCATCGCTGCGCACAGTATATGCGGCAACGGGCGAGCGGGCGAGGGAGCGGTTGATTCCGATCGGCGCATGACGATTGAGCCCGATGCTTTTGTTGATAGGGAACCCGGGGCGCCTCGCGCTACAAGAGGCCCGCGTGTTGATGATTATGGAAAAGCGGAAGCCGAGCATGGTCGGCGCCCCCGGAACCCCCTTGTATACGATGACGCTGGAGGGCCGGCGCAGCATGCTGGCGACTCTCCGGCTGTAGATATGGGATACGTGCACGGCGTGAATCTGGCGGATGAACTCGACGAAGTTGAGGGCTTTGCCGGGTGCGGCGAGTTGTCGCTGATGCAGCATGAGCAGATTGCACAGAACGAGCCTGCCTCGCAGACCGAACAAGCCGCCATGCCGGCTTGGACGCAGCGTGTGGTTGCGGCAGGGGAGACGGGGACGCTGTCACCGACGCCCGCTCCGCCGCCTCCGATGCCGCCGGCAGACGCTGCCGCTCCGCAGCATCGAGCTCCGGTCATCTGCGCCATTTCGGGTTCGGGCGGTTGCGGCAAGTCGACGATCGTTGCCACCATGGCACACGCATCGTCGCTGTTGGGCTTGCGTGCCGCCGTGCTCGACCTGGACCTGATGTTTGGAAACCTTTACGACTTGTTAGGCGTCGATGCTCCGCGCGATATGGCGGCACTTATCGAGCCGTCGGCGGCGGGCGCGCTCACCGAGCCGGATATCGTAGCCACATCGATGCGCGTGGCGCCGGGCGTTACGCTCTGGGGTCCCGTCGCGGCGCCCGAGCAAGCCGAGCTCATGGCACGTCCGGTGGAGCTACTGCTTGATGTCCTGCGTCGCGAATCCGACGTGGTCTTTATCGATACCTCGGTCTTTTGGGGCGATGCCGTGGCGGCTGCGGTGGCGGCGAGCGACCGTTGCCTGGTCGTTGGCGATGCGGCAGTGTCGTCCGCGACATCGGCGTCGCGCGTCATTGAACTGGCAAGTCGAGTAGGTGTGCCGCGCACGCGCATGAGCGCCGTGTTCAACCGGTTCGGTGCGCGCGGGGCAGACGAGGACGTCGCCATGCGCTTTGAGATTGCCTGTGCGTTGAGCTCCAAGATTCGTATCGCCGATGGCGGGCAGGATCTTGCCGCGCTCATGGCGTTTGGGCGCGCTGACGAGGCAGTGGGGCAGACCAGCGCTTTTGCGACCAGCGTGCGCGAGGCCACGCGCGAGATGCTCGTGGAACTGGGGTGCGCCGTCGGCCCTTGGAGCGATATGGTCGCCGACCGTGCAATGCGCACCGAACGCCCGCGTATTCGCCTTCCCTGGTCGCGCGAGGGTGATCAGCGATGAGCCTGCAAACGAGGATTAAGGCTGCCGGCGCTGCAGCGGCGGCAGCGCCTGTAGATGCGGGGCGTCGCCGCGCGGTGAAACGACGCACCAAGCGCGCCGTGATGGACCGCATGGGTTACGACGAAGTGGCGCGTATCAGCGCCTATATCGACCCGGCACTTGCCCGCTCGGAATTGCGTCCTGCGGTGGAGGCGGCGCTCAATGTTGAGGAGCCGACCGATCTCGCGACGCCCGAGCGCGAGACTATCATCGACGAGATTTTGGATGACGTGGTGGGCTTGGGGCCGTTGCAGCCGCTCATCGAGGACGACACCGTTACCGAAATCATGATCAACGGCTGCCGCTCGGCTTTCTTTGAACGCGGCGGCGTCTTGCACCCCATCGAGCATGCGTTTGAGGATGATGAGCAGATCCGGGTGCTTATCGACCGCATCATCTCGCCACTTGGCCGCCGTATCGACGAGCGCAGCCCCATCGTCAACGCCCGCCTCAAAACGGGCTATCGCGTCAACGCGGTGATTCCGCCTGTGGCGATTGACGGACCGATTCTCACCATCCGAAAGTTCTCGGACCGTATCTGCTCGCTGGACGAGCTTGTGGGGCTGGGGTCGCTGCCGCTTTGGTATGCGCAGCTGCTGTCGTGCGCGGTGTCGCTGCGACAGGACCTGGCGGTTGCGGGAGGCACGGGATCTGGTAAGACCACCCTGCTCAACGCGTTGTCATGCGAGATCTCCACCGGCGAGCGCATCGTGACGATCGAGGACTCTGCCGAGCTCAAGTTTGCGCATCATCCGCACGTGGTGCGCCTAGAGGCGCGCGAGGCTTCAATTGAGGGCGAGGGCGCGGTGACGATCCGCGACCTGGTGACCAATGCCCTGCGCATGCGCCCCGACCGCATCGTGGTGGGCGAGGTGCGCGGTGCCGAGTGCTGCGACATGTTGCAGGCCATGAACACGGGCCACGACGGGTCGCTCACCACGCTTCATGCGGGTTCCGAGCAGGAGACCGTGGTGCGTCTGACGTTGCTTGCACGTTATGGCATCGATCTGCCGAGCGAGCTCATCGAGGAGCAGATTGCCATGGCGCTCGACGGCATCGTGATGTCCGAGCGCCACGCCGATGGCAGGCGTTTCGTCTCCTCGTATTCGGGGGTGCGTCGCGCCGCGTCGGGCGGCGTAGAGCTCGAGCGCTACGTGACGTTCGATGCCGCCGAGCGCACCTGGAAGCTTGACCGCGAGCCGCCGTTTATCGCAGAAGGCCTGCGGTCGGGGACGCTCACACAAGAGGAGGTGGACGAATGGAGGTCGCTGTGCCCCTCGTCGTAGGGGGTTTGGCAGGGTTTTCTGTTGCGACGGCGTGCGGGGCGGAACCTCGTGTGCCGCAGGTACCGCCGGCGGAGCTGGCGCGTCAGGCGCTCGAGACGGTGGCAGAGAAGCTGCCGCGTGAGCTGGTGGAAAACGATCTGCTGAAAAAGATCGCCCGTTCGTGGGCATCGCTGGCTCCGGCGCGTCGCCTTGGCCTCGCGATCGAGGATGCTTCGGGGCGTTTGGCGTTTCTGCTGCTATCGAGCAGTGTCTGCTGCGTTTTGCTAACGATGGTGTCGTTATCGCCCCTCGGATTTGCCTTGGGACTTGTTGCTCCGTTTGCCGTTGGCGCCGCTCGGGATGGCTTTGAGAGCCGGCGCGAGCAACACGATGCAGAAGAGGCCATGCCCGAGGCGTTTACCGCACTTTCCATGTCGCTTGCCTCGGGACATTCACTGGCCCAGGGCATGCGCTTTGTGGGCGCTCATGCGCAAGAACCGGTGCATACCGAGTTTTTGCGGGTGGCGGCGGCAATCGATTGCGGCATCTCGGCGACCGACGCGCTCGATGACTTGCTCGTGCGCATCGACGCCCCTGGCCTTTCGCTTGTGACCTTGGCGCTTAAGGTGTCTCAGCGCACCGGTGCTCCGCTTGCCGACTTACTGTCCGAGGCGTCGAGCATGGTGGGGGAGCGCATTGAGCTCAAGCGCCGCCTGGATGTCAAGACGTCGCAGGCTCGCATGTCTGCGCATATGGTCGCGGCGATGCCGACGGGCATGTGCGCGGTGTTGGCGCTGCTTTCGGCAGATTTTCGTCGCGGTCTTGCGACGCCTGCCGGCGCGGGCGCTGTGGTGCTGGGTCTTGCCCTCAACGCCGTTGCCCTGGTGGTTATCCGGCGCATTATGCGGGTGAAGCTATGAGCGCCCCGGTTGCAGTTGCGGCTTGCCTGTGCGCCCTGAGTGTATTTGTCGCGACGGGTTTGGATCGGGCGGATGCACGCAAGATCGCAGAGGCCTGCAAGCGCGAGGCGGTGCTGGTCGCTGCCGCGGGTCGCTCGGTGGTCGATGCTCTGGCCGCGCGAATGAAGGGCGCGGTTGGAGCGGGCGGCCCGGCGCGAGTATCGCTCGGCGAAGTGTCCGAGATGATCGATGTTGTGCGCTTGGGTCTTTCGGCCGGTCTTTCGTTTGATGCGGCGCTTGAGATTTTCTGCGCCAACCGCCGGTCAGTGCTGGCTCTTCGACTTGAGCGGGCCTGCATGGCGTGGCAGGTGGGCGTGGGCACGCGTGAGGACGAGTTGTTGGCCGCCGCACGCGACCTGGACGTGCGAGCGCTCGAGACCTTTGCCATCACGGTGGGGCAGGCGCTCGCTCTGGGTGCCCCACTTGCCGAGACACTGGCCGCTCAAAGTCGCGAGATCCGTGCGGCTCATCGCGCCGCGGTCGAGCGCGAGATCGAGCGTGCGCCCGTCAAGCTGCTGATTCCCACCGGCACGCTCATCTTGCCGGCGTTGCTTCTGTCCATATTGGGCCCGCTGCTGGGAGCAGGCGGGATGATGTAGGGAGGAATACATGAACACGATGACTGACGTTGCTGGCAAGGTCTGGAGCTGGGCTGTTTGCCAGTCAATTCGCGCTCGCCAGCATGCCGGGGAGCTACTGCAGGAGGAGAGTGCGCAGGGCACCACCGAATACGCCATCTTGGTCGGCGTGCTCGTGGTGATCGCCATCATTGCCATTGTCGCATTTAAGGGCAAGGTCCAAGATCTATGGAACGCTATCAGCGAGGGCATCAACAGCCTGTAGAGGGTAGGCGGCCTGTCGGCGCACTGCTGGTGTTTGCCTGTGTGGTTGTGGCGGTGGCAGTGGCGGTTTGGGGGCTAAACGCCGCGCGGCAGCAGCGTCCTGGGGCCGCCTTCGATTCGGGCTCAGATTCGGCGGTGGCGTCTCAAAAAGATGAGATGCGAGATGCGGACGATTCGGATGTCGCTGTCACGGCGCAAACCTTTCTGCGGATGCTCGACAAGCGGTCTGGCACTGCGACGGATTCGCCTGAGGACAACGCGATTGCGGTCCGGCTTGCATGGTCCGAGGACCGACCGATGACCGAGGCAGCGGCGGATATGTTACGCGCCTACCGCGAGGTGTCAACGGCCCAGCTCGCCCTGAGCGGCTATCTCGATATTAAGGGTAACGTATGGGGCGCCATTGTGCGCGATGGGCGCGGCTGGGTCGATATGGTGACGGTTGCCGCGGATACTGGCGATGCTTCGTGTCGTCTGCGCGCGGTGCGCCTGGCCCCGCAAACAATAAGCTCAAAGGAGGGGTCGTGAAATGCATGACGTCCTGCGCGAGGAATCTGCCCAGGCGACGGTCGAATACGCCATCGTCACGGTGGCGCTGTTATCGATCGTGCTGGCGATTGCGGGGCTTTGGCGTGCTGGCACCGATGGGCACTTGGCGGCGCTGGTTGAGCGGGCGGCATCCCATGGCGTTGCCTCGACGTCGGTTATCGACGCCGCTGCGGGCGCTAAGGACATCGCGTTGTATTGATATCGCGCGCGAGGACCGGGCGCAGTCTACGGTCGAGGCTGCTTTTTTGCTGCCGACGTTTCTGATGCTCATTCTTCTCGCACTGCAACCGGTGTGTTTGCTCTATACGCGCGCGGTCATGGAGTCTGCCGCTGCCGAGACCGCGCGGCTCATGACCACGACGACGGCGGAGGACGACGATCTTAAGGAGTTCACCCGCCGCCGGCTTGCCGCAGTGCCCAACGTTTCGATCTTTCATGCCGGCGGGCCGTTGTCGTGGGATATCGAGCTTGGCCGGGCCGGTGCCGGTGGCGTTTCGTCCGTGTCTGTTGCCGGCGAGGTTAAGCCGCTGCCCGTGATCGGTGCATTTGTGCAGGCCATGGGCAGTGCGGGTGAGGGCGGCTATGTCGAGCTCAAGGTCGACGTCTCGTATCGATCGCGTCCCGAATGGCTGGAGGGAGATTATGATTCATGGATTGCTGCATGGGATTAGGCGCTGCCTGTTGCGGGCGACGCAAGGGTTTGCGGCTCGCCGTCGACCAGGCGCTCGCCGCAAGCGGGGCGGCTTTATGGGCCGTGCCGGTATCGACTTGTTTATCGAAGACGGCGCCTATACCACGCTCTCCTCTGCGGTTGTCATTCTGGTGGTGCTTACGCTGCTGTTTTCGTCGACCGCGGCGATATGGAGCATGTCACGCGCCGGGGACACCCAGGTGGCGGCCGATAGCGGTGCACTGGCGGGCGCCAACGTGGTGTCGTCCTATCACACGGCCGCCACGGTGGTGGATGCGAGCATTTTGAGTTTGGGCCTGGCGGGGTTTGCCACGATCGGCACCGGCTTGGTTGCCATTCTCATTCCGGGCGCCGAGGTTGTCGGCAGCGATATCATCGATACGGGAACCCAGATCATTAAAACGCGTAACAAGTTTGCCAAAAGCGCGTCAAAGGGCCTGCAAAAGATTGAGACCGCCTTGCCGTACCTGGTTGCCGCGCGCGCCATGCAGGCAGTATCGGCGCAGGATACCGACGGCGTGACCTATACCGGTACGGCGCTCGCCGTGCCCAGGACATCCGAGTCGGATTTTGTTGCGCTCGAAGGGTCCGAGATCTCGACCGATGCCATTAAAGATGCGTCGGAAGATCTGGAGCGCGCGGCCGAGGAGCTACAAAAAGCATCGGAGGAGACGGCGAAGGCCAAAGAGCGCACCTGGCTTGCGGATTGCGGTGGGTCGGATAAGAGCGCGGTTGGTAGGAACTCATGTATGTGGGAGCGCGCGAAGAGTCTGGCGGACCTTTCCGGTGCTCAAAATCCACATTTCGCCTCGAGCATTACATGGGAGCCGCAGGTGGCACTTGACCGCGCAAAGGCATACTACCGTCAGCGTCTGGCGATCGAGGCGCCAAAGGGGTCGAGTGTCGAGATGAAGGCGGAGTCCGCCGCGCGTAAGGCGTTTTACACTTATGCAATCGAAGAACTCGACCAGTCGTATATAAAAGACGACGGTGAGAAAATCTCAGTTCATATTCCATTTCTGCCGCGTACTCCGGGCGAGGTGAAGGGAACCCAGCTTTACACCGATGCTATGTGGCCCACGAGTACTATCGGTGGCAAGACATACCTGCACTATGGGACCGGATGCCCTAACTATAGGAATGGATCTCCAGGCAGGCTGGCATCCGTCGTCGATTACGATGGCCACAATGTGTGCAAGGAGTGCGAATTTGACGTGGTTACCCTAGGCCGCGCCCTCATGCCGCCGTCGTTCATCGAAAACGGCTTTGAGTACCACTTCGATGAGTTTAAAGACGCCCTGGAGGACTATGTCGACTGTCGCAACAAGGAACTCGAACTCGAGCGTCAGACCGAGGACGAAGCAGACCGTGCGGGCAATGCGTTCGATACCGCCATCAAAGAACTTTCCGGTGAGCGCCCGCGCATCGCCCCGCCCGGTCGCAACGGCGTAGTCGCCTTTGCGGTCGCGGGCGCCATCTCCAGTCCCGACGAGCTCAACTCTTCGTTTAACACGGCAGTTGAGCTTGGCGATCGTGGCGCAATTTCTGCTGCAGTGCTCGCGCCCGACGATGCGACCGCGCGGAACAACGTGCTCGCGCGTTTCTTCTCGACGCTGGAGGAGCGTTCGGGCGGCGTTGCCGGCGTGCTCGACGGTGTTATGGATGTTTGGGGCCGCCTGCTTGTGGGGTACGGAGACATCCAGGGTGCGGCCGACGAGCTTATGGGAGAGCTGATCGGTGGCTTGGGAGGGGGTAGCGGCGCGTTGGGCTCCATCGCGTCCTGGCTCGGTGACACCGTCTCGTCCTCCGTGGCGGCGCTGGGACTCGAACCGTGCGATTTGCGTCTGCGAAAACCGGTGCTGACCGATACCGCCAATGTCATCAAAAGTCCGGGGTCCGATATCGCAGGCATCTCCAAAACTCAAGATACCCTGCGAAAAATCCCCTTGGGCGTGACTGACCCCAAGGCGCTTTGCGAGGCCTTGGAATATCACGTCGAGCGCACCATCAGCGGCGCGGTGTTCACACTTGCGGAGATCCCGCTACCCGGCGGCGGCTCCATCCCGCTCACTGTCGATGTTGCCACGCTGGTGGGAGCTTTTGGCGGTGGGTCGTAATGGGCATTCGCACGGCCTTGCACGAGGAACGTGCCCAGGCGACGGTCGAGATGGCCGTGGTCACGCCTGTCCTGCTCGTGCTGGCTCTCATCGCGTACAACGTCATGATCTTTGCCGGCGCGGTTGCGCGCTTCGACCGCGTGGTGCCCGACATCGTGCTTGCGCACGCTGTGGCGCCGGGCGGGGAGGGTGACGAGAGCTCCATTGACGCTTCCGCGACCGTTCAAGCTCAGATTCAGGATGCCATGGAGGGATATGACCTACAGGTCGAGGTCTCGAGCGAGCAAGGCACGGCGTCGTCGGATGGTGGCCTGCTCTCTCTTTCTGGCACGTTTAGGACCTATACCTGCACCATGCACTTCGAGCCGTGGCCGAGTTCGCTGAGCATCGCCGGCGTTTCCCTGGGGGCTCCGGCCGTGCTCACGCATGAACGCGCGGTGACGATCGATCCATGGCGTCCGGGGGTGGTCATGTGACCGCGGTTTCGTCCTATATCGCCTACGCGCGGGCGCTCAACAGGTTGGGCTGGACGCCGGCCGAGTTTGTGGTGGCGGAGTCGTTTACCGTGCGTCTGCGCGGCATGCTGGGACGGCGGCCGATTGCCGCCAGCGGACTGCCGCTTGTCATGGCGTTTCCGCGCTGTTCCTCGGTTCACACCTGCTTAATGGCCTATCCCATCGACATCGCCTTTATCGACCGTGGCGGCAACGTCCTCGCGCGCTATGAAAACGTCCGTCCTTGGCGTATGTGTTCCTGTCCCGGCGCCTGGGCAGCACTCGAGCGCCCTTCAACTATTGTTTCGCCCCCTGTTCTCCAACGCGTGCCGGCATAAGAATTGGCGACAGTGGACTTTCGTCATACGAAATTGGGTAAGATGGGGTAGGAGATGCATGGATGTCGAGATTCATCCCAACGCCAAAAAACACCTGACGGAAAAACAGGTGCTTGGCGCCTGGTTCGCGGTTACTGAGTGTATTCGCCGCGAGTCGGAAGACGAGCCGCCGAGATGGCTTGCGATTGGATGGCTTCCGGACGGACGGAGTGTGGAGCTCGTTGCGGTCGAACTTATTCGTGGATGGCTCATTATTCATGCCTTGTCTCCGGTTCAGAAGAAATTCTGGCAAGAGATCGAGCGAGCTCGGCAAAGGGGTCGATGATGGGCGAGACATATACGACCGCTAGTGGTCAGGTTGTAACGGATGAAATGATTGACGCGTGGTGTGAGTCGTACGAGCGCGGAGAGTTTCCGGATGGCGAACACACCGTTGGTGGAATCGTGCATGGACGGCCTCCACTCTCAGGTGAGGGAACGGCAACGCTATCGGTCAAGATTCCTCTGGGAATGAAGGAGGCTATTCGTCGACGGGCGGCTGCCGAGGGGATGACGCCAAGTGAGTTTGCCCGTGCGGCCCTGAGTGAAAAACTTCTTGCTGCCGGTTGATGCTTCTGACGTGCCGATTTATAGAACCGAGGCTATGCTCAAAAACTTTTTTCAAATTCTCGGTTGACCGGAGCGTGTCCTTGGTTATACTAATCAAGCCTTGAAACAAGGCACACCTCAAATGGCTGGGTAGCTCAGTTGGTAGAGCAGAGGACTGAAAATCCTCGTGTCAGGGGTTCGATTCCCTTCCCCGCCACCTTGAATTGACTAGGACCTCTGCAAAGGGGTCCTTTTCTTTTA
>UQPP01000047.1 GCA_900543025.1 uncultured Collinsella sp.
GGCCCTTGCGGCGTAGTCGCTATTTATTCAGTCCAAGTTTCGGGGCGCAGTTCACAGGCACCTTTGTGGTGGTTTTCGACAAAAAGAAGCCGCCCCATTAACAGAAGCGGCATCAAGCAAGTCTATTTACTAGCGTCCCTCAAGACCCAACGAGAACGCAGAAATGTAGCCCGGGGCTTACCCTTTCCCGAACGCGACCCTCGCGAAGCGCGTGAGCGGGCGGGAAAGGGTAAGCCCCGGGCGGACAATTAAGTGCGTTACTCGGCAGCGGCCTTGAACTTGTTGTAGTTGATCAGGCAGCCGGCCTTGACGATGGCACGCTCCTCGGCCGTCATATCGGCAATGTAAAGCTCAATCTGCTCGACCGTGCCGTCGGCGCGCACCATGTAGGCGGCGATGTCCTTCAGGTCGCCATCGAGCGCGGCACGGATACCCGGCACAAAGACGTAGTCGCCCACCTCAAAGTTGGGCTCGGCCTCCATCTGGAAGGGCACCATGCCCCAGTTCATCACGTTGGAGCGATAGCGCTTGGTGGCGTACTCGTGGACGATGTTGGCCAGACCGCCGATGACGCGCTGACAGCTCGCGGCCTGCTCGCGGGCAGAACCGTCACCGGGCTTCTTGGCATAGAGCATAGAGCCGTACTCGGTCGCCTTGGCGTCGGCAGCGACGCCCGCGCCGGCCAGCGCCTTAAACACGCCGGCAAGCTCGGCATCGAGCGCGGCCAAGTCGCCCGCGGCCTCACCGGCAACACGGCGCTTCTCCACGGCGTCGACCTCCTTGGAACGACCCACGTAGGCCGGGTCACGGCGGCTGAGCGTAAACTCGGCCAGACCCAGCGGATTGGAACGGAAGGAGCTCGTCTCACCCGAGGGAATGAGCTCGTCGGTCGTGGTAACCGGGTCCATGATCTTGGAGCACACCTTGAGCAGGATATCGTCGCCGAGAGGCTCCATCGCGGGCCACGGCTTGATATTGGGACCCTCGACCAGCTCGTCGGCAGGCTCCGCCTTGCCAAAGCCCCAGTACACGCGCTTTTTGTACGGCGCGTCGTCAAAGGTGTACTCGCAGGCCTCGTCCCAAGTCTCCTCAGGCAGATCGGTCGCCGGCGTCAGGACGCCGCCGTTGGCAGCCGTCGCCGCAATGGAGCGGGCGTCCATCAGGGCCACCGCGCTCAACTGGCCATTGCCCGGCTTGGAGCCCTCGCGGTTGGGGAAGTTGCGCGTGGTGTGGCGGATCGAAAGGCCGTTGTTGGCAGGCGTGTCGCCGGCGCCAAAGCATGGGCCGCAGAATGCCGTACGCACGATTGCGCCGGCCTCCATAAGGTCGTAGATATAGCCACGGCGCGTAAGTTCGAGCGCCACGGGCTGGCTCGTGGGGTAGACCGACAGCGAGAACTCGCCGCAGCCGGTGTTGGCGCCCCTGAGCACGCGGGCAGCCTGGACCACGGAGTCGTAGTTGCCGCCCGAGCAGCCGGCGATAACGCCCTGTTGCACGTGCAGCTTGCCGTCGACGATCTTGTCGAGCAGGCTAAAGTGCGTCTTGCCCTCGCCAATCTTAGCGGCCTCGAGCTCCACCTCATACAGGATGTCCTCGAGGTTCTCGTTGAGCTCGTCGATCTCAAAGCCGTTGGAAGGATGGAACGGCAGCGCGATCATGGGCTTGATGCTCGACAGATCGACCTCGACGCAGCCGTCGTAGTAGGCAACATCGGCGGGCTTGAGCTCGCGGTAGTCGTCGCCGCGGCCGTGCATGGTCAGAAACGTGTGCGTGTCCTCGTCGGTGGCCCAGATGCTCGACAGGCAGGTGGTCTCGGTGGTCATGACATCGACGCCGTTACGGTAGTCGGTCGTCATGCTCGCGATGCCGGGGCCCACAAACTCCATGACCTTGTTCTTGACGTAGCCCTTGGCAAAGACGGCGCGGATGATGGCGAGCGCCACGTCGTGCGGGCCGACGCCGGGGCGCGGGGCGCCCGTGAGGTAGATGGCGACAACGCCGGGATAGGCGACGTCGTAGGTGTCACGCAGCAGCTGCTTGGCCAACTCGCCGCCGCCCTCACCCACGGCCATGGTGCCCAAGGCGCCGTAGCGGGTGTGCGAGTCGGAGCCCAAGATCATCTTGCCGCAACCGGCGAAGTTCTCACGCATAAAGGAATGGATGACGGCGATGTGCGGCGGGACGAAGATGCCGCCGTACTTCTTGGCCGCTGAAAGGCCAAAGACGTGGTCGTCCTCGTTGATGGTGCCGCCCACGGCGCACAGCGAGTTATGGCAGTTGGTGAGCACGTAGGGCAGTGGGAACTGTTCCATGCCCGAGGCGCGCGCCGTCTGGATGATGCCGACAAAGGTGATGTCGTGGCTCGCCATGGCATCGAAGCGAATCTTGAGCGCCTCGGGGTTGCCGGACGTATTGTGTGCTTGGAGGATCGAATACGCGATGGTGCCACGCTTGGCATCCTCGGGTGTCTGCGTAATACCGCGCTCGGCAGCCTCGGCCGCAGGCACAATCTCGCTGCCGCCGCGCAGGTAGATGCCGTCCTCGTACAGCTTAACCATACTGTCTCCCACTCTGCCCGAAAGGCTCGGGCGCATAGCATACATTCGTTTAATATCGTGCCATAGAACGGTTGCGAGTGGGTTACGAATCTGCACGTTCACTTTATCTCGGTAAAGCACAGGGCGATATTGGCGCAAGGAGTGTCCCAAAGTGCCGGCACAGAAGGAACGTCCCCAAGTGCCAGCCAAAAATGGGAGTGGATAACCTCCCGTTTCTAGCCCTCAAGCGGACAAAAGTGGGAGATTATCCACTCTCATATTGTTAGGATTTGCGTCGTAGAGCCGCCGTAACTAAAGATCGGTTCCCGCGCCCAGCAGCTTGCGCATGACCTGCTCGGGGTTGACTGAGCCATCGCGCGGGGCCAGGGCGGTAATCTTCTTCTGCATCTTGTACTCGTGCAGCTCGTCCTCGAGCTGGCGCACGCGAGCACGGAGCTTTTCGTTCTCGCGCTCGCGCTCCTCGGCACGCTCCTTCATATCGAGGATGCGTACCACGCCGGCGAGGTTGATGCCCTCGTCGGTCAACTGGTTGATGAGTTCCAGACGCTCGATATCGGCACGCGAATACAGACGCGTGTTGCCGCCCGAGCGCTGGGGGTTCACCAGGCCTTTGGACTCGTAGACGCGCAGAGTCTGCGGGTGCATGCCGGTCAGCTCGGCCGCCACGCTGATCATGTACAGCGGTTTGTTCCTATTGTCCTCGGCCATGCTACCTGACCCCTTTCCGTCTCGTTATCGTCCATCATAAGCCCGCGGGCGCGGGCGCGCGCCACGACCGCCCTAGTACGTCGCCTTGTAACGGTTGACCTTCTCGCGATAGTCGCGCGTGTCGGCCTCGCGCAGCTTGGTCATGGCATCGCGCTCATCGTCGGACAGGTTCGCGGGAACCTGCACCTTGATCTCGACGAGCAGCGCACCCGTGCGGCCGCGATGCTTAACGTCGGGCGCACCCATCTCCTTAAAGCGGAACTTCTTGCCCGTCTGGGTACCAGCGGGCACCTTCAGACGAACCGTCGCACCACCGGGCGTGGGCACATCCACCGTGCAGCCGAGCGCCGCCTCGTAGACCGAAATCGGCACCTCCATGGTCACATCGGCACCTTTACGCTTAAACAGCGGATGCTCCTCCACGTGCGTGGTCACGACCAGGTCGCCGCGCTCGCCGCCGGCAACGCCATACTCGCCGCGACGCTTGTAACGCAGCTTACCTCCGTCGACCGCGCCCGCAGGCACCGAGACCGTAATGGTCTGCTGCTCGCCTGTCGAGGGAATGCGGTAGGTGACCTTGTGCGTCACGCCGCGGAACGCGTCCTCGGCCGTTACGTCGACAGTCAGCGACAGGTCGCCGCCCTTGCGAGCGCGGTTGCGGCCCGCGCCCGCACCGGCAGCGCCCGCGGCCCCGGCAAAACCCGAGCCCCAATCGCTGCCCCAGGCGCCGTTACCGCTAAAGATGCTGTCGAAGATGTCGCCCCAGCCGCTCGCGCCGGCACCGGCGCCGTAGCCACCGCTATACGCGCCGCCCGCGCCCGGCATGCCGCCGAACATGAGCATCTGGTCGTACTCTTTGCGCTTCTTCTCGTCCGAAAGCGTCTCGTAGGCCTCGCTAATCTCCTTAAACTTGGCCTCGTCACCGCCGGCATCGGGGTGATATTTTTGCGCGAGCTTGCGAAACGCGCTCTTGATCTCTTTGTCGGAGGCGCTCTTGGATACGCCCAGGATGTCATAGAAGGTTTTGCCTGCAGCCATCGTAGCTCCTCTCCTGTTATATCCGCCGCCCCTGCGGACGGCGGCTCATGCTTTCATATGGCACTAGGCCAGAAAGGGCCCCGGGTGTTGCCCCGGGGCCCTTCTCAATTACTCCTCGGCGCTCTCGGCCGTATCGGCCGCGGCATCCTCGGGCGCCGCTTCGGGCTCCGGTGCGGGGCGCTTATCGCCACCGTAGGTCACCGTCACCATCGCGGAGCGCAGGATGCGGTCCGCCATGCGGTAGCCCTTCTGGTACACGTCGTTGACGGTCTCGTCGTACTGCGACTCGTCCTCGACACGCCCCACGGCCTGGTGCTCGAGCGGATCGAACGCCTCGCCCTTGGGGTCGATGGGCTCAACGCCCTCGTGCGCAAACACATCGAGCAGCTTGGCATGCACCGCGTCAACGCCATCGACGAACTGCTTAAAATCGTCGGAAAGCTCCTGGCTACGGGCATGGTCGATTGCGCGCTCGATATCGTCAACCACCGGCAGCAGCGCAGTGACGAGCTTCTCGGTCGCGCGCTCGCGCTCGGCGATGCGCTCGTTGGCGGTGCGGCGACGGAAGTTCTCCCAGTCGGCCTGCAGACGGGCGGTGCGCTCGGTGGCGTCCTTTGCCTTGTCCTCGGCGGCCTTCTGAGCCTCTGCCGCAGCATCGAGCTCACTGCGCACGTCGGCAAGCTCCTTTTGGGCCTGCTCGAACTTGAGCTTAAAGTCGTTGTCGGCGGCTTCCTCACCGGCGCGGATAGCAGCTTCCACCATCTCGTCCTCGGTCATCGTCGCCTCCTTGTTGGAATCCTCTACCTGGTTCTCGGCAGCCGCGGCGGCCTCGGCCTCGTTGGCCTCGCTATCGTCGACGGCCTCTACGGGAATCTTCACGTCCTTCTCCTCAGAGTCAACGGGGGCGGTGCCAGCGGCAGCCGCCTCCGTGCGAGCTTTACGGGCGGACATGATTACTTGTCCTCGTCGTCCACAACCTCGTAGTCGGCGTCGACGACGTCATCGTCGGCAGACTGGGCACCGGCGGCACCGTCGGTCTGCTGCTGAGCGTCGGCGTAGACAACCTGAGCCAGCTCGTAGGCCACGGACTGCAGGGACTCGCCGGCGGCCTTGATGGCCTCGACGTCAGAGCCCTCGAGCGCCTTCTTGGCGTCGGCGATAGCGGCCTCGGCCTTGGACTTCACATCGGCGGAAACCTTGTCGCCCAGCTCGTTGAGGGTCTGCTCGGTGGAGTAGCACAGGCTATCGGTCTGGTTGCGGACCTCGACCTCTTCCTTCTGCTTCTTGTCCTCCTCGGCATGAGCCTCGGCGTCCTTGACCATGCGATCGACTTCGTCGTCGGACAGAGCGGTGGAGCCGGAAATGGTGATCTGCTGCTCCTTGCCGGTGCCCTTGTCCTTAGCGGAAACCTTGACGATGCCGTTGGCGTCGATGTCGAAGGTGACCTCGATCTGCGGCACGCCGCGGCGGGCAGCCGGGATACCGGTCAGCTGGAACTTACCGAGCGACTTGTTGTCGCGGGCAAGCTCGCGCTCGCCCTGGAGCACGTTGATCTCGACGCTGGTCTGGTTGTCGGCAGCGGTGGAGTAGACCTCGGTCTTGGAGGTCGGGATCGTGGTGTTGCGGTCGATCATCTTGGTCATGATGCCGCCCATGGTCTCGACGCCCAGCGACAGCGGGGTAACGTCGAGCAGCAGGATGCCCTCGACGTCGCCGGTGAGCACGCCGCCCTGGACGGCAGCGCCGTCGGCAACGACCTCGTCGGGGTTCACGGACATGTTGGGCTGCTTGCCGGTCATGGTCTTGACCAGATCCTGGACAGCGGGCATACGGGTGGAGCCGCCGACGAGGATGACCTCAGTCAGATCGGAGAGCTTAAGCTTGGCGTCGCGCAGGGCGTTGGTGACAGGCTGCTTGCAGCGCTCGAGCAGGTCGCGGGTGATCTTCTCGAACTCGGCGCGGGTCAGCGTGTAGTTGAGGTGCAGCGGGCCGGACTGGTTCATGGTAATGAACGGCAGGTTAATGGTGGACTGCTGCGCCGCGGAGAGCTCCTTCTTTGCGTTCTCGGCAGCCTCCTTCAGACGCTGCAGGGCCATGGGGTCCTGACGCAGATCGACGCCGTTCTCCTGCTGGAACTTGTCGGCCATCCAGTCGATGACGCGCTGATCCCAGTCGTCGCCGCCCAGGTGGTTGTCGCCCGAGGTGGACAGAACCTCAAACACGCCGTCGGCGAGGTCGAGGATGGAGACGTCGAAGGTGCCGCCGCCCAGGTCGAAGACCAGGATGCGCTGGTCGGTGCCCTGCTTGTCCAGGCCATAGGCAAGAGCAGCAGCGGTCGGCTCGTTGACGATACGCTTGACGTTGAGGCCAGCGATCTTGCCGGCGTCCTTGGTGGCCTGACGCTGGGCGTCGTTGAAGTAGGCCGGGACGGTGATGACGGCGTCGGTGACGGTCTCGCCCAGATACTTCTCGGCGTCGGCCTTCATCTTCGCGAGCGTCATGGCGCTCACCTGCTCGGCGGTGTAATCCTTGCCCTCGATGTCGACGACGGCACGGCCACCCTGGCCCTCCTTGACCTCATACGGCACGGTCTTGATCTCGGAGGTGCACTCGGAGTACTTGCGGCCCATGAAGCGCTTGATGGAGAACACGGTGTTCTTGGGGTTGGTGACAGCCTGGTTCTTAGCGGCCTTACCCACGACGCGGTCGCCGTCGGCACGGAAGCCCACGACGGACGGGGTGGTGCGGTCGCCCTCGGCGTTCACGATAATGGTCGGAGAACCGCCCTCGAGGACGGCCATAGCGGAGTTAGTAGTACCAAGGTCGATACCAAGAATCTTACTCATTAGAAATTCCCTCTCTCTTTTGCGTTCGCGCCGCCTCGACGATCTGTCGCGCGGCGCTTCGGCTTGTCTTTCAGGATGTAGTGTATCCCCTTATGGGCCGGAATATACAAAATCTAAGTCAATTCATATAAGATTTCTTATTGCTGAGAGTTTAGGTTCTTAAATGCGCAGGTAGACGCACTGTTTGAGTTCTCGGCAAATCTATCGAGATCTATGTAGAGATGGCTGAGGTTTGCGTCCGGGGGTGCCTGGGGGCCGTCTTGCGGAAAGCTCATCCCGGTTTGAGCGTGGATTCCGGGTCGCAGTTTCCGTCTGAAGGCTCAACCGGAAACCGTATCCCGTTTTGAGAGCTGATACCGGCTCGCATTTTCCGCTAGCGGGCCTAACCGGAAACTGCAACCCGTTTTTCGACAAAATAATGGGATGCGGTTTCCGCAAGCACGCTCAATCGCCCTATATTTCAAGTCACCTTTAGCTAACATTTATGCAGCTCAACGGCCCCACCTGCGCGTTTTTTAGTAAACCTTGGCATACTCGGCGAACGGTATGAAGATGCCGGCCAGAGGGTATTGCAAACGGTCGCTCCCGTGGTATGTTTTTGCCCGAATCAAACCGGCGCGCATCGCCTGTAGCGTCGGTCAACAGAGAGGAAACTACCATGGCTCATCCCGTAATTGATGCCGACGAGTGCATCGCTTGTGGCGTTTGCGTCGACTCCTGCCCCGCTGGCGTTCTGGAGCTCCAGGACGTCGCTACCGTCGCTGACGAGGACTCCTGCGTCGCCTGTGGCGCTTGCCAGGACGCTTGCCCCGCTGGCGCGATCACCGAGATCGTCGAGGAGTAACAACTCCCCCACTTGCACACTCAAAAGTACACCGTGCACAAAAAAGGAGGCCTCCGCATCGCCGCGGAGGCCTCCTTTTTTGTGCGGATAACTAATTTGGCACCGCCGTTGGTTGAACTCGCGCCAGCGAAAACGCCCCATTTGAGGCAAGGTGGCCTGAAAGAGGAGGGAAGCGTACTCTGGTACGCGACCGACGATTGAAGGCCAGATTGTCCAAATGGGGCGTTTGCAGCGTCGGCTAAGAGAGATCGTCTTCGTAGGGCATCAGGTCTGCTAGGTAGCCTTTCTCCTTGAGCATGGCCTCGATCTCGTCGAGGGTCTGCTCGTCTTCCGCCGCGATGCGATGGAAGTGGTAGCCGCTCGTCACCGTTAGTAGTGGAAAGCTCTTGCCGCTCTCGATATCGCGCAGATAGCGCTCAACATCGCGACGATTGCGGATGTCCAGGTCGGCCGTGATCTTGCCGTACACACGATGGTTGACGATCACGTTGAGCACGGCGCCGCCCGCGTCGACGATACTCGTAAGCTCGTCGCCCGCCTGCTCCACGCTGTGGCGCACCTTAACAAGACGCGTGGGCACAGCGGGGCTGCTGGGGGCCTCCTGCAGCACGTAGCCGCGATTGGTCGCCACGATATCGTGCCCATCGGCGCGCAGCAGGGCGATGTCTTGCACGACAATCTGGCGGCTCACACCCACCTCACGAGCAAGTGCGCTGCCGGAGACGGGGCCCTTGGCTCCCTCGAGCACGCCCATGATGGCACGGCGACGCTCGCGGGCGTCCATTATTTACCGTCCAGCAGACGCAGGTGCTTAAGCGAGAGGTCGAGAATCGGCGCAGAGTGCGTCAGCGCCCCCGAGCTAATATAGTCGACACCCAGATCGGCGAGTGCACGGATATTGCTGGCGTCCACGTTGCCCGAGCACTCGGTCTTGGCACGGCCGGCGATAAGCTCGATGGCGGCAGCCATATCGTCGTGGGTCATGTTGTCGAACATGATAATGTCGGCACCGGCCTCCACGGCCTCGCGCACCATGTCCAGGTTCTCGCACTCGATCTCGACCGTCGTGGTAAACGATGCATGGGCGCGCGCCATCTCGATCGCACGCGTCACGCCACCGGCGGCGTCGATGTGGTTGTCCTTGAGCATGACAGCCGTCGACAGGTTATAGCGGTGGTTGCTGCCACCGCCGATCTCGACTGCCGCCTTTTCAAACACACGCATGCCCGGTGTGGTCTTGCGCGTGTCGACAAGCACGGTCTTGGTGCCCTCGAGCGCAGCCGCCATCCGATGCGTGTAAGTAGCGATGCCGCTCATGCGCTGCAGGTAGTTGAGTGCCACGCGCTCGCCCGAAAGCAGCACGCGCGCATCGCCGCGCACCTGACCCACGTGGTCGCCGGCATGCACCTCGTCACCGTCGGCAACATCAAACAGCACCGAGCTCTGCGGATCCAGCAGCTCAAAGGTGCGAGCAAACACATCCAAGCCGGCGATGATGCCATCGGCTTTGGCGATAAGCTCCACCGTGGCGGGGCGCGCCGTGGGGCACACGCTCGCCGTGCTCACGTCCTCAAAGGTAATGTCCTCGCGCAGAGCCTGCAGAATCAGATCATCGACGACGAGTTTCATGGTAATGGGATTCATGGTCTACTCCTCCACGGCCTGCGTGCTGGCGGCACGGGCCAAATCATCGATTGCCAGGGTGTCGGCGCTCAGGGCGCGATGACGGCCATCGAGCGCGGGCTCGCCCGCCTGCTCCACGGCCAGCGACTCGCCGGTGCGCATACGCCAAGCAGCGCGACGACCCCAGACTAGGGACTCGAGCAGGCTGTTGGAAGCTAGGCGGTTCTTGCCGTGAACGCCGTTGCAAGCCGTCTCGCCCGCGGCATAGAGCTCGGGCATCGAGGTGCGGCCATCCTTGTCGACCCACACGCCGCCCATAAAGTAGTGCTGCGTGGGCGTAACGGGAATGGGCTCATCCAGGATGTCGCGACCGTCCTCAAGGCAGCGCGCGCGGATGTTGGCGAAATGCCCGGTCACCACGTCGCGCTCGACGGGGGCAAAGCTCAGCCACTCGTGCTCGGTGCCGTCCTGCTTCATCTGCTCGCGAATAGCGGCGGCGACTACGTCGCGCGGCTGCAGCTCGTCGGTAAAGCGCTCGCCGGCAGCGTTGAGCAGAATCGCGCCCTCGCCGCGGCAGCTCTCGCTGATCAGGAAGGTGCGGCCCGGCTGCGGCGAGAACAGTCCCGTGGGGTGGATCTGCACGTAGTCCAGGTGCTCCATCTTAATGCCATGCTCCTGAGCGATGTAGCAGGCATCGCCCGTGAGCTGCGGATAGTTGGTCGAGTGGTCGTATACGCCGCCGATGCCGCCCGTTGCCCACAGCGTGTGGCGGGCATGGATCTTAAACAGCTCGCCGGCATGCACGCCCTCGGCGACATTTGCCAGCTCGTCGGCGGGACGAAGCGAGTTGTCCTCGTCCACGGGAACGGCGACGACGCCGGTGCACACCGTGGCGCCGTCACGCTCGCCCGTTAGAATGTCGGTCATGGCCACGTGCTCCAAAATCTGCACGTTATCCAGCTTGCGAACGGCCTGGAGCAGCTTGGTCGTGATCTCCTTGCCCGTAATGTCGGCATGGAAGGCAATTCGCGGACGGCTGTGCGCGCCCTCGCGGGTAAAATTGAGGCTGCCGTCGGCCTTGCGCTCAAAGTCCACGCCCATGGCCAGCAGGTCGTTGATGACCGAGCGGCTCGAGCGGATCATGATGTCGACGCTCTCGCGGCGGTTCTCGTAGTGGCCGGCGTGCATGGTGTCCTCAAAGAAGGCATCGTAGTCCGAGCCCTCGGGCAGCACGCAGATGCCGCCCTGCGCGAGCATCGAATCGCACTCGTCGACCGCGCCCTTGGAAAGCATGATCACGCGCGTGCTCGTCGGCAGATTGAGGGCCGCGTACAGGCCCGCCACGCCGCAGCCGGCAATGACGACGTCGCACTCCATATCGGGGTATTGCTTGGTTTCCACAGGAATCCTCTCCCTTGTAATGTGGCATAAGGGACTGCCCCTCATGTCACATTGTTCTAGCGCGCTGCGTACTCGATCATACGGTCGAGCGTGAGCTTGGCCTGGTCTGCCGCCTCGTCCGAGACGCCGATCTGCACCTCGCCCTCGCCCGTCTCCAGGCAGCGCACGAGCTTTTCGAGCGTGATGAGGTCCATGTTGACGCAGGTGGGCTGCACCGCGGGGAAGTAGAACTTCTTGCCGGTGCCCTGGCAGCGGCGCTCGAGCTCGTAGAGCACGCCGCGAACCGTCACGATAATGAACTCGCTCGCGTCGGACTCCTCGGCATACTTGATGATGCCGGCGGTGGAGCCGATGTAGTCGGCCTCGGCCAGGACGTCGGCCTTGCACTCGGGGTGCGCCAGCACGAGCGCGTCGGGGTGGGCCTCCGTCGCGTCGACGATCTGCTCGACGGTGATGATGTGATGGCGCGGGCAGTAGCCGTTGTTGAGGATGACGTGCTTTTGCGGCACCTGCTCGGCTACGAAGCGGCCCAAGTTTTGGTCGGGAATGAACAGGATATGCTGCTGCGGCAGCTCGGACACAATCTTAACGGCGTTGGAGCTGGTGACGCACACGTCGCTCCAGCTCTTGATCTCGACCGTGGAGTTGACGTAGCAGACCACGGCAAGATCGTCACCGTACTCGGCGCGCGCTGCATCGACTGTCTCGCGCTTGACCATGTGCGCCATGGGGCAGTCCGCGCCCGGCTCGGGCAGCA
>UQPP01000048.1 GCA_900543025.1 uncultured Collinsella sp.
CGCCGGAAGCATGCCGGAAATGGCAGTAATGACCAAGCCAAAGACGACCATGAAGATGAAGAATTTCCAAATGGTCTTCCACCATTGGCCAAACGAAATCTTAGCCACGGCAAGGCCGGCGACCGTCATACCCGCCACGGGGCTGATGGTGTTGATGGTCTGGTTGGCAAACTGGAGCGCGGTGACGGCCGCCTCGGGATTGAGGCCCATGAGCTCGGTCAGGGGGCCCATAACGGGCATGGTGAGCGCCGCCAGGCCAGAACTCGAGGGAACCAGCAAAGAGAGCAGGCCAAGGACGACATACATAAACGTGGTGTAGACGGCGGCGGGTGCACCGGCGAGCGCAGTAGCGAGCGCCTGGAGGATGGTGTCGATGATCATGCCGCCCTCGGCGATGACCAGAATACCGCGAGCGATACCGATAACGACGGCAGCGTACGCAAAGTCGGCGAGACCCTTAACGAACTCCTCTGCGATCGTCTGCTGGTCAAGGCCGCCCAGGATGCCGGCAAGCAAGCCCATGCCAAGGAACACGGCGGAAATCTGATTCATGTACCAGCCCTGGGTAACAAGACCCCAGACGATAATGCCCATACCGCAAGCAAAATCGATAAGCACGAGCTTCTGACGGATAGTGAACTCTTCCTCGATGGAGGCATCGGTCACGGAAAACTCAACACGTTTGAGCTTATCGTCCTCGTACACAATGGACGACTCGGGGTTTTTCTTGACGCGCATGGCGTAGCGCATGGCCCATGCGATACCGACGGCAGTGAAGATGACCCAAGAAACGGCGCGCAGCCACAGTTGCGGATTACCTTCGATGCCAATGATGCCTTGGGCGATCAAAACATTAAACGGGTCGATGGTCGAAGCACAATATCCCAGGTTAGGACCAAGGAAGCAGATGATGAATGCCGTCATCGAGTCATAGCCGATACCCATCATGATGGGAATGAAGATGGCATAGAACGGCAGGGCTTCCTCAGACATGCCAAACGTAGTGCCGCAAATGGACAGCAATGTCATCGTGATGGGAATGATGAGGATGTCCTTGTTCTTGAGCTTTTTAATCACACGGCTCATGCCGGCATTCAAAGCGTTGGTCTTGGTGATGATCGCGAACGATCCGCCAATCAATAAGACGAACGCAACGACGTCGGCAGCCTCCTGGATGCCCTTAGTGGGCGCTTGCAGGACCGCGAAGATATCCTGGCCCAGATTGATGGTCTCGCCGGTCTCGGAATCGGTGTAGCTCTTATCGACCTGTTCATAGGTTCCAGCAACGGCGACCTCACGCTCGCCCGCCGCTGTCGAAATCGTCTTGCGCTGATACTGACCAGAGGGAACGATCCAAGTCAAGACCGCAAAGACAACGATCAGCAAGAACATAATCGTATAGACATGCGGTAATTTGAACTTAAAACGTCTGTTTGTCTTCTTCGCCTTCGTATCTGACATAGATACCTCCAAAGAACTCGAGACTGCATCGCATCTCGCTTCAACGTTTGCACAATGCAAACGTTCTATGACGTCCCATAGATTACCAGCAGCTTTTTCCTTCATCAAGATAATTTCAAACTGATTGCCACAACGCGGTTGAACGGTTGCGTTTGCGCCGTGAACGGTATGGAAACGCCCGGTGAGATGATCCACCGGGCGCTTCCATTCGCAATGTCCTAGATGTCAAAAACGTAGCGAGACCCAACGATTCGCTGACGACCGATGATAAACGGCCGCCGCTGCTCATCGAAAAAGAAGGCTTCCATATAAAACAAGGGTTCGCCAACGGGAACTGCCAACAGTCGAGCGACCTCGGGCGACGCGCACGCGATCTCGAGCGTGCACGGGTCGGTAAACGCGGGCGTGCGGCCCGTCCGGTTGCGCACGAACTCAAAAATGGATTGGTTAGATAGAGGTGCCGTTGATAGATAGGCGTTGTCCTCGTAAACATATATGTTGTTCTCGAGCATGACGGGGACGCCATCGGCAGTACGCACACGCTCGACGCAAATCAAGTCAGTTCCAACGGGAACACCAAAGAACTGTGCTTCGGTGGAATCCGCCGGCAGTATCTTTCTCGAAATGACACGCGCCCCCGGTTCCATTCCGTTAACGCGGCATGCGTCCGAAAAACTCTGGACGTCATCCTTCTGGCGAATCTTGCGCTTGAGCTTGGGGGCATTGACAAACGTGCCTTTCCCCTGTCGCTTCGTTAGATAGCCCTGTTGGACGAGCTCCTCAATAGCGCGTCGCACGGTAACGCGGCCAACTTTATAGCTCTCAGCCAATTCGAATTCGTTGGGTATCCGCGCGCCTGCCTTGTAGGCGCCGGAGTTGATTTCGTTTTTAATGATATCAATGACCTGTTGGTACAGCGGTATCGCTGCTTTACCGTCAGTTAGCCCTTCAGTCGGTGGCATATACCCTCTCCCAGCACAATTAAGTCTAAAACGGGCTTAAGGGCATTCAACAAGTCCTTAAGCCCGCATTAGCTTAAAGTATGCTAGGTGTCGCACCAAAATGTCGGCTATTTACTCATCAGACCCGAAAAACGCGCAACTACCGCGCTCCTAAGAAAGCGTGAGCAGCTCCGGCAGCTGGTCGATAATCTTGTCCGCGGCATCCTGGCTAAAGCCAAAGCGCTCCTCGCGCTTGGCAATGACCGTCAGGCCGGCTCGCTTACCCGCGGTAATGCCCGGAACGGAATCCTCAACGCAGCAGCAGCGATTCGCGGGCAGCCCCAGCAGGTCCAGCGCATGCAGGTAGATGTCGGGCTCGGGTTTGCTCTCCTTAAACTGCTCGCCGCTCACCACATACTCAAAGGCATCCGACAGCCCGCATGCGTTGAGCACTTCCTCGATGCTAACCATGGGAGACGAGCTGGCAAGCGCCACGCGAACGCCACGGCGCGGCAGCTCTCGAATCGTATCCACGGCGCCTGGGTTAATCAAAGCCTGATAGTCGCGCGGACGCTTATGCGCCCACTCGTCCCAACGGGCCAACGCTTCCTCGCCAGTGAAGTGCCCCTTACCGGCGCGCTCAAACCAATCGACCAGCATATGCAGGAAGAACTGATGCGAGGTACCGACCTGCCCATTCAACTCCTCTTGAGTCAGATTAAGCCCAAGCTCCTTGGCAAACTCGGCAGTCTCGCCCAGGTAGTAATACTCGGTATCGACAATGACGCCGTCCATGTCAAAGATAACGGCGTCGAACGGAAATGCGGACACGGCACCCTCCCTAACAAAAGGACGCCCGCAAGCAGGCGCCCGAGCCATGCATTAATCGGCGATTCTAACCCAGCAGCTTATCCAGCGCCACCGCAATGCCGTCTTCGTTGTTATCGGCGGTCACCATCTGGGCTACAGCCTTAACCTCTTCGACGGCGTTACCCATGGCAACACCGGTGCCGGCCCACTCAATCATGGACTTGTCGTTCTGGCCGTCGCCAAACGATACGACCTCACTGGCATCGATGCCGAGCTTGGGCAGGGCACCCTCGAGTGCGCGGGCCTTGTCGATACCGGGCGCCGTGTACTCAAAGTACCAGTCGGCCGTAAACATGCCCGAAAGCGTCTGCTTAAAGGGCGCATACATCTCCTCGTAATGCGCCTGCAGGTAGGCCGGATCGCCCGCCGTCAGCAGCTTGTCCACGGGATAAGCATCAGCGACCTCATGCAGGCTCTCCACCTCGCGAATCTTAAGATCGCACGCGTCGCGCTCATACTTGACGATATTCTTCTGCGAGCCGTCAGGCAGCGTGATCATGCAATGGTACGAGTCCTCGACGTGCAAATCGCGACCGAGCGAAATCATAGGGATCACGTCAAAATTACGCAGGTGGTCAATCAGGCGATGCAATTCGTCGGCAGGCATAGCCTGATCGAACAGCACCTCGTCGGTCTGGGCATCGACGACGTGTGCGCCGTTAAAGGCCACCAGCAGACCGTCATGGTTTTGAAGGTCGAGCTCTTGCGCCAAGGCGTGCAGCCCCCATGCGGGACGGCCCGAAGCCAAAATGAGCTTAATTCCCGACTCCTGCGCCGCGAGCAGCTTCTCGCGCGTACGCGGGCTAATCACTTTCTGATCGTTGGTGAGCGTACCGTCGATATCCATCGCGATGGCTTTGATTGCCATATATGCCTCCCTGTCATTGAACAACCTTGTCTGAGCCATCATACAGAACACCCATCGCGACTCCGTTTACAACGGGAAAAATGTCATATTGTCCCGAACATGAACGGCGTGTGGTCGTGAAGCTTTATCGCTCAGGTCAAATACGTCTGCTAGCGACGCTCATCCGTCGGTGCGCCCTCGACGATCGCGATGCCCGCCGATGCACCTAACGCGCTGGCGCCGGCCTCGATGAATGCGCAAGCCTCTTCGTAATTATGGATACCGCCCGCCGCCTTGATTGCCACGGCATCGCCGAGCACCTCGTGCATCAGCCGCACGTCCTCGAGCTTAGCACCGCCAAAGCTTCTGCCGGTCGATGTCTTAAGGAATCCCGGCTTGGCCTCCAGCGCGATCTCGCATACACGGCGCTTGGCGGCGTCGTCGCCGTCCAGCTTGCACATCTCGACGATTACCTTGTCAGTGATGCCATGCGCGCGACAAAAATCAGCAATGGTAGTCATCTCGCGCTCGATGGCATCAAAATCGCGGTTCTCGATCGACCCCTGATTCAAAACGTAGTCAATCTCGGTAAAGCCACACGCAGCGTATTCCTCAAACCTCGCAAGCTTCTCCTCAAGCGTCATAGTGCCCTGGGGAAAGTCGATAGCGCCGGCAAGGATGATGTCAGAGCCCTCGAGCATGGCGCGGCCCGTCTCGTACTCCTGCAGGTTCGCAAATACGCAGCGAAAGTTGTACTTTAACGCCTTCTCGACATACTGCTCAAACGTGTCCTCGGGGGCATCGATATAGTCGATGTATTTATTGATGGGTTTGGCAAGCGTCATGCTGGGCCTCCTTGTTCAGGGCTGACAACCGATTCGTGGTTTCACGCGAAAAACCACGTTCAATGTACGCCCGGCATGCAAGGACAGCGTCCGCATTCCGACAAGTGGTATGAAATTAGCCGTAGACGTATAATTTACGGACAGCGAATGGCACCGCACGCGGATGCCGACAGCAAGACATCCCCCCCCTCAATACACCCTCATGCCCCTTTACTGTTTGCGACCAGAAATGATGGGCTGCGCAACGTCGTTAGCGGTCGAATTCGACCTCTGACGATGTCACGCGACCCATCGTATCTGGCCGACAACAGAAAAGGGGCCCGTATCCCAACGGATACGGGCCCCTTTCGGCCATGACCTATCTCAGCAACAAAGACTACTTGCGGTGAGCGCGGTAGAACTCGATCGCACCATCTTATCCGAGCCGGGGCACGTTCGCATAGCGTGGCGCGTGACGGTTGCAAAACCACCCCATTTGAAACAAACGCAAAAAAGTACTTGCAAAGACGCGTTCCGACATATAAGTTGATAAAAGACTGCCGTTGCGGTTTTAAATAGATCGAGCATATGAAGTTTCAGTTTTTAGCGTGTAAGAGAAAGAAGATCGGCAAAGTACAACCCCAAACGCAATGACAACTTAATGAGGTAACTGCCACATGTGAGGCGCCCAGGGCATTGCTGTCTCGATTTTGAGCACGATGCCTTCCGCCTTGCGTGGGCCGTTCCATCCCGCCCCTGCAGCAACTGCCTCACGGGCTCATTGAAAACCGCATAGCACCCCAACGTCAGTACATCACCCACGGCAAGCACATCACTCATGACAACCAACACGTCAACAAACAGCACGAACATCAACCGATTGGAGAAGCTATGACAAACCACCACGCTGAAGACGGCGATAAGAAAAGCATTCTGGATGCCCGCATTGAGCGAGCATATGCAAACGAATATGACGCCGCCTTTGCCGCCGCGACCATCAAGAACTACGCGTCGCTACCGCTCGCGACGATCTTGGCCGACCACCCTCAACTGCTGAAGCGCTGCACAAAGATCATGGGCGACCCCGACATTCGCAAGCTGACAGACCCCTATGCCCCAAAACGCGACAACGATTCGTACGTTCTTACCGTAGGCTGCCTAGCCCACATGCTTACGGCGCTCGACACGAAACTCAAGCTCGAATGGGAACCCGACGAGCGTCATGAACTCGAAAGCAAGCGGAACACCCTGCGCACCGCACTGTTCCTTCCGTTGGACGGCCTCAAGCGCTGCAACGTCGAGCTCAATACACAGGCGCGGCAAAAGCCCGGGGCCACAGGGCAGAAAACTCCAAGACCCCATGCGGCCATCGTCGACCGCAACCGATATAACCGCATGACCGCGCACTTTTCCGCCGAGGGAGCAGCCATAAGGACGCTGATCGACCTGCTGTGCCTCCTGAGCATCAACGAGCTATTTGAGGGCTATCTCGCCCTTGTTCCCGCGACGGCACCCAAGTCGCTAGCAAAGATCATCGAGACCTGCAGACGCCAGTTTGAGCGCCATCGCAATGGCAGCGAGATGAACGCCAGCATCGCGCAGTACTACGCGGCTCATTACAAAAATGACGGATGTGCCCCCGTCGAGCATCAGCTGCGGCTCGCCTACACCACGCCCGCCGCAACGCTCTATCGCTTTGGAGCCCTCGGCGCTTGCGAGCCGCACGAACAGGCAGCCTGCCCCACAACCGAGCTCGATCTCAGGCTCGGACGAACCCTGTAGCCCGCCAGCCCCTCCGCGGGCAACAATCCTATTCCTCCACAACACAACCAACAGAAAGGAGTCCTCATGGACACCAATCATTCCCCCATCATCAGCCCCCTCACCATGCGTGAATCCGCCCGAGGCATCACGCTCACCAGCATTTACGATGAGATGCTCGCCCGTCGCGAGCTCTCCGTCATGGGAAACATCGAAACCCCGATGGCCCACGACCTATGCCAGCAGATCCGCCTGCTCGATGCCACCGACCCCAGCCGCCCCATCACCATATTTGTCGCCAGCGCCGGCGGAAGCGTGCGATCGGGTCTTGCGATCTATGACGCCATGCGCCTCGCATCGTGCCCCATCCGCACCGTCTGTCTGGAATTCGCCGCGTCCATGGGCGCCGTGATCTTTATGGGCGGCGACGATCGCCGTATGGCGCCCCATGCAGAGCTCATGATTCACGACCCGCTGATCCCCCAGGGGGCAGGCGGCTCGGCACTTGCGCTGCAGGAAACCAGCCGGCGTCTCATGCAGACCCGCAAGACCCTCACGCAAATCCTCTCGGACCGCAGCGGCCTCACGCCCAAGCGCATCCAGTCCCTCACTGCAAAAGACACCTACCTTTCGGCCGAGCGCGCCGTCGAGCTCGGCTTTGCCCACGAAATCCTCTCGACCACCAAGGAGGTCGCCCATGTCTAACCTCGCCAGCCGCCTCGCCGCATCTGAGTCCGCATCGTCCACCATCCTCGCCAAGGATCGAACGCTTTCCTGCGACACCCGCCAAACGGGACTCAACAACAACGCACTTGTGATCGGCCCCTCGGGAGCCGGCAAGACCCGAAACGTCCTCAAGCCCAACCTGCTGCAAATGAACGCAAGCTACATCGTGCTCGACACCAAAGGCACGCTCTGTCGCGAAGTGGGACCCGTGCTGGCAGCCCACGGTTACCGCGTGCAATGTCTCAACTTCGCCGACCTCAACACCGTCCCGGCCCTTGCGCCCGGCATCGAGCGCTGCGGCTACAACCCCCTGAGGCACATTCGCCGCAAGGCGGACGGCAGGCCCAACCAGCAGGACATCCTCTCGGTGGCAAAGGCCATCTGCCCCATCGAGGACAACAACCAGCCTTTTTGGGATCATGCGGCGGCAAACCTGCTGTCGTGTCTTATCGCCTACGTCACCGAACAGCTACCCGCCGACGAGCAGACGATCAGCTCGGTCATCAAGCTGATCGAGCACCTGCAGGACGGTGCCACGGGTCGATTGTTTGACGACCTGATCACGACCGACCCCCAAAGCTATGCCCTCTCGCTATGGCGGCGCTACGCCATTACGCAAAATGCCGAGCGCATGCACGCGAGCATCGTCGGCATCCTTGCCGAAAAGGTCATGTGTCTGGGATTCGACGGTGCGGCACAGCTCTATCGTGAGTGCCATCAGGTGGACTTCGCTTCCATGGGACACACCCCCTGCGCCCTGTTTGTAACCGTGAGCGATATTGACCGCAATCTCGATCCGCTGACCGGCCTCTTTATTTCGCAGGCGTTTATGGGCCTCATTCGTGAGGCCGATAGGCAGCCCGACGGCAGCCTGCCCGTGCCTGTGCGCTTTATGCTCGATGACTTCGCAAATCTGCAGATCCCCCAGATCGACAACGTGCTCTCGATTATCCGAAGCCGCAACATCTGGGCAACGCTGCTGCTGCAGTCGACCAACCAGCTCGATGCGCTCTATAGCGAGGCACGCGCACGCTCCATCATGGGCAACTGCGACACGCATCTGGTGCTGGCGTTCCAGGATCCCGAGAGTGCCCGGGTGTTTTCCGACCGCGCCGACGCACTGCCCAGCACGCTCATGGCGACGCCGATTGATCGCTCGTGGCTCTTTGTACGCGGTCGCACTCCCGAACAGGTCGAGCGCTTTAGGCTCGAAGACCATCCGCTCTACGGGGAGCTGCCCGAGGCGCAGCGAGGCCATGCGGAGGCCGAGATCTAGGCGCAGGGTTCTCGCAGCGCGCGGCGCCCCGGCGATGTTCCAAAAGCCCGTGCGCCCCGGGACCACGGCAAAGCAAAGGGGCCCGCATCCGATAGGATACGGGCCCCTGACTATAAGGCG
Organism: uncultured Collinsella sp.; assembly: GCA_900543025.1. GTDB lineage: Bacteria > Actinomycetota > Coriobacteriia > Coriobacteriales > Coriobacteriaceae > Collinsella. The sequence goes on from UQPP01000048.1 coordinate 8,827, forward strand.
CGATGCGTTAACAGCAGCGACTACTTGCGATGCGCGCGATAGAACTCGATAAGCGCTTGAGTCGAAGCGTCCTGCTCGGCCTTAGCGGCGTCGTCGTGGAAAGCCGGGGTGATCTGCTTGGCAAGCTGCTTGCCCAGCTCGACGCCCCACTGGTCGTAGGAGTCGATGCCCCAGACCGTGCCCTCGACAAACGTGATGTGCTCGTACAGGGCGATGAGCTCGCCGAGCGCGAACGGGGTCAGCGTGTCGCCGAAGATCGAGGTCGTCGGACGGTTGCCCTCAAAGCAACGGGCCGGGACGATCTGCTCGGGCGTGCCCTCGGCGCGCACCTCGTCGGCCGTCTTACCAAAGGCGAGTGCCTTGGTCTGGGCTAGGAAGTTGCCCAGGAACAACTCGTGGACATCCTGGCCGCTGTCGGTTGCGGGGTTGGCAGTGTTTGCGAAAGCGATAAAGTCGGCCGGGACCACCACGGTGCCCTGATGCAGCAGCTGGTAGAAGGCATGCTGGCCGTTGGTGCCGGGCTCGCCCCAGAAGATCTCACCGGTATCGGAGGTCACAGCGCTGCCGTCCCAGCGGACGTGCTTGCCGTTGGACTCCATGGTGAGCTGCTGCAGGTAGGCCGGGAAACGGTGCAGGTACTGGCAGTACGGCAGCACGGCGTGGCTCTTGGAACCGAAGAAGTTGACGTACCAGACGTTGAGCAGGCCCATCAGCGCGACGGCATTGTTCTCGAGCGGCGTGTTGCAGAAGTACTCGTCGATGGCGTGGAAGCCCTCGAGGAACTGCTGGAAGCGCTCGGGGCCGAGCACGACGATCAGCGACAGGCCCACAGCGGAGTCAACGGAATAGCGGCCGCCGACCCAGTTCCAGAAACCGAAGGCGTTGGCGGGGTCGATACCGAAGGCCTCGACCTTCTCGAGTGCGGTGGAGACGGCGACGAAGTGCTTTGCCACGGCCTCGGCGTTCTGCTCATCGGAGCCATCGATGGCGCCCTGAGCCTTGAGCTGCTCGAGCATCCAGGTCTTGACCTCGCGGGCGTTGGTGAGGGTCTCGAGCGTAGTGAAGGTCTTGGAGACGATGATCACGAGCGTGGTCTCGGGATCGAGGCCCTTGAGCTTCTCCGCCTGATCGTTGGGGTCGATGTTGGAGATGTAGCGGCAGTCGATACCGGCGTCGGCGTAGGGACGCAGGGCCTCGTAGGCCATGACCGGGCCCAGATCGGAGCCACCGATGCCGATGGACACCAGGTGCTCGATCTTCTTACCGGTTACGCCCTTCCACTCACCGGAGCGCACGCGCTCGGCGAAGGCATACATGCGATCGAGGACCTCGTGCACGTCGGCGACGACGTCCTGGCCGTCGACGATGAGCTGGCCCTTCTCGCTTGCCGGGCGGCGCAGCGCGGTGTGCAGAACGGCGCGGTCCTCGGTGGTGTTGATGTGCTCGCCGGAGAACATGGCGTCGCGACGCTCCTCGAGCTTCACCTCGCGGGCAAGATCGCACAGCAGCTTGACGGTCTCATCGGTCACCAGGTTCTTCGACAGATCGAAGTGCAGGTCACCGGCGTCAAAGCTCAGCTTGTTCACGCGCTCGGCATCGGCGGCGAACCAGGCCTTGAGGTCGATACCATCGGCCTCAAGCTTCTCCTGATGAGCCTCGAGTGCCTTCCAAGCGGCAGTCGACGTAGCATCGATAGGTGCGGCAACAGTTGCCATAGAGTCCTCCTCAGCATACGGGCGCACGCCTCCATGCGCCCGGACATTCAGATGCCCTTATTTTAACGCAGGTCAAGACCGTAATCAGCGAGCGTTGCCAATTGGCCCCCAAACGGCTACCGACCAAAAAGGGACAGGTTAATTTTGGCAGGTCAAACGCTTTACCTACCAAAATTAACCTGTCCCTTCCTGTCATCCTGTCAGGTACTAGGCCGCGGCGCAGACGCTACCGAGCAACTCACGCAGAGGAGACCCGATGCCCTCCAGCAGTTCGGGCGCGATAATGGCAAAAACGGGAACCTCGCCGGTGCCCACGACAGCAGGCACCTTGCCCTCCGAGACAATGCATCCATAAGGCACAAAGCCGTCTTCGCCGGCATCGAGCGCCGCCATGCGACGCGCGAGTTCGCGCGCAAAGCCAGCAGTATCGGCATCGCCAATCGCCAGGACAAAGTCCACGCCTTCGTCGGTCGCCAGGGCCACGGCTTCGTCGATCAGCTCGTCTCCCCCGTCGCCCTCAAACGAGCCGCAGCGGAAAAGCACACGCTCGAGTAGGGCTCGATCAAGCGAGCCAAGTGCCGCCGAGACAAGCTCATCGCGCGTATGCTTGTCACCGCCCAGCACAACCAGCGCCTTGGTGCCTCCGTAGTGAGCGACCAATCGTCCGCACCAGCGAGCCACGTCTCCATCCGCAACTAGGCGCGTCGGCATACCAAACCCATAATTGACCATCTTTTCCACAACCCTTCCGTGCGTATAGGCGGTATCAATCGTTAGGCCCATGCTACGAAGCGAGGTTTTCCGAGTTGTTTCGCACTCTTTAGAGCTGCGTTAAAAACCCGATGCAGCCGCACGACCATACCTGCCAAAAGGGGACAGGTTTTGACGATGTCCGGATGAGCGGGTATTATCGAACAGGTATTCGATAAGAACATGTGTTTGATGGGAGGACGCGTGGCGCACGAGCAGCACACCTATATCTGCATCGACCTCAAGACGTTTTATGCCAGCGTCGAGTGCGTCGACCGTGGGCTCGATCCGCTCACCACCAACCTAGTCGTTGCCGACGAATCGCGCGGACGCACGACCATCTGCCTTGCCATCACGCAGGCCATGAAGGACCTCGGGATACACAATCGCTGCCGTCTGTTCGAAATTCCCGATGGCATCGACTACATCACGGCCGTACCACGCATGCAGCATTACAT
>UQPP01000049.1 GCA_900543025.1 uncultured Collinsella sp.
TCGAACAGGTCGTTGCGGTTGGCGCTGTGCCCGTACCAGTCGATAACGCGTACATTCTTGTAGCGCGTGGCGGCGTTGGCGATGGCCTGGTTCGTGGACCCGACCCAAGGCTGCGGGCTACGTGTGTTTACAAACACGACGATACGCTGCTCGCCGGCGTCGGCCATAATCGCGTCAACCTGGGCGTCCGTTACCAAACCGTTGGTGCCCAGGGCAAAGACCACGATCTTGCCGGCAAGGTTCTGCTGGATATAGCCCTCAAATGTCGCGCGGCCCGCATCAAACTGGCGGCCCTTTTCGGCATCGATATGGCTGTGCGGGAACACGCCGTCAAAGGAATCAACGGCGCGCAGCGACACGGAGTCGCCGATCATCAACAGGTCGTAGGAGCCATCGGGGAAGCCGTCGTTGTCCTTGTCGGTGTCGTCGGCCGCCTGCTGGTCGGTGGGCGCGGTGTTTTTGGCTTCCTTGTTCAGAACTTCGGCGCCCTCGCCGCTCAGCGCAGACGTCTCGGGCACAAAGATCAGACCGCCCAGTGCGACGACCAACACGATAGCGCAGGCTGCGCAGACAGGGACGTGCGCGCGTACCCAGTTGGCGGGCGTGGTGGTGCCATCGCGGAATTCGGCGACGGTGCGGCCGAGGGCGCCCTTCCTAAACGGCGTTTCGATAAAGCGATAGGAGCACTCGGCTACGGCGACCACCAGCAGCACCTGCAAGATGTACTGCCACCAGGGCGTATCGTTGATGTTGGCGACCGGGTTCATGAGCAACAGCAGCGGATAGTGCCACAGGTAGATGCTGTACGAGCGCTTGCCAACCCACACGAGCGGCTCGGCGGACAGCGCCCGGGCAACCATTCCCTGGGGCTGCACACAGGCCGCGATGACCATGAGCGTGAGGATGGAGCATAACAGCGTGCCTCCGCGATACTGGAACGCGGCGTAGCCGTTGGTGAGCGCGACCATGGCGGCAAGGCCAGCCAGGCCCACGACACCCAACACATCGATGGATGCGGGCGAGGATCAAAAGCGTACGAGGGCGCTCGGCTGTGCCGGGGTGGTCTCGGCTGATTCGTCGGTCTTCTCGCCAGGCTTGTCCTCGGCGTTCTTGCCGTGCTTGGCGGCGCCAGCCAGGCGATTGAGCCCCAAACGATGAGCGAGACGCACCGGCGCCAGGTCGCGATCGGGGATAAAGGCCATCCAGGCACCCAGCAGCAGCGAGAACACGCGGGTGTCGGTGCCGTAGTACACGCGGCTGGGGTCGGCGGCAGGGTTGTAAAGCACCATCATGGCGAGGGCGGAAACCGCGGCAAGGCCCAGAACCACGCGGCGCGTGTTGGGCTTGCTCACATGCATGGATACCATGGCAAACAGCAGTGGCGGCCAAATTAGGTAGAACTGTTCCTCGATGGCAAGCGACCAAAAGTGCGTGAGCGGCGAGGGGTCGCCCAGGGCATTGAAGTACGAGACGTTTTGGGCAATCTGCCACCAGTTGTTGAAGAACAGCAGCGACGGCAGGATGTCGGGACGCATCTTGGTGAGCATCACGTGGTTAAAGATGGTGCACAGCGCGCAGGTCACGAACACTACCGTTACCACGGCGGGGACCAGGCGACGGATGCGGCGAATCCAGAAGCTCTTAAGGTCGATGCGGCCGGTCTTAGCGACTTCGTTGAGCAGCAAGCGTGTGATCAGATAGCCCGAAAGCACAAAGAAGATCGTGACGCCGAGCAGACCGCCCTGCGCCCACGTGAGGTTGAGGTGATAGAGCACCACCGCGACGACGGCAAGCGTGCGCAGACCGTCGAGCGCAGGAATGTAGCGGGACTTGGGACGAGCGGGCGCCTGTTCTTTTGCGGCGCTGTTGGTGTGGGCGCCCTTGTTGGTGGGCGTTCGATGCGGGCTTGGGCCGCGTCGCGACTCGCCGGTGCGGCGGTCGGCGCGCGGGCGTTCGTGCGGCGCTTGGTTATCGGGCGCGCGGCGCGGACCGCGTGGGCTCGATTGTGGGAATTGTTCCATAAAACATCATCCAATGACGAGGATAATCAGCACATATTCATTGTAGCTGCCTGCTCCTGTGAATGCTTGCTGCTGGCGCAACCTCAAGGGCGCGTTCACATCAAAGTGAACTAAAGTTATAGAGGTGCGAGGGCGCACGATCGACGGCCGACGGTGGGCATAAGGCCCGCAGATGAGGAGGTTCCCATGGCAGATCGCGGCATCGTTGCGGTGTTCGGCAGCATGAACATGGACCTTTCGGTGGCGTGCGAGCGCATGCCGCGCGCGGGCGAGACCGTTGGCGGTAGCGGTTTTATCACCAACGCCGGCGGCAAAGGCGCTAACCAGGCCGTCGCCGCCGCGCGCATGGGTGCGCGCACGTGCATGATTGGCGCGGTCGGCCGCGACGCGTTCGGTGCATCGCTCGTGGCGGGGCTCCAAGATGCTGGCGTGGACTGTGACTTTGTGACGCGTCGCGATGACGTGGAGACGGGAACGGCGACTATCATTCGCTGCGAGGGCGACAACCGCATCGTGCTGTCACCGGGCGCCAACCACGCGCTTGCGGGCGAGGACGTTGCCTGCGCGCTGGGGCGTCTGGTGGCCGATGGGCTCGACGGAGACGCCAGCGATATTGCCCCGGCTGCCGGAAGCGTCTTTATCGCCCAGGGCGAATGCGACCTTGTGGCGACGGCCAAGGCGCTTGTTTACGCTCACGAGCTGGGGTTCTATACGATCTTTAATCCAGCGCCTGCCTGCGAGTTGCCTGTGGAGGCCTGGCCTGCGGTCGACCTGGTCTGCCCCAACGAGACTGAGTGCCAGGTGCTGACGGGCATCTTGCCCGCGGATGATGCGAGCTGCGTCGCGGCGCTCAATGCCCTGCTCGCCAAGGGTGCCGGAGCTGCGGTCATCACGTTGGGCGGCGCCGGGTCGGTTACGCTCGGCGATGGCGGTGGGCTGCTGCGTATGCCGGCACTTTCGAGCACGGTAGTCGATACCACGGCCGCCGGCGATACGTTTATCGGTGCGCTTGCCGCGGCTCGTCTGGAGGGCTTGCCGCTCTTTGAGTGCATGGCGGCGGGTGCACGCGCCTCGGCGGTGACGGTGTCGCGCTTGGGCGCGCAACAGTCGATTCCCACGCGCGCCGAAGTTGAGCGCGTGTTTGATTTAGACGATTTAGTACAAGACGGAGAAGCGGAGTAGAACAATGGCAATCAAGAAGCTGATCCTTGATCTGGATATGGGTGTGGACGATGCGATGGCGCTGGCCTATGCCATCGCGAGCCCCGAGGTGGAGCTCGTGGGCATCACCACGTGCTTTGGCAACGTGCGCGTCGAGCAATCGGCACACAACTGCCTGGCGGTGCTCGATCTGCTGGGTCGCCCCGAGGTTCCGGTGTACCTGGGCGCCGATCGTCCCATTAAGGCGACTGAGCCCTATACACCGCCGGCGTCCACCACGCTCATCCACGGCAAGAACGGCATTGGCGGGGCGAGCGTGCCCGCGTCGCCGTACGAACCGGTGGGGGCGACGTCGGCCGACGGTAACGCGGCGGTCGATTATCTGATCGATGCCGCGCGCACCTATGGTCCCGACCTGATCTACGTGGCGACCGGTCCGCTCTCCAACCTGGCACTTGCCTTGGAGCGCGATGCGGCGGCGATGATGTCTATCGGTCGCGTGGTCGTGATGGGCGGCGCCCTGACCGTGCCCGGTAACGTGAGTGCGGGTGCCGAGGCCAACATGGCGAGCGACCCCGAGGCCGCTGACGCCGTGCTGCGCTCGGGCCGCAAACTCACCATGGTTGGTCTTGACGTGACGCATCGCGTGGTGCTGACGCGCCGCGACATTGCCGGTTGGACGGGCTCGGGCACCATGGCGGGCTGCGCATTTGCGAGTATGGTCGAGCACTACATTGGCTCGTACGAGATGAACGCACCCTACCTGGGTGGTTGTGCGCTGCACGATCCGCTGGCCGTTGCCGTGGCGATCGACCCCACGCTCGTAGGTGCGCTCGGCTGCAACCTGCGTGTTGATCTGCTGGGCGAGTACCGCGGTCGCACCATCTGCGATGAGCGTCGCCTGTCTGATCCGGACAAGAGCACGCTTGTGGCACTGACCGTGGATGCTCCGCGCTTCCTGTCCGAGTTCAAGACGCGTATGGCCCGCGTCCTGGGCTAAGTTGTCTTTTTGGGACGGGGCTTTTTTGACTGTTATGATTGGTGCGACCATTCGAACCAGCTAAAAGAGCCCGTCCCAAATTGACTACCGAGAGGATCTGCCATGGAGCGCATTGCGAGCTTTTCCGTTGACCATCTGTTGCTTGAGCCCGGCGTGTATGTGAGCCGCATCGACCGCGATCCGGCTACTGGGGCCGCCGTCACCACCTTTGACCTGCGCCTGACCACGCCCAACAAGGAGCCGGTCATGAACACGGCCGAGTGCCACACCATCGAGCACCTGGGCGCGACGTTCCTTCGCAATCATGCCGAGTGGTCGAGCCGCATTGTCTACTTTGGCCCCATGGGCTGCCGCACGGGCTTTTACCTCGTCGTATTTGGCGAAGTGACGAGCGAGGAGATTCTGCCGCTCGTGCGTGAGCTGTTCGAGTTTGTCGCCGGCTTTGAGGGCGATGTCCCCGGTGCCGCTCCCGAGGAGTGCGGCAACTACCTGGACCAGAACCTCCCCATGGCAAACTGGCTCGCGCGCCGCTATCTCGACCGTGACCTGGCCGATATCGATGAGAAGCACCTGCATTATCAGCAGGCATAAGGGCTTTATCGCCTAAAACGCGCGCATTGGGCGCCTTCGCTTATGCGGGGGTGCCTTTTTGCTGAGTGGTCGGGACGAGTGTTTAAAATCGCTTATGTTTGTTCTAGAATGTTCATACTGTCACATAAACGAACAGGAGCGAACATGCATATCTACTCTGTCAACGATCCCGAGTTCAAGTCCTATGGCAACGTTTGGGATAACGTTCCGTCCGAGCTTACGTCGCCCGTGCTCGAGGCGCTCTCTGCCACGCCCATTCCCGAGGGCAGCAAGTACGTTGCAAGTGCGCCGGAGCTCGAGGACGTCAAGGATGCCGACAAGCTTGGCTTTCTCATGTTTGGTGGCCGTCCCTTCCAGCTCGGCTGGTGCAACGGCCACAATACACGACTCAACTGCCTGGAGTATCACCGCGCGAGCGAATTCAACCTGGGCGCTCGCGACTTTATCCTGCTCGTGGCGCATCGCTGGGAGATCGAGGACGGCAAGCTCGACACCGCGTGCGTCAAGGCGTTCCGCGTGCCGGCGGGTACGGTCGTCGAAGTCTTCAACACCACGCTCCACTACACGCCGTGCATGGTCGACGACGGTGGCTTCCAGGTGATGGTGGCGCTGCCCGCCGGCACCAACGGCCCGCGCCCCGAGGTCGCGGCCGACATGCCTGCGGCCGGCGACAGCTACTGCTACTGGAAGGCCGACAAGTGGGTCCTCTGCCATGCTGACAGCCCCAAGGCAGCCGAAGGCGGCTACGTAGGCCTCATCGGCAAAAACCTCGATATCGCCTGCGACTAGAATCTTCTGTCTCGATCTGTAACATCTAGCGGGCTAAATCGTCTCTACCTGTTACAGATTTAGACAAACTGCAGGGGCTGCCCGAAAGATCTCGATCTGTAACACCAGGCCCGATTTTGGCGGCCTAGCTGTTACAGATCGAGACAAACGGGCCCAAACCACCACAAAGGTGCCTGTCCCCATTGCGGTGGCTGCCTAGAGTTGGCTGCGCAGATAGTCAGCCATATATGGAACGGCGAAACGCACGTAACCGCGGCGCGCCTGTTCGATAACGCCGGCGTCGATGAGGCGCCGGCGATACTTTTGCGCATAGTCGGGTGTGACTGACATACGTTTCGCTACATCGGAAATGCGCGAAACGGCGTCTTCGTCATCAGTCATTGCGTCGAGAAACGCGACGTCTTGGTCCGATAGCGCGGCGAGCGTCGTTTCGCAAACATCGTTTTCGAAATCGGCTTTTGACGCTTCGATAGCTCCGTCGACTTGCTCTGGCGTTACGTGTTCTCCTGTCTTGCAGCGATTGCCGATGTTATAGCCGATGAGCTGCAGCATATAGGGCGAGCCTTGGGTTGCGCGAGCGGCACGGAGGCGAAGATCGCCTGGAATATCAAGGTCGAGCTCTTCGAAAGCCCGCTGATAATAGGCATCGACATCTCCGACTGAAAGCGGTTCGAGCGTGACCTTGCGAGCGCGGTTGAGAAATGTCAGCACGCGGTCATTGAGCGTTGCACAGACGGCTCCCGGGAGACCTGCCATAACAAGCGCGACGTTGAGTCCCTCACCGACCAGCTCTTGATAGGCGGTGACGAGCTGTCTAATCTCAGGTGAATTAGCTTGGAGCTCATCGATAAGGATGAGGATGCCGTGCCCCTGCTCGGTCAGCTTGCGCGCCAGCTGCGTGAGTTTGAACTGGAAACTCTTGGTCTCCTGCACATCGCGTGTGAACTCGAGACCGGCTGAGAAGCCGAAGACGCTCAAGCTACCGCCAGAAAGTTTGGGGAGATGACGCTTGCTGACATAAGGCTCGCCTGCTTCTTGGATTTTTTCAACAATGCGCTCAAGCATATCTTCGGAGGCTACGGTGGGTGTGGCGACAACAAAACCGAGCTTGCGTGCGCGGTCGGCAAGTTCCCACAGAAGAACCGTCTTGCCGCTGCCTCGCTGGCCGAGCATGAGCATGGCTCGGTCTCGATTGCCCGGCTCCTGCTCAAGACCGGAGATGAATGTCGAAATCACGTTCCCGCGACCCACCAGATAGGACGGGCGATTTCCAAATGAGGGGGAGAAGATGGTTTCAGTCATAAGTCTCCTTTCCTTTTTTTCCTATTTTTTCCTTTCTTTCCTATTCAGTCAAATGAATTGCTGAGCGAAGGCGGTTACGTAGGCCTCGTCGGCAAAACCTCGGCATCACCTGCGACTAGAATCTTCTGTCTCAATCTGTAACATCTAGCGGGCCAAATCGTCTCTACCTGTTACAGATTTAGACAAACTGCAGAGGATGCCCGAAAGATCTCGATCTGTAACACCAGGTCCGGTTTTGGCGGCCTAGCTGTTACAGATCAAGACAAACTGCCCCAAACCACCACAAAGGTGCCTGTCCCCTATGTGGTGGTTTGGGGCGGCGGTATCAGAAAGTGTCAGACGGGGCGGCTGCCGGGCCGTCGTGTGCGAAAAGAAGTGTCGGCCTGCGTCGTTGCCGTTGAGCGACGCGTTGTTTGCAGGGATACTGAGCCTATGACAACAGCGTGCGAAAGGATTGATGCATGGCTTTCCGTAATGACTTCCTGTGGGGCGGCGCGACGGCTGCCAACCAGTGCGAGGGTGCCTACAACGTGGACGGCCGCGGCCTGGCCAACGTGGACGTGGCTCCGCACGGCCCCGAGCGCTATGCGGTGGTCTCCGGCCAGCGCAAGATGCTCGATTTCGAGGACGGCTATTACTATCCCGCGCAGACCGGCATCGATTTCTACCACCACTACAAGGAGGACATCGCCCTCTTTGCCGAGATGGGCTTTAAGACCTTCCGTATGAGCCTGGCGTGGACCCGCATTTTCCCCAACGGTGACGAGACCGAGCCCAACGAGGCTGGCCTGGCCTTCTACGAGGACGTATTCCGCGAGTGTCAGGCGCACGGCATCGAGCCACTCGTTACCATCACGCACTTCGACTGCCCGATTCACCTCATCAAGGAGTACGGCGGCTGGCGCAACCGCAAGCTCATCGACTTCTACAAGAACCTCGCGACTACGATCTTCACCCGCTACAAGGGCCTGGTGAAGTACTGGCTTACCTTTAACGAGATCAATATGATCTTGCACCTGCCGTTTATGGGTGCCGGACTGGTCTTTGAGGAGGGCGAGAACAAGGAGGCTGTCGAGTACCTGGCCGCTCACAACGAGCTCGTCGCCAGCGCTTGGGCAACCAAGATTGCCCACGAGATTGACCCCGAGGTCAAGATCGGCTGCATGCTCGCCGCAGGTAGCTACTACCCCTACAGCTGCCGTCCGGGCGATGCGCGCCAGGCGCAGCTCGACAACCAGGACAATTACTTCTTCGTCGACGTCCAGAGCCGTGGCTACTACCCGGCCTATGCCGTCAAGAAGCTCGAGCGCCTGGGCATCGACGTTGGGATGACCGACGAGGACCGCGAAATCCTGGCCGCCAACACCGTCGACTTCATCAGCTTTAGCTACTACAGCACCCGTTGCTCCGCCGGTGCCGACAACCCCGATGTCGAGCGCACCCAGGGCAACGCCTTCGCCGGCGCCAAGAACCCCTACCTGCAGGAGAGCCAGTGGGGCTGGGCCATCGATCCGCTGGGCTTCCGCATCACCCTTAACGACCTGTACGACCGTTATCAGAAGCCGCTGTTTGTGGTCGAGAACGGTCTGGGCGCCAAGGATGTTGTCGAGGAGGATGGCTCCATCAACGACGACTACCGTATCGACTACCTGCGCCAGCATATTGCCGCGATGCGCGACGCGGTGACCGAGGACGGCGTTGACCTGCTGGGCTACACTACCTGGGGCCCGATCGACTTGGTCTCGGCCGGCACGGGCGAGATGTCCAAGCGCTACGGCTTTATCTATGTTGATCGCGACGACGCCGGCAACGGTACCCTCAAGCGCTCCAAGAAGAAGAGCTTCGACTGGTACAAGAAGGTTATCGCTTCTAATGGTGAGGACCTGTCCTAAGGAAGCTGAGACACTCAACTTCATAGCCTTCTGACCAAGGCGCCCGGCGAGCAGTTAATGCTTGCCGGGCGCCTTGCCGTCTGCGGATTTTGGGACATGCGGCCCGCTTTTTCGGCCCATCTGTCGGTACACTAAAAACACTATGGGTACCCGCGAGCGACATATCGGCCACGCGGCCGCCCGATCCGCTCCCGTGGCGGATCCCAGGGGCGGCAGGCTCTTCGCCATGCCGCGATTCCTTGTTGGCATAACACATCAGGTGTACCGTCACCGCGTCTTTGCTATCGCCGGCGCCATCACCGCGCTGTTCCTCATGCTTATGGCAGCCTTGCCGGCGCTGTTCGCCTTCGACCCCAAACTTTCTAACGCCGTGCCCGCCTATAGCGAGGTGTCCGAAGAGGTCGTGGATGCGCTCGCCCACTCGAGCTCTCTCCCGCTGCTTGTCGCCGCAATTATATTTTCGATCTGGGGCGTATCGGTCTATCTGCGCTGTTTGGACTATGTGTTGCGCCGCCGCCTTGTTGCCATCGCCTCCATCTGCGCCCTGTGGATGATCGAAGTCATTCTCAAGTACAAGTCGTTCACGCCGTTCTATGCCACCGTGCTGTGGTACCTGTACTACGTGCCCATGACGCTCATTCCGCTGCTCTACCAGTTGTGTGGTCTGCGCCTTGCGGGCCTGGAGCAACACCGCCTGGGTCGCCGTTACTGCGCTGCGCTGTGGATTGTGGCCATCCTGCTTATCGGATTTGTGCTCACCAACGATTTTCACCAGCAGGTCTTCCGCTTTGACCGTACGAGCGACACCTGGAGCAACGATTACACGTACGGCTGGGGCTATTTCGCCGTCCTCGTGTGGACGGCCTTTGACTTCGTGGCCTTTTTTATCCTGGTTGGTCGGTCCTCGTCCTTTCGCATCCAGCGTTTCTCGGGCACAGCGGCGCTCGTACTGCTGGGTGGCGCGTTCTTTGCCATCTCATATGCGTTGCGCGTGCCCTGGGCATGGAGACTCAACTTTTCGCTCGTCTATTGCGTCCTGTGCGTGGTGGCGATGGAAATCTGTCTCGATTGCGGTGTCATTCCATCGTATCACGACATCGTCGGCATCTTCGACACCTTGCCGCTTGACCTCAAAGTTCTAACGCGCGACCTGCAGGAGGTCTATGCCACGCCGGTGTCAAAGCCAACGCCGGTAGGCGTGCGTGAGGAGTTGCGGACCCAGGAGCACGGCCGCGCCCATGCCTTTGCCGTGGCGTCCGATCCCGATGTGATGTACCGTGCCTTTCCGCTGCTGGGCGGATCGGCGCTGCTTGCCCAAGACGTGTCGGAGCTCAACGAGCTTAACCGTGAACTGGCACATCGTCGCATGGAGCTGCAGCGTCAAAACGAGCTGCTCGCCGCCGACTACGACCTTAAGACGCATTTGGCAGATCAAGAGGCCGAGACCTTGCTGGTCCAAGACGTGGATCAAGCGCTTGCCCGCGCGCTCGAAGGGATGTACGACCTGCTGAGCTCGCTACCGCCGTTGACCGACGAAGTGTCTTCGCACGAGCGTTACCGCATGCTGCAGCGCGCCAAGATGCTCGTCGCCTATTGCAAGCGCAAGGGGTCACTCACGTTGGCGCAGCACGGGGAGAGCGGCTTTGATCGCGACCGCATTCAGCTCATTGCCAACGAGCTCGCAAGCGACCTGCGCACCATCGATATCGATTGCGCCTCGATTATCGCCATACGGCGCCCGATGCACGCCAGTACAGTAAGCGCCCTGTACGACTGCGTGTATGACTTTGCGTTTTTTGCCTACACCACCGGCCATCCGGCGCTTATGTATCACTTGGGCGACCATGACCGATGCAGTGTCGAGCTGCGCGCCACACTTTTTTCCAACGATGATGCAGATCTTTCGCAGACGCCCGCTGCGCAAGAGCTCGAAAGCGCTCTGCAAGGGCGCAACGTGGCATACCGCCTTGAGGGCGAGCCCGGCCAGCTGCGCATGATCGTCTTGATGCCGAGGGCGGGTGAGTGACGATGCAGATTTCGCTCATTCTTCCCCAAATCGTTGCGCTCGATGTTGTCTTTGCCCTGGCTGCGTGTCTGCAGACGATCCACGTCCCGCTCATCGCATCGCGCCGCTCGTCCTATAACCGTAAGGTGATTTGCGCCTACGAGGCGAGTCTTGTGCTTCACCTGATGATTTCGGCGCTCATCTTATTCGCGTCGTCTGGCTCGTATCTGGTGGCGCCGCTTGACGTTTGCGCCGGGGCAATGGGCGGAGCGCTGTGGCTCAATGCCGTGATCTTTGCCTACGGCGTGGTGCTTATGGTGCACTATCGTCGCCTCGTCATGCTGGTCGAGCTGCTGCTTGTTGTCACCGTTACACCGCCGGTGGTTTTTGCCATGGGCTCGGCGTGGACCGTTGTCCTTATCGCAGAGGGAGCGTTCTTCCTGTTCCGTTCCATCGCGGCGCTCTTGATGGATGTCCGCAACCGCCAGGAGGATATCACCATGTTCTCGACGATCGAGACCATCAACGTGATTCCCGTGGGCATCCTGTATCT
>UQPP01000050.1 GCA_900543025.1 uncultured Collinsella sp.
AACTGCGGGAACGGCCCATTTGCTCAATGTGTTCGGCTGAGATCGGAAATCAACCAGAGATTTTCGAGACCATTTCGAGCAAATCCCACCGGTTTCATAGGAGTAAACTTGCCCCACTGCAAATCCTCGAAAGGACCGTCATGAAAGAACTCTCCAACCGCACGGCAAGATTTACCGATTCGGTCATCCGCCGCATGACACGCATCTCCAATAAGTACGGCGCTGTCAATCTCTCGCAGGGCTTCCCTGACTTCGATCCCCCGGCGCAGCTGCTCAACAGCCTGAGCACCATCGCCGCCGATCCCAAGCCGCTCTATCACCAGTACTCCATCACCTGGGGCTCCCAGGCCATGCGCGAGGCGCTCGCCGCCAAACAGGAGCACTTTATGGGCATGCCGGTGAACCCCAACGAGAATATCGTAGTCACCTGCGGCTCTACCGAGGCCATGATGGCCGCCATGATGACGGTCACCAACCCCGGCGACAAGGTCGTCATCTTCTCGCCGTTCTACGAGAACTACGGCGCCGACACGATCCTTTCGGGTGCCGAGCCCATCTACGTGCCGCTCAACCCGCCCACATTCGACTTTGACCGCGAGACACTCGAGGCGGCCTTCCGCGACAACGACCCCAAGGCCATCGTCCTGTGCAACCCTTCCAACCCCTGCGGCAAGGTCTTTACACGCGATGAGCTCACCTTTATCGCCGACCTCTGCAAAAAGTACGACACCTACTGCATCACCGACGAGGTCTACGAGCACATCGTCTACGCGCCCCACGAGCACGTCTATATGGCCACGCTGCCCGGCATGTTCGAGCGAACCATCAGCTGCAGCTCGCTGTCTAAGACGTACTCCATCACCGGTTGGCGCTTGGGCTACACCATCGCCCCGGCCCAGATCACCGAGCGTATCAAGAAGGTCCACGACTTTCTCACCGTGGGCGCCGCCGCTCCCCTGCAGGAAGCCGTCGTCACCGCCCTCAATTTCGACGACAGCTATTACGATGAGGTCCTCGACCTCTATACCGCCAAACGCGACCTGTTCTGTCAGGGACTCGACAGCATCGGTCTTGAGCATAACGTGCCGCAGGGCGCCTACTACGTCATGATGGACATCTCTGAGTTTGGCTATGACAGCGACCTCGAGTTCTGTGAAGACCTCGCGTCTAAAGTGGGTGTGGGCGCCGTGCCCGGCTCGAGCTTCTTCCGCGAGCCCGTCAACCATCTGATTCGTTTCCACTTTGCCAAGCGAGACGAGACGCTTAACGCGGCGCTGGAGAACCTCAAGTCGCTACGTGATAAAATCAAGCCGCGCGGGTAAGGACGGCCCGGCAACTAAAGCAACCAAAGAAGCCTCGCACCGCCCGCTGCGTTGCGAGGCTTCTTTCTATAGCGCTTTCTTAAATGGTTAGAGCTCTATACTTTAGTCACGGAGCAACTCGTCCCAGAGAGAGGAATACTATGGCAGAGCAGCAGCTTATCGGAGCGCTCGAGGCCGGCGGCACCAAGATGGTTTGCGCCACGGGCTATGCGGACGGTACGGTCCTGGAGCGCGAGCAGATCGCGACCACGACCCCGCAGGAGACCGTCGAGGCCGTCAACGCATGGTTTGCGAACAAGGGCATCGCCGCGCTGGGCATCGGCGCCTTTGGCCCCACCGCAGTCAACCCCGCCTCACCCCAATACGGCAAGATCCTGGAGACGCCCAAAACGGCATGGCGCTACTTTGACCTGCTGGGCACTATCCAAAACGAGCTCAATATCCCCTGCGGCTACGACACCGACGTCAACGTCGCCTGCCTGGGCGAGGTCACCTTTGGTTGCGCCCAGGGCCTCACTGACGTTGTGTATCTGACCATCGGCACCGGCGTAGGCGCCGGCGTGCTCTCGGGCGGTAAGCTCGTGCACGGCATGATGCATCCCGAGGCCGGCCACATCCTGGTCACGCGCGACCCGCGCGACACCATTGGCGAGCACAGCGCCTGCCCCTTCCACGACAACTGCCTCGAGGGCCTCATCGCCGGCCCCGGCGTTAAAAAGCGCTGGGATGGCAAGAGCGCCGGAGACATGGCCGATGACCCGGAGGCCATGGACCTGCTCGCCGGCTATCTGGCACAGGCGCTCATGACCTACACGCTGTGCTACGCGCCGCAAAAGATCATCATCGGCGGCGGCGTGGCCGACCACACCCCCATCGTGCCGCTCGCGCGCAAGAAGTGCGCCGAAATGCTCAACGGCTATATCGTCACGCCCGAGGTCAACGACATCGATAACTACATCGTCAACAACAGCCTCGAGGGCAAGCAGGGCATCATGGGTTGCCTGGCCCTGGGCGCACAGGCGCTTCAGTAGCAGACGCACCCACAGGGCGTGGCGCGCCCGGCAAATCCGACCTACGGAACGACGCCACCACGCTTCATATAAGCCCTCAAATAAAAAAGGCCGCCTAGGACTAAACAATACGTCCTAGGCGGCCTTTTTGGCGCACATCAGCGACCGTAAGAGATATCGGAGCACAACGCCCGTTGCCGCTCCACAGCAGTCGATCATCACATCGGTAATCATGCCGGCGCGTCCCGGCACAAAGAGCTGAATCGTCTCGTCGATCGAGGGAATCAGCAGCAGGAACACCGCCGTGGGCAGCAGCACGTCAAAGGTGCGCCGGCCCTCAAAATCAAAGGCGTGCGTTGCCAGGATGCCGAGCACCATATACTCGGTAAAATGCGCGCACTTGCGAACAACAAAGTTGGTCACCCATTCATATGGAAGTCCCACGCCGTGCAGGAAACCGCGGATAGTTTCCATGACCGTTAGGCTCAGCGAGCCCGACCCCGAGCCGGGAACCAGCGAATTGCCCCAGATCAAGAGCGCCATCAGGCAGGTCACGACCGCCCATTTTCGATTGATCTTAACCATGCAGAAGTTATGCCTCCGCGCGGAGCGGCGCGAAGCTGGCGGTACCGCCCTCGATAACGCTCAGATAGGCACGGCCCGTACGCTTGGCGGTAGAGGACTGCAGGCGCTCGATCTCTTCCTCGAGGATCTGATTGACGCGCTCGTGACGACGATTTTCCATAATGCCGGCGGCAATAGCCTCGGCCCGCTCGATGCTCTCGCGTGAGATACGGGCGGTATCCTCGGGGAACACAGCGCTGTGACGGCCGACATAGGCGGGGGCAGCAGGCTGAGGGGCAGCGACGGGAGCGGGGGCTGCAACAGGAGCGGGCTCGTCAATCTCATCCAGAATCGCGGTGGCGGCGGCCCACATGTCCTCGTGGCCCGAGTAATCGGCCATGGGGACATCAACCTCGAGCGAGGCGTCCGGAAGGTCGCCGGTGTCGATGCGATCTTGGGCTTCAATAGATGCGGTGATGGCTGCAGGCTCATCGAGGTCATCGAGATCGATGTCCGCGGCACCGGAGATGATAGGCATGCTGGCGAGGTTTGCGTTGTACGGCGCAGCCTCGGCCGCCTGCTGCTGGGCAGGAGCGCCCCACAGCGAGCTTTCGGCGGCACGGCGGGCGGCAACGGCCTCCTCGTCCGCGGCCATGGCTTCATCAACGTACGAATTATCGGCAGAAGCGTTCGCGTCCGCCGAGGTAGCGCTGTAGGCGTTATTGGATGCCGCGTTGGCAACGAGTGCCACGAAAGCCGCAGTGCTGCCCGCAGGGGCGGCCTGGGAGCCCGATACGGCACGCGCCGCGGCGGCGATGTCGTCACGATTGAAGGAGCCGGTCTGCCCGCCGTTGGTGAGCTCGTCGATGGCGACTTGATAGACGTCGCGCGAGTGTGCAGGGTCGCAGCACACCGGCGAATCGTCGTCGAGCATGCTGTCGATCATAGACCAAGCCTCGTCCTCGTCCATAGCATCTGCGGCTCGAGCGATGGTAGGGACACCATCATCGGCATGACGGCGCTGGAACGCACCAGTCAGGCCGGAAAGGAATGCCGAGGTAGACTGCTCCGACTGAGCCTGAGAAGCAGAAACAGCAGCATAAGGAGTCGCATCCTGCTGCTGAGCTGGAATCGAGGCGGTCTTGAACTCGCTTTGATGCTGATTGAGATTGGCGGCACCGCCCATGGCATTGGGCTGGAACAGACGCTCTTCACGCTGCGCACGGTACTCGGAAATACCCAGCGAGGCGGCATAGATACCCACGCCCGCCACCGCGCCCACGGCGAAGGGAACCGCACCCGCCACGACCGTCTCGTTCACCGACGAAAACGGCAGCGTCGCGGCATACATAACCACGGGAGCGGCAAGGCCGATCCCGCACGAAAGTCCGGCAAGGACTGCTCGTTGTGTTGCATCAGAAGAAGCCATGAGCTCTCCCCATCTTCCAGCACCCAAATCGCATCATTCAGTTGGCTGCGCGAGAGAAGATGAAGCGGGGCTATGCCCCAAAGCAACGGTATATGGTTCGTTTCATCTGCGTTATCCGTCGCGAAGCTTAAAAGCTATTATGCGAAACCGCCCAGTCGATTGCAAGCGACGATGTCGGATTGAAACGGGAAACCTGCTGCTTGCCAGTCTTATGGTCAAAAATAAGCGCGGATACGCGATATGGAAAAGGGCCGAGGCGCAAGCCCCGACCCTTTATCGCATTGATGGCTATCGCTGCGCGTGGATGACAGCCTAGAACGTCTGCTCGTAGTCGCTGTGCTTTTTGGCCGAACGCACCAGGAACTCCTGGTTGGTGTTGGTGCCTTTAAGACCCTTAATGAACGACGCGGCTGCACGCTCGGTGTTGTTCATGCCGGCAAGAATGCGACGCAGACCAAAGACAAACGGACGCATCTGCTCGTCGACCAACAGGTCCTCGTTACGCGTACCGGAGGCAACGGGGTCGATAGCCGGGAAGATGCGGCGGTCGGCCAGTTCGCGATCGAGCTTAAGCTCCATGTTGCCGGTGCCCTTGAACTCCTCAAAGATGACCTCGTCCATCTTGGAACCGGTGTCGATGAGGGCAGAGGCCAGGATGGTGAGCGAGCCACCGTTCTCGATATTACGGGCTGCACCCAGGAAGCGCTTGGGAGGATACAGTGCCGCCGAATCGACGCCGCCCGAAAGGATGCGGCCTGAGGCGGGCGCCGCCAAGTTGTAGGCGCGGGCAAGACGCGTGATGGAGTCGAGCACCACCACAACATCGCCGCCCAGCTCCACGATGCGCTTGGCGCGCTCGATGACAAGCTCTGCCACGCGAGTGTGGTTGTCGGCAGGCATATCGAAGGTCGACGCCACAACCTCGCCCTTGATGGAACGCTGCATATCGGTAACCTCTTCGGGGCGCTCGTCGACGAGCAGGCAGATGAGGTGCACCTCGGGGTTGTTAATCGAGATAGACTGGCAGATCTTCTTGAGGATTGTGGTCTTGCCGGCCTTGGGCGGGGACACGATCAGGCCACGCTGACCCTTGCCGATCGGCGACACGATGTCGATGGCGCGACCGGTAATGGAGTCCTTGCCATGCTCCATGCGCAGCGGCTCGTTGGGATAGACCGGGGTGAGGTCACCGAACTTGGGACGGTTGCGAATCTGCTCGGGGTCTAGACCGTTGACGGTCGTGATTTTGGCGAGGCCGGCGCGCTTGTCGCCGCCGCGCGAAGGACGAAGCGAGCCCTCGATGACGTCGCCCGTGCGCAGACGCGCGGAGCGGATGAGGTAGGCGGGGACGAAGGCGTCGTCGTTGGACTTCATGTAACCGTGGGCATGGATGATGCCGGAGCTGTCCGGGCGAATCTGCAGAATGCCCTTGATGTCACGGAAGCCCTCGGCCTTCGCAGCGGTGGTGTAGATTTCCTCGACGAGCTCGGCCTTCTTCTTGCCGGTCGTCTCGATCTCGAACTCCTTGGCCTTCTCGCGCAGCTCGGCGACCTTCATGGCCGCGAGTTCCTCGCGCGAAAGCGTGGGCTCGGCCGGGGCGGCATTGCGCTCCTTATTACGCTGCTTGCGGTCGCGCTGACGGTTGCGGCGGTCGTTGTTGCGCTCGTCTTTGCGCTCGTTGCGCTCGTCGTTGCGCTTGTGCTGACGGCGGTTGGGGCGGGCGTTCTCGTCGGACTCGGCGGTCGTGGCGCCCTTGGCCGCCGAAGTTGCCGTGTCGGTGTCGGCCGGGACTTCGTTATCGGCCTTGGTATCGGCATCGGCGTTGGGCTCGGAATCGGCCTGCTGCTCGACGGCCTTAGCCTTTGCAGACTTCTTGCGCGTACGCTTGGGCTTCTCGGCTGCCGGCTGACCGGCGTTCTCGGCATCGGAAGCGACGTCAGAGGTTGCCTCGGCGACCTCATTGGCGGCGCCCTCGGACGCGTCCTTTTTCGAACCCTTGGCCTTGGACGAACGCTTAGCGGCCGTGCGACGGCTGCGACCGGGGCGGACATCGGCGGGCTCGCCCTCTGCGGGTGCTCCGGTTTCGGTGGCAGCGGCTCCCTGGGCAGAAGCGTCGGCGACGGGCGCGGGCGCGGCGGTCATCGCGGCGCCCTGAGCTGCGGCTGCAGCCGCAGCGGCAGCAGCTTTCTCGGCCTCGACGAAAGCCTTGGGCTTGCGGCCGCGGCGGTGCGGGCGAAGAGCGGGATCGACAACGGGAACCTCGTTGGCCTCGGCGGGTGTTGCAGACTCAGAGGGCTGCGCACCCTCCCCTACTGCAGAACGAGTCAGAGCTTCACCGGACTCTTGAGCCACCTGTTCGGCATCCTGCTGAGACTTGGCCGCACGACGACGCGTGCGCGGAGCCGGCTTCTCGGTCGGCTGCCCCGCGGCAGGGGCCTCGGTGGCCGCAGGCGCCTCGGAGACGACCGGCGCTGCAAGCTCGGTCAGTGCCGCGGCCTCGCGCTCGGCAGCACGACGACGGGCGCGCACAACCTGAGCCTCACTGATTTGTGCCAGCGCGCGGGCCTGTGCAACCTCATCGGAAATGGGGGCCGAGGCATCGGCGGCAACGGGCCGCTTCGCGCGCGTGGTGCGCGTCGTGCGACGCTTGGGCTTTGCAGCCTCCTCGCCGTCAGCGGCGGGCTTAGACGCACGGCGTATGCGCTTGGGCTTTACGGGCGCGGCATCCTCTTCGGCCGCAGGGGCAACGCCCTCGCCAGCGGCAGGCGAGACCTTCTCAGCCGATGCGGGCGCAGGCGTCGAAGCGGCCTTGAAGGCCTCAGGAACCGAGGCCTGCACCGGCGCAGGCTTCACGGCCTGGTCCGACGCAACCGGTGCAGCGGGAGCGGTTTGCGCCGTCGTTATTTCGTTTTCTTGCTGTTGATCAGACACAGTGTTTGCTCAACTTTCTTTTCAAGCCCTGTGATCACATGCTCCCTGCATAAACCTTCAGGGCGGCTAAACAGTCTAGCTCCGTACAAAAACGACGGACATCATTGATCTGTATCGAGATGATTGCGTCATATACGCAGCGTAAGTGTAGCACAACCGCCACCACCTGCAACTTAGTCATTGGACGTTCTTAAACGCCCAGTCATCAGGGACACTCCTCCTCAAAAGTGTCTTAATCAAAAGCGCCTTGAAATGTCGCGCTAGAAGAGTGAAACCGTGGCATCCGGAATAGCCACGCCACGAATCGCGCTTATCTACTACGTTTGACCCACGACCCCTGACCATTCCCTCGATCTTCCTAAAATCGCAAGCCCGCTACCTGCGGTTTTAATTTCGCTATTGGCGCCATGGTCGCCAGTTGGCGATTCAGCCCCGTAAACCGGTATAGTTGCGTTTTTGTAGCATTTTCCAACACGCCAAAAAGCCCCGCCAAACGCAAAAAGCCCGACCTCCGCATGGAGATCGGGCTTATAGGGCTCAGCGAAGCCGAACCTACACGGTCAAATGACCCGTAGCTTACATCTGCTCGGGAGCGGAGACACCAACAAGGGTGAGCACCAGGGCGAGCGTCACGCGGACGGCGTCGCAAGCGGCCAGACGGGCACGCGAAAGCTCGGGGTCGACGGGACGGCCCTCGCTCGGCAGAACCTGGCAGGCAGCGTAGAAGCTGTGGAAGTCGCCGGCGAGTTCCTCAGCAAAGTGCGTCAGACGGAACGGGGCGCGGTCGCGAGCGCAGCTGGCGATGAGGTCGGTGAGCTCGTTGAGCTTACGCGAAAGGGCGAGCTCGGTCGGGTCGGTCAGCAGCGAGTAATCAACGTTCTCACCGATGGCCTTGGCGGCGACGGCCTTCATGCCCATCTCGTCAGCCTGCTCGGGCGTAACGTCGGCGGCACGGCGCAGGATGGAGCACACGCGGGCGTGAGCATACTGCACGTAATAGACCGGGTTGGAGTTGTCGCGCTTCTTAACGGCCTCAATATCGAAGTCGACCATCTGGTTGGAGCTCTTGGAGATGAGCGTGTAGCGGGCGGCGTCGGAACCGACCTCGTCGACGAGCTCCTGCAGGGTCACCATGGTGCCCTTGCGCTTGGACATACGGACGGGCTTGCCGTTGCGCAGCAGGTTGACGAGCTGGCCCAGCAGAACCTCAAACTTGCCGGGATAGCCAAGAGCGTCGCAGACGCAGCGGACGCGCTCGATGTAGCCGTGGTGGTCGGCACCCCAGATGTCGATGACGTGGTCGACGCGCTGGAACTTATCCCAGTGATAGGCAACGTCGGAGGCGAAGTAGGTGTACTCGCCGTCGGACTTGATCAGGACGCGGTCCTTGTCATCGCCCAGGTCGGTGGAGCGGAACCACAGGGCGCCGTCCTTGGTGTAGAGGTAGCCCATCTTGTCGAGCTTCTCAAAAGCGCGGTCGACGGCGGAGGTGCCGGCGGTCTCGCCCTCAGTGTCCTTCACATACAGCGAGCGCTCGGAGAACCAACGATCGAAGTCGCAGTTAACGGCATGGCAAAGGTCGCGCATATTGTCGACCATCTTTACATAGCCGCGCTCGCGGAAGCTCTCCATGCGCTCCTGCGGATCGGCGTTGACCCACTTATCGCCGTCGGTGCGCCAGAACTCGGCGGCCTCGTCGATGATGTAGTCGCCGCCGTAGGAGTCCTTGCCCAGGGTCTCGGCAAAGTTGTCCTGATACGGATGGGTCTCGGGATGCTCGTCGTTCTCGTCGGCAACAAAGGCGTCGCGGTCGGCGATCAGCAGCTTGTGAGCCTCGTCGATATCCACGCCCTGCTTGGCGATGATGTCGGCAAGCTGCATATAGCGCGTGCTGATGGAGTTGCCGAAGGTGTTCATCTGAGAGCCGTGGTCGTTGATGTAGAACTCACGCTGGATGTCGTAACCAGCGTGATCCATAACGCGGCAGAGCGAGTCGCCCAGCGCGGCCCAGCGGCCGTGGCCGATGTGCATGGGGCCGACGGGGTTGGCGGAAACGAACTCGACCTGGGTCTTCAGGCCACCACCGACGTTGGACTTAGCGAAGTCCATACCCTTCTCGCGAGCCTCGCCAAAGATGGCATTCTTGACGGCAACGGAGAGGTAGAAGTTGATGAAGCCGGGGCCTGCGATCTCGACCTTCTCGATCGCGGGGTCCTCGGGCATATGGGCAACGATGGCCTCGGCGATCTTGCGCGGGGCGCAGTGGGCCAGCTTGGCGGACTTCAGGGCCATGGTAGAGGTCCACTCGCCATGAGAAGTGTCAGCCGGTCGCTCGATAGCGCAATCGTCAAGTTCAAATGCGGAAAGGTCGCCGGCCTCCTGGGCCGCAGCAAGCGCAGCGCGTACCAGCTCTTCAATCTTCTCGGGCATAGATCCTCCTTGTGTTAAAGCCCCCGAGCTCTTGGTCACTCGTAGGGCAAAAGCCAGAGTTTGTAGCACTCTATCACAAGCGACGGGCACTGTCGCAGGGTAAAGCTAATAGATATTGCATATGCACAAAATTGACTACAGCTTGTATGGAGTCACTCAAAGATGCCAGTCTGCCTGCAAATTATGCACGCGTTGAAAATGCATAAAGGTGTGAATGGGCTGCGTCTGTTATCGAATACTCTTACCTATCGGAGTTGTGTGCTTTTCCTGCATAAAGTAAGGGTTTGCGCACGTCAGCGTGTTATTCTAGTCATACGTAAATTCGTATAAGTTGGAGGTAGCATGTTCTCAATCGGTCAACACGTCATTCATCCGGGCCAGGG
Source organism: uncultured Collinsella sp. (assembly GCA_900543025.1). Classification (GTDB taxonomy): domain Bacteria; phylum Actinomycetota; class Coriobacteriia; order Coriobacteriales; family Coriobacteriaceae; genus Collinsella. The sequence continues at coordinate 10,070 of UQPP01000050.1, forward strand.
AGTCTGCACCGTCGTCGGTTTTAGGGACGACACGCCGCAGCCCATGCTGTTGCTCGAGACCAAGCAGGGACATGCACAGACGATTCTCATGTACCCCGTGGCGCAGGCCGACCGTCTGCATGCCGCCATCTCCCAGCAAGATGCAGAGCACCTGCTGAGCCACTACGACGAGCTCGAGTGCGACACCTTTACCGAGCGCAACAGCTCGCTGGAGGAGACGCACTTTAAACAGCAGCTCAAGCTGGGTGCGCCCGAGACGGTCCGCGTGGCAAAAACCATGATGCACCGTATTCGCCAGGCCGAGGAAGCAGACAAAAAGCCCAGCTCTTACTACATGCGCGTACTCAAGGAAGCCAAGCGCCGCTCCATCGAGGAGTTCGCCGTGGCCTTGGGCGTCACCGAGGAGGCCGCCGAAGCCCGCCTAGCCCAAGCCGCCCTCAACTAACCCATCCGCGCCAAAAACCACCACAAAGGGGACAGGCACCTTTGTGGTGGTTTTCTTGTTCTAGTAGTATTCATTCTTATCGATACCCACGAGCACAAGGAGTCTCTTATGGCAGAGCCGCTTACCGCCGGAATCACCCGCGACCGCGCGTTCGAACTGCTCAACGAGCACAACAAGGACCCGTTCCACATCACCCATGGCGAGACGGTCGAGGGCACCATGCGCTACTTTGCGCGCGAGTTCGACCCCGAGAACGAGGAGTTTTGGGGCATCGTCGGTCTGCTGCACGACCTGGATTGGGAGGAGCATGAAGACGACCCCATGAACCACACCATCTATGCTGCCGAGATTCTTGAGGGCGAAGGTGCGTCTCCCGAGCTCATTCACGCCATCCAGACGCACACGTCCGACTTCAACACCTCGCTGCCCAAGCCCGAGCTGCAGATGGAAAAGATCCTGTTTGCCTGCGATGAGCTCACCGGCCTGATCGGCGCTGCAGTCATCATGCGCCCGAGCAAGAGCGTTATGGACTTTACGACCAAGTCACTCAAGAAGAAGTTCAAGGACAAGCGCTTTGCCGCCGGCTGCTCGCGCGACGTGATTTCGCAGGGCGCCGAGATGTTGGGCTGGGAGCTCCCCGAGCTCTTTGACCGCACCATCGCGGCTATGCAGTCCTTCGCCCCCGACCGCGATACCTTCCAGGCCTAACCGCCCACGCCACCTATAACCACCACAAAGGGGACAGTGAACTGCGCCCCGAAACTTGGACTGAATAAATAG
>UQPP01000051.1 GCA_900543025.1 uncultured Collinsella sp.
GTGTAAACCTACGGTTAACGCCATTCTAACAAATATGCAATTCACCTGCGCAAATGCAAAGCATACGATAACCTGCGAAAACCACGTGGGTCGATTAATGGGAACGACCCACAGGGAGGCACAAGAAGGGAAGTTCCTATGAGCAACTGGCTTAAGCTCGAGGGCGATGTCTGCGCCGTAACCGGCGCACTCGGCGGTATGGGCGTCGCGATTTGCCGCGAGTTCGCCCGCAACGGCGCCAACGTCGTCCTGCTCGATCTGGACGAGGAAAAGGTCAAGGCCGCAGCCGCCGACCTCTCCGCCGAGTTTGGCATCCACGCCGAGGGCTACAAGATGAACGCCACCGACGAGGCCGAGGTTCAGGCCGCCGTCGACGCCACCATCACCGACTTCGGCCGCGTCGACGTCCTCGTCAACACCGCCGGTATCCTGCGTTTCGCAGCCATGGAAGACCTGCCGCTGAGCGACTGGGAGCAGGTGCTCAACGTCAACCTCACCGGCTACTTCATCACCTCGCAGCGCTTTGGTCGCGAGATGATCAAGGCCGGCCAGGGCCGCCTGGTGCACATCTCGACCGTCGCCAGCCACTCCCCCGAGACGTTCTCGGGCGTGTACAGCTCTACCAAGGCCGGCGTCAACATGATGTCCAAGATGCTGGCTGCCGAGTGGGGCCCCTACGGCGTGCGCTCCAACTGCGTCGAGCCCTGCTTCGTTAAGACCCCGATGTCGGCCAACTTCTACGCCGACCCCGAGGTCGAAAAGAGCCGCAGCCGTCTGATCGCCACGCGCCGCATCGGCGAGGTCAGCGATATCGCCAACGCCGTCATGTTCCTGGCGTCCAAGCGCTCGGACTTTACCACCGGCGACGCCATCAAGGTCGACGGCGGCTTCTCCAACATGATGGGCGACCTCACCGCTAAGCCCGGTGGCCGTCGCGCCTATGCCGACAACTACCTTAAGAACAAGGGTGTCGAGCTTTGGTCCGATGAGTCCGGCGTCGCCAAGCCGACCGACCAGTAAACCAGTCTGACAGGGAGGATCCACGGACACGCCCGCCCCTCCCCCGTATCGATTAGAAAGAGTCCAATGGCTTCCAACAACTCCCACAAGGGTCGCGCCGTCGTGCTTTCCGCCGCGTGCGTCACCATGTTCTTCATCAGCTCCATCGCGCTGTATTCTGTCGTGAGCAAGAACCTGCTCGCCGTCTACCCCGAGTGGTCGAGTGCCCTTACCTGGGCTTTCCCGGTCTTTCAGACCATCATGGCCGTGACGGGCATCTTCGCCGGCCGTATCTCCGATAAGATCGGCCCGCGTAACGTCGTGATCGCCGCCGCCGTGTGCTACGGCCTGGGCTGGTTCATGTCCGGCACCGTCACCGAGCCGTGGCAGTTCTACCTGTGGTTCTCGCTCGTCGCCGCCATCGGCAACGGCCTGGGCTACAACCCGGCGCTCACCACCGGCCAAAAGTGGTTCATCGACAAGAAGGGTCTCGCCTCCGGCATCACTCTGGCCGCTTCGACCGCCGGCCCCGCCGTGCTGTCCCCGGTGCTCGCCTCGCTGCTCATCCCGAGCTTGGGCATCTTTGGCGCCCTTAAGGCGCTCGGCGTCATCTTCTTTGTGATGATCGCCGCCTCCGCCCTGTTCCTGAAGGCCCCCGAGGCCGGTTGGCTGCCCGAGGGCTTCGAGGCCCCCAAGGGTGGCGCGCATGCCGGCACCTTCGGTGACCTCACACCGGGCGAGATGGTCAAGACCCCGCGCTTCTGGGTCCTCATCGTCACCTTCGCCTTTGCCGCCACCGCGGGCACCCTGCTCGTGGGCAAGGTTGCCTCCATCGCCGCCGTCCAGCTCTTCGCCGACCCCACGAGCGCCGCGGCCGTCGCCCTCGGCGGCGTGGTGGTCTCCGTCAACACCTGCGCCAACCTGGTTGGCCGTCTGTCCTTTGGCCAGATCATCGACAAGCTCGGCGCCTACAAGTCGCTGCTCATCAGCCTTGTCGTCACCATCGTCGCCCTCGTCATCATGTCGATGAGCTTTACGCAGGCCATGTTCTTTGTGGCGCTCGCCTTGCTCGGCTTTAGCTTTGGCGCCCTGCTCGTCATCTACCCGCCGCTCACCGGTGGCGCCTTTGGTACCAGCAACATCGGCGTCAACTACGGCATCATGTTTTTGGGCTATGCCGCTTCCACCTGGATCAGCCAGCCCATCACCGCCGTGCTGTATCACGCCGAGGCCGGCAGCGCCGCCTACCAGCAGTCCTTCTACGGCGCCATTGTGATCGCCGCCATCGCCGTCGTGCTCACCGTCTACATGATGGTCTCCGACAGCAAGAAGAAGTCCGCCTAGTTTTACCGATGCGACAAAGGGACTGTCCCTTTGTCACATTCCACCGGTCACCAGTATTAAGGAGTCGAAATGTCTGAGCTCAACCCCGTCCGCATTGCCGTTATCGGCGCCGGCGCCATGGGCCGCAACCACATCCGCTTTGTCACCGAGGAGCCCGAGGCCGAGCTCGTCGCCATCGCCGACGCCTTTGAGGGCGCCCGCGCCACGGCCGAGGCCGCCGGCGTGCCGTTTTACACCGATCCCGCCCAGATGATGGACGAGGTCAAGCCCGAGGCCGTCATTATCGCCACCCCCAACGACCTGCACCTGGGCGTTGCCCGCGAGGCTGTGAAGCGCAACATCGTGCCGCTGGTCGAAAAGCCGATCTCCAACGATCTTGAGGATGCCCAGGCCTTCGCCGCCGAGGCCGAGACCGCCGGCGTGCCCGTACTCGTGGGCCAGCACCGTCGCCACAACCCCTTCGTCAACAGGGCCAAGGAGATCATCGAGTCCGGCGAGCTGGGCAAGCTCACCGTGTCGAGCTTCCACTACATGATCTATAAGAATGACGAGTACTTCGATGTCGAGTGGCGCCGCAAGAAGGGTGCCGGTCCGATCCTTGTCAACCTGGTGCACGACGTCGACCTACTCCGTTACCTGCTGGGCGAGCCCGTTGCCGTCCAGGGCATGCAGTCCAGCGCCGCCCGCGGTTTTGAGACTGAGGACTCCGCTGTGGTCAACGTCCGTTTTGCCGATGGCGCGCTTGCGAGCATGACCATCTCCGACGCCACCGCCAGCCCCTGGAACTGGGAGGCAACCGCTCGCGAGGATCCGCAGTATCGCCCCTTCGACGCCGACGCCTACTTTATCGGCGGAACCTTGGGCGCTCTGTCGCTGCCCCGCCTGCACCAGTTCTCCTACGACGGCGCCTCCAACTGGCACAAGCCGCTGCAGATGGAGATTCCGGCCGTGGACCCGGCACTGCCGCACAAGATGCAGCTCAAGCACTTTGTGAAGGTTGTCCGCCGCGAGGTCGAGCCCGTCGTGACCCCCGCCGATAACGTCAAGACGCTCACGCTTCTCAACGCCATCAAGGAGGCCGCCGAGACCGGCCAGCTCGTCGAGCTGTAATGCCTTAAGAGCGACCGCGGCAAAACCCCATGCCGAGCCCCTCGGTCCGCCACAAACAAGCCCCTCTTCTTTGCCCCGCGAGCAGCCTCCTGCTCGCGGGGCATTTTGCTACCTTGCCGACGATTTTTCTGGGGCGAGGGCTATTTTGTACCTAAGTTTGATTCGTTTGCCACGAAATGCGCCTATCTACTACGTTTAACCAATCGCCCTCAACCATACCGAATTTCGCGAAATAAAAACCGCAGGTAAACGGCTTGCCAATTTTCGGAAAACCCAGGTATGGTCAGCCCCTACGGGTAAAACGTAGTAGAAAGGCCGTTTTCGTGGCGCGGTCTCAAAACAGCCTTTTGGGACGGGTGGTATCCTTGGTAGCTCTGTGCTGCAAACGCACCTTAAACGCAAGGAGTCCCATGGATCTTATCGCCCAGCTCGCCCACGAGCTCAACCTTAAGGCCGCCAACATCGAGGCAGCCGTCAAGCTCATCGACGAGGGCAACACCATCCCCTTTATCTCGCGCTACCGCAAAGAAGCAACGGGCGGCATGGACGACGTCGCCCTGCGCGCACTCGACGAGCGCCTGTCCTACCTGCGCAATCTTGAACAGCGCAAAGAGGACGTCATTCTGCTCATCGACGCCCAGGGCAAGCTCACGCCCGAGCTCGAGCAGCAGATTCGCGAGGCCACGCAGCTCCAGCGTGTCGAGGACCTCTACAAGCCCTACCGCAAAAAGCGCATGACCCGCGCGCAGAAGGCCCGCGAGGCAGGCCTGGAGCCGCTTGCCAACATGATCATCATGCAGGCCTCGGCCAAGGGCAGCGCACTCGATGCCGCCGCGGCCTACGTCAACGAGGAAGCCGGCTTCGACACGCCCGAGAAGGCGCTCGCCGGCGCGGCGGACATCGTGGCCGAGACGGTGGCCGAGGACCCCGAGAACGTCGCCGACCTGCGCGCTTTTACGCAAAACACCGCCGATATCGTCGTCGAGGCCACCGACCCCACCGAGAAGACCCCCTACGAGCCGTACTACAGCTATGATGAGCCGCTGCGCCGTATACCCAACCACCGCGTGCTGGCTATCGACCGCGGTGAGCGCGAGGGCAAGCTCCGCGTGCGCGTGAACGTCGACGGCGCTACGGCCACGGCACGCCTCGGCAGCCGTTGGCCCCGACGCCAGGGTGTCTTCGCCCCCATTTTCGACGCCGCCATCGCCGACGGCTACAAGCGCCTCATGGCCCCCTCGCTGGAGCGCGAGGCCCGCGCCAAACTCACCGTCCGTGCGCAGACCGAGGCCATCAACGTCTTTGCCAAGAATCTCGAGGGCCTGCTCTCGGCACGTCCCGTGCGCGGCGCACGCGTGCTCGCGCTCGACCCGGGCTACCGCACCGGCTGCAAGGTCGCCGTCATGGACGAGACCGGCAAGCTACTCGACCACGGCGTGGTCTACCCCACCAAGCCGCGCCACGACGTCGCCGGCACCAAGCGCGAGCTCGCCCGCCTCGTCAAGAAGGATGGCGTCAACACCATCGTCATCGGCAACGGCACCGCCAGCCGCGAGACCGAGGAAGTCGTCTCGGAGTTCATTGCCGAGCAGGCGCCCAGCCTTCGCTACACCATCGTCAATGAGGCCGGCGCGTCGGTGTACTCCGCCTCCGAGCTCGCCAGTCAGGAATACCCCGACCTGGACGTCACCGTGCGTGGCGCCATGAGCCTGGGCCGCCGCCTGCAGGATCCGTTGGCAGAGCTCGTTAAGATTCCGCCTCAGTCCATCGGCGTGGGTCAGTACCAGCACGACCTTGACCAGGCCGAGCTTTCGTGCACCCTGGGCCACGTGGTGGAAGACGTCGTCAACCGTGTGGGCGTCGACGTCAACACCGCGAGCGCGAGCCTGCTGGGATACGTATCGGGCATCACGCCGAGCGTGGCCAAAAACATCGTGGCCTACCGCGAGGAAAACGGCGCCTTTACCGATCGCCGCCAGCTCAAGAAGGTCCCCAAGCTGGGACCCAAGGCATACCTCAACGCCGCGGGCTTTTTGCGCATCAGCGGCGGCAAGAACCCGCTTGACGCGACAAGCGTCCACCCCGAGAGCTACGAGGTAGCCACGGCCGTCTTGGAACGCGCCGGCGTTGCGGCAAGCGAGCTCAGCCGCGGCGGCGTGCCCGACATCGAGCGCCGCCTGGGCAGTATCTCGGCGCTGGCAAGCGACCTGAACTGCGGCACTCTCACGCTCATCGACATTGTCAACGAACTCAAGAAGCCCGGTCGCGACCCGCGCGACGACGCACCCGAGGTGGTCTTTAGCCGCTCGGCGCTTTCCATCGACGACCTGGAACCCGGCATGGAGCTCAAGGGGACGGTGCGCAACGTTGTGGACTTTGGCGCCTTCGTCGACGTGGGCGTGCACCAGGACGGCCTCGTGCACATCTCCAAGCTGGCCAACCGCTTCGTCAAGCACCCGAGCGACGTCGTGCGCGTCGGTGACACGGTCAAGGTGTGGGTCGAAAAGGTCGATCGCGACCGCAAGAAGATCTCGCTCACCATGGTGCAGGGGAAGTAAACCGCCAAAGCAAGGGTACCCCCTGTAGCGACGTGCAAAATCGCGAGTATTCTGCAAATTCCACCGTTCCGGATGCCCCTCAGAGACGAAAAAGCAAAAAACAGCCCCCGTTTTAGCGTCGTCAGAGCCAAAACGGGGGGCCGTTCCATGCTTCGGTTAACTGATAAAGACCTTTACCTTGCTGAATACTCTCAATTTTGCACGGCGCAGGCGGGGGTACCTTTGCCCACGGCAGGATATGGAAGCCAAGCGCCAACCTACTGGCAAGCTCGTGTCGGCAGCCCCGGCCTTTCCTTTCCCTAGCGCGACCCTCGCGAAGCGCGTGAGCGATAGGGAAAGGAAAGGCCGGGGCGAGCAGCCCACGGCGTAGCCAGTGTTCGCGTTACGGCAGAATATGGAAGCCCAAAGCGGCGATATCCTTGGCAAAGCCGCGCACGGTGTCGAGCGAGACCTCGTACGGGTCGCGACCGATATTCTTGCGCTTGGCCAGGATGCTGTTGGGCACCGTAATGATCTGGCAACCGCAGGCCTCGGCCTGGTAAATGTTGATGAGCTCGCGCGTGGACGCCCACAGGACCTCGCAGTTGGGCTTTGCGGCGGCCTTCTTAACCGACTCCGTCATAAACGGAATGGGGTCGACGCCGGTATCGGCGATGCGGCCGGCAAAGAGCGAGATGACGGACGGCGTCTCGGCGTCGACGGCCTCGACCATCTCATCGACCTGCATAGGCGTAAAGATGGTGGTGACGTTGACCTTGATGCCGTCGGCCGAAAGCTTGCGGACCAGCTCGGCGGTGGACTCGCCCTTGGTGGTCACGCACGGAATCTTGACGTAGACGTTCTCGGCCCAGGTAGCGATCTCGCGCGCCTCGACCTCCATGGTCTCGACGTCGTCGGCAAAGACCTCAAACGAGACGGACACATCGGTGATGTGGGTCAGGACCTCCTTGGCAAACGCGCGGTAATCCGTCACGCCGCCCTTCTTCATAAGGGACGGGTTGGTCGTGAAACCCTGAACGTTGCCGTTCTCGTACATGTCGAGCATGCCCTCGAGGCTTGCACCGTCAGCGAACACCTTGATTGCCATCTGCCTGATTCCTTTCGCTTGCACATGGGCGTTAAACTGCTAAACACTTTACCTACGTTTATCAAGGCGTGAGCTGCGGTTTTTTATCTTCTCGGCGAACGGTATAAACACCTCAGTGTTTGGATTGATAAATCGATTGAGCATGCAAAAGCGAAGAGTCGCGGTTTGAGCAAACGTCAGAACGCGGGATTCATTAGATGAGGCCGAAATGCTGCATCGCTGTGACGGTACCGTCGTGTGCGACATCGTCGGTCACGTAGTCGGCGAGCGCCTTGACCTCGGGCATGGCGTTGCCCATGGCCACGGCTGTCTCGACGGCGGCGAGCATGCCCAGGTCGTTGCCCGAATCGCCAAAGCCAAAGGTGCGCGCATTTCCCTCGCGGCCCAGATACGCCAGCGCTCGCGCCACGCCCACGCCCTTGTCAATGCCCTTGGGGCTCAGCTCGCGATTCTGGCCACCGGTGTTGCACAGCTCAAACTCGCAATCGATAAAGCCGTCATCATTGGCCACGCGAGCCAAACTGGGCACATTGAGGCATACCTTGCCCACGCGCAGACTGCCGTCGACGCGCATCTCCTCGGCGCTGTGCACCACAGAAGTGCCGATCAGAGACGACTGCTCAACACCCGCGGGTTCCAGGGCAAAAGTAGCCACGTTGGTCTCGAAAAAGGCCTCAATCCCTGCCGCGGCCATACGGCGTGCAAGCTCCGCGATAACGCCCTCGTCAAAGCAGTCCTCATGCACCACGCGGCCCTCGACCTCGAGCGTCGCCCCCGCCATGGCAACGACACCCGCAGGCTCCAAAGCACGCAGGCCATCGGCAATCAGCCACAAGGGACGACCCGTGCAGATAAACGCCTTGTGCCCTGCGTCGCGCAGACGATGAAACGCCTCGATCACCGCCTGCGAGGGGCGAACCGCCGAAAAGTCCTTGTCGGTCATGTTGTCGGGATCGAACGACGTCAGCGTGCCGTCCACGTCAAAAAAGAGCACGGCTGAATCGGGGCACGCATCAATCATATGGGTTCCTTTCGGGGGCGAGAGTAAACGAAGCATCCATCATATAATGGAGCGACGCAACCAGAGAGGTCACCCATGGAATTTTACGCAAGCTGCCCCGAGGGCTTTGAGTCTGCACTCGCCGATGAGCTTAAACGCCTCGGGCTTTCGCATGTTCGCCGGCTGAAGGGCCGCGCCACATTTGAGGGCGAGCTCGAAGAAGGCTACCGCGCCTGTCTGTGGTCACGCCTGGCGAGCCGTGTGTTCGTGGTACTCGGGCGCTTTGAGGCGCAGGATGCCGATGAACTGTACGACAGCGTTTACGACATCGCTTGGGAGACCATCATCCGCCCCGGCGCCACCATCGCCATCACCGCCCGCGGCGTGACCGAGCAGCTGCGCAACACGCGCTTCTCGGCCCTGCGCGCCAAGGACGCATTGTGCGACCGCTTGGCCGAAACCACGGGCCGTCGCGCCGATGTCGACGCCGCCGATCCCGATGTTCACCTGCTGCTTTCGCTGCGTCAGCGCCGCGCGAGCATCAGCCTGGACCTTTCGGGCGACCCGCTGTTCAAACGCCTGCCGCCCGCAGCGACCCGCGCCGGCGAGGGCGCGCACGTGCTGCGCCCCGACTACGCCGCCCTGGTGCTGGCGCAGGTCGGCTGGACCGCACTGTGCGAGCGCGAGTTGACGGCCGACGATTACGAGAACGAAGCCCTTCCCACGCTGATCGATGCCTCGTGCGCCGGCGGCGGTCTGCTGCTGGAGGCCGTGAACATTCTGACCGACCGCGCCCCGGGCGCCGCACGCGAGCGCTGGGGCTTTGAGGGCTGGCAGCTGCACGACGCCGCTCTGTGGGAGCAGCTGCTTGCCGAGGCGCGCGAGCGCGAGGCGGCAGCGCGCGAGCGCCAGGCACGCATCGTGGCCGTAGACATCGACCCCGCCGCCCGCAAGACCGCCGAGCGCATGGTCAAGAGCGCTGGCTACAAGCGTTTTGTCGTCTTTTGCGCCGCCAAGCCCGCCACCGTGCTGGACCATGCGGGCGCCGTCGCCGGCGCCGCCGTGGTCGCAGACACCACCGAGACCCCGCTTTCGCTCATGCACGACGCCATGACGCTGGTCGGCGAGTTGCGCCGCGCGCCCGAGCTCGCTTCGGCACCGGTCGCCGCGCTCACCCGCGATGGCCTTATGGCCCGCGCGCTCCATGCCGAGCCCGCGCGCTCCATCGCCGTCATGCCCAATAACGAAGAGGCAACTATTGAGGTTTGGCCCTCGCTCGACCACGCCGCCGCGACATTCGAGGCTGCGACCAGCGCAAACGCCGAGGAACAGTCCACGGACGCCGAAGGCGAAGCCGCCAACACCCCCATGCCCGAACCTGCCGCCACGCTCGACCTGGGTGACGGCAAGCCGCTGCCCGTGCTCATCCCCGAGTCCGAGCAGTTCGCCAACCGCCTGCGCAAGAATGCCCGTCTGCGCCGCAAGTGGGCCAAGCGCGAGGGCGTGAGCTGCTACCGCGTCTACGATGCCGACCTGCCCGACTACTCCGCCGCCATCGACCTGTACGAGGGCTGCCCGCAGACGCCGGACCGCTGGCTCGTCATCGCCGAGTACGCCGCGCCTAAGACCATCGACCCCGCGATGGCCCAGGCCCGCATGCTCGACATCTTGGCCATCGCGCCGCGCATCCTGGATGTTTCGGCCGAGCACGTGCACGCCAAGGCCCGCATGCGTTCGCGCGGCGGCTCGCAGTACGGCAAGCAGGGCGCCGGCAAGGGCGCATCGGGCGAGCGCGCCAACATCGCGCGCCGTCGCCTGCCGCTCATCGAAGAGGGCGGACTCACCTTTGCCGTCAACTTTGACGACTACCTGGATGTGGGCATCTTCCTGGACCACCGTGTCACCCGCAACCTGGTGCGCGAGCACGCCAAACAGGCGCGCCGCTTCCTCAATCTGTTCGCCTACACCGGCACCGCCACCTGCTATGCGGCAGACGGCGGCGTCGAGGAGACCGTGACGGTCGACCTCTCCAACACCTACCTGGACTGGGCCGAGCGCAACATGCGCCAAAACGGCTTTGTGGGACCGCAGCATCATTTTGTGCGCGACGACGTGCTCGCCTGGATTCGCGATCAGCGCCAGACGCGCAACCGCTGGGACCTGATCTTTGTCGATCCGCCCACGTTTTCGAACTCGTCCAAGATGGGCCGTCGCACCTGGGATGTCCAGCGCGACCATGTTGAGCTTTTGGCCGGCGTATCGCGCCTGCTCGCACAGGGCGGGCATGCCATCTTTAGCTGCAACCTGCGCGGCTTCCGCCCCGAGACGCGCAAGCTCGCACGAGCGGGCGTCGTGTTGGAAGACATTACGGCGCAGACCATCCCCGAGGACTTCGCACGCAACCAGAAGGTGCACCACTGCTATATC
>UQPP01000052.1 GCA_900543025.1 uncultured Collinsella sp.
GGCATCGAGCTTGGCATGCGTCTCGGGACGACGCGGCATAAACAGCGTGCAGCAATCGGGAGCAGCCTCGGTCGAGATATCGAAGGTACCGATCTCCTCGGCGCGCGCGATGATCTCCTGCTTGTCCGAACCAATCAACGGGCGGAACACGGGGATCTTGACGGCCTCGTTGACGGCCATGATGTTCTCGAGCGTCTGGGAGGCAACCTGACCGAGTGATTCACCGGTCACGATGGCCTTGGCGCCCTCGATATGCGCGATGCGCTCGGCAACCGAATACATGATGCGACGGTACATGATCACGCGCAGGTTGCTGGGACAGGCGACCGAAATCTCACGCTGGCAGTCGCCAAACGGCACCACGTACAGGCGGCCGATCTGGACACCCGGCTCAAGCGCACGGATGATGTCCTGCACCAAATACTCGCTCGTATCGGGCGTCTGCGGACGGCCGGAGAAATGTACCGGCACGCACACCGCGCCGCGACGCGCGAGCATCCATGTCGCCACCGGGGAATCGATACCCGAGGAAAGCAGCGTCACGACCTTGCCGGCAGAACCCACCGGCAGACCGCCCACGCCTCGCTCGGAGCGCGCGTACACGTAAACGCTACCCTGGACCACCAGTACGTGCACTATCGCATCGGGGTCGTGCATTTGAACCTTTTTATCGGGGAAGGCCTCGCACAGCACCTCGCCCACCTGACGATTGATGTCAATCGAGGTGAGCTCATAGTCGGTATTGGAGCGCTTGGCGTGCACCTTAAACGAATCGAAGGAACCAAACTCGCGCAGCGCCTTCACGGCGGCGGCACAGTACTCCTGAGGGTCACGATTGGTGTGATACGCCAAAGACACACGAGCAACGCCGGGAACGGTGCGAATGACACGCGCCGCCTCGTCGGCCTGATGCTCGTTAAAGGTCACGAGGATATAACCGGAAATTCGAGACACGGCATTCACGGAAAAGGCGGCCAAGGCCGCCTTGATGTTATCCATGAGGATATGCTCAAAATGTGCGCGGTTCTTACCCTTCAGTCCAACCTCGTGATAGTGGACCAGGCAGACGCGAGCCGCCATTTAGGCTTCAGCAACCTTGTGGCCGAGCGCCTTCTCGTAACGGGCCTCGTCGTAAGAGATGTCGCCGTCGACAATCTCGTCCATAGCCATCGAGATGGTGTCGGCACCGGAAAGCCCGATGGTGATGTCATCGACATCCTGGACGGCAAGCACGCGGTTGTGCTGGCCACGCAGCATGCTATTGATGTCGCAGGCGCGCTTGGAGGCAAGCGAAGCGAGCAGGAAGCGGTTGTGATCGGTCTTCTCCAGAAGATCGTCAATGCAAGGCTTTACAACGGACACGGACCTCAGATCCTTTCATGCATATCGAGAACGCGAACGAGCTCATCGGTCGCGCGGTCGAGATCGTCATTTACCACGACGTCGTCGTAGCGGTCGGCAAGGGCAAGCTCATCGGCGGCGTTTGCCATACGCAGCTCAATCGTCTCGGGCGTCTCGGTACCGCGACCGACTAGACGCTCGCGGAGCACCTCAAGCGAAGGCGGCTTGATAAAGATCAGCACGGCCTCGGGGAAACGCTCCTTCACCTGCAGGGCGCCCTGGACATCGATCTCCAAAATCAGAGATGCGCCAGAGGCGAGCTTGGATGTGACCTCGCTCACCAACGTGCCGTAGCAGTTACCGTGGACCTCGGCCCACTCAACAAACTCACCGTTTGCCACGCGGCGGTCGAACTCCTCGCGCGTCAGAAAAAAGTAGTTGACGCCGTCGACCTCACCTTTGCGTGGTGCTCGCGTGGTAGCCGAAACCGTCAGGCCCAGGTTCGAGCGGCGCTCGCGCAAACGAGTGACGAGCGTACCCTTGCCTGCGCCTGACGGTCCAGAAATCACAAAGAGCTTGGAATCCTGAGCGCTCACTTATTTGGTCAGCTGCTCGAGGAGCTGCTCGCGCTGACGGACGCCGAGGCCCTGGACGCGACGGGTAGCGGAGATACCGAGCTCCTCCATGATCTTGGCGGCCTTGGCCTTGCCATAACCAGGAAGAGACTCGATGAGGGTGGAAACCTTCATGCGGGAAGCGATGGGGTCATCGGAGTTGAGCACGGACTCGAGGGACTTCTCGCCCTTCTTGATCTGCTCGCGAAGCTCAGCGCGGGCGTGACGTGCGGCAGCAGCCTTCTCAAGAGCCTGCTTGCGCTGCTCATCGGTAAGCTGAGGGAGTGCCATTCGAACCTCCAAATAGTTGGGTTATATCTGATTCAATAATTGGCATTTTAGCACGTAGAACGTACAAAATGCCCAATCGCGGCTCCATAGGTTAGACGATACCCGCAAAAAGTGCAATATACTGCGCCCAAAGTTAAGCCCCTGACCTGCGATTCCACACAAAGGATGGGAAAGTTTACGCAGGCACAGGGGCTATTTTGTGCTAATGAGACCCAAAAGTGGTGACTTAGGGGAATCTTTTACGCGACGTTTTCGACCAGCTCAGCGACGATGGCGTCAAAGGCGGCAACCGGATCGTCGGCACCGGTGATGGGACGGCCCACCACAATGTGGCTTGCGCCACGCTCGATAGCCTGGGAAGGCGTCGCCACGCGGGACTGGTCACCAAGGGCGGCACCCACCGGACGCACACCCGGAGTCACGATCAGGGCATCAGGACCCAGCAGCTCACGCATGTCGTGAGCCTCCATCGGCGAGCACACGATGCCATCGATGCCGTTGGCCTGAGCGAGCTTTGCCAGGCGGGCGGCCTCCTCGGCCACGGGCGACTCGACGCCGATCTCGCTCAAGGCATCCTGGTTCATGCTCGTGAGCACGGTGATGGCGACGAGCTTGGCGCGGTCCTCGCGCGCCTCCTCGGCGCCCTCGCGGCAGGCAGCGAGCATGGCGCCCGAACCCAAGCCGTGGACCGAAAGCAGATCGGCACCGGCAAGCGAGGCCGAGCGGGCGGCACCGCGAACCTGATGCGGAATATCATGGAACTTAAGGTCAAGGAAGACCTTAAAGCCCAGGTCCTTAAAGGTCATGACGATCTCGGGGCCCTCAGCGTAATAGAGCGTCATGCCAACTTTGAGCCAAGCGGCATGACCAGAAAGCTCGTGGGCGAGCTCGAGTGCGCGTTCACGGTCGCAGTCGAGGGCGACGATCACACGGTCGCGGGCATCGGTCTCTAGCATTCGAAAGCACCTACCAGCTCGTTGATGTCCTTTACGCCCTGGGACTCCGCCCAGGCCTCGAGCTCGTGCGCGATCTTGAGCGAAGCGCACGGATCGACGAAGTTGGCCATACCGACCGACACGCAGGTGGCGCCAGCCAGGATAAACTCGGCCGCATCCTCGCCCGTCATGACACCGCCGACACCGTTGATGGGGATATCGACGGCCTGGGCAACCTCCCAGACCATGCGCACGGCGATGTGGTGGCACAGCGGGCCCGAAAGGCCGCCCTTGGGCTTGGCCACGCGGGACTTGCGGGTATGGACGTCGATGGCCATGCCCTGGATGGAGTTGATGACTGAAAGGCCGTCGGCGCCGGCAGCCTCGAGGGCCTTGGCGATCTCGGCGACGTTGACCGGAGCCATCTTCACGAACAGCGGCTTATCGGTCACCTTGCGGCAGGCAGCCATAACGGAAGAGGCGCCCTCGGGCGTGGAGCCCATGGCGGCACCGCCGGCGGCGATATTAGGGCAGCTCACGTTGATCTCGTAGCCGGCAGCCCAGGGGCACAGCTCGACATACATCTCGAGTGCGCGGACAAACTCGTCAACGGAGTGGCCGGCAACCTGACAGATGACCTGGCAGCCGTCCTTGGACAGCTGTTCGAGCCACGGACCGGACTCGCGGGCAAAGGCGGCCACGCCGGGGTTCTGAAGGCCCACGGAGTTGATCATACCGCCGGGAATCTCGGCCATGCGGGGCGCGGGATTGCCGGGCCAGGGCTCGGCTGCGCAACCCTTGGTGGTGATGGCACCCAGCTGGGAGACATCAAAGAAGTTCTGGAACTGCCAGCCGTAGCCAAAGGTACCGGCTGCGGTGTTGATGGGGTTTTGCATCTTGACGCCGCCGAAATCGACGGCCATGTTCACGGTACCCACTAGAAGACCACCACCTTGGAAGCATCGAACACGGGGCCGCACATGCAAGCACCCTTCATACCGTCGACCGTCTCGACATTGCAGGTGTTGCAGGCGCCAAAGCCACAACTCATCATGCGCTCAAGCGACACCTCGCAGTACGCACCGGCCTCGGCGGCAGCGGCGGCGACTTTCTTCATCATGACAGCGGGGCCGCAGCTGGCCACATAGTCGTAGCCACCCTCGCCGAGCAGCTCGGCTGCCGGGTCGGTGCAAAAACCGTGCGTGCCCAGCGTGCCATCATCGGTGCACACGTTAACCGTGGCGCCCAGCGCGCGGAACTCATCGACACCCACGGCCTTGGAAGCGGTGCCAAAGCCCAGGCACACATCGACATTCACGCCCCGCTCGGCAAGCATGCCGGCAAGACACAGCACGGGCGGAACGCCGATGCCGCCCGCCACGAGCAGCGCCTTCTTGGTGCCCTCGGGTACCATCCAACCACGGCCACCAGGGCCCAGCAGGTTAGAGGTGGAGCCAGGGCCCATCTGGGACAAACGACGGGTATCGTCGCCCACGACGGCGTACCACAGCTCGACGGTACCGGCCTCGGCGTCAGCGCGATAGAAGCTCAAGGGCACGCGAAGCAGCGAGGACGCATCGCCGGGCACGGCGATGTTCACAAACTGACCGGGCTTGAGCGCACTTGCAAGCTTGGGGGCCGAGATGACGAGCGAGAAGATGCCGTCGGCGATCTCCTGGTTCGAAACGACCTCGAAGTCGTGCATGCGTGCAGTGGAAGGTGTGGGCATAGACGCTCCAATCCCCCATGCGGTTGCATGGACCAAACGAACAGAAAGCGCGGCACCGCAAGGGCGCCGCGCACAAAAGCGATAAGGCTATGCTAGCAGATGCAGCCGTCGGCGAGCGTCTGCTTACCGCCGACAAACACATCGGTGGCACGACCGGTAAGCGTGCGGCCGGCAAAACCGGAGTTCTCGGCGCGCGACTCGTAACCGTCCTCGCCGACCGTCCAGGTGGCAGAGGGGTCGAACACGGTCAGGTCGGCAACGGAGCCCGCCTTGACCTGAACCTGGTCGAGGCCCAGGATCTCACGCGGCTTGATGGCCATGAGCTCGACCATACGGCCCATGCTCATCTTGCCCGTGTTGACCAGCTCGGTGAGCACGAGCGACAGCGAGGTCTCGAGACCGATCATGCCAAAGGGCGCAAGCTCGAACTCGCGGGCCTTCTCCCACGGGGTGTGGGGAGCGTGATCGGTGACGATAACGTCGACGGTGCCGTCGATGACGCCCTGACGGATGGCCTCGGCATCCTCCTCGGTACGCAGCGGCGGATTGACCTTGAGCGAGGTGTTGTAGGTCTCGTCCAGGTCGTTCTCGGTCAGGAACATGTGATGCGGGGTGGCCTCACAGGTAACCTGAACGCCAGCGGCCTTACCGGCACGCACGATCTCCAGGCCATGGGCGGTGGAGATGTGCTGAATGTGCAGCTTGGCACCAGTCAGCTTGGCGATCTCGATGTCGCGGGCGATCTGGAGCTCCTCGCCGGCAGCCGGCCAACCCTCGAGAGCCAGACGGGTCGAGACCTTGCCCTCGTTGATCTGGCCGTGGCCGACCAGATCCTCGTCCTGGCAGTGGCTCATAAAGACCTTGCCGAACATCTTGCCGTAGTCCATGCAGCGACGGAGCATGCCCGCACCCTGCACGCCGCGACCGTCGTCGGTGAAGGCGACGGCGCCGTGGGCGACCATATCGCCCATCTCGGACATGGCCTCGCCCTTAAGACCGCGGGTCATGGCACCCGACGGATAGACGCGGCAGTGACCGACCTCGGCAGCACGGGACTTGACGAACTCCACGACGGTGCCGTTATCGGTGACGGGATCGGTGTTGGGCATGGAGCACACACCGGTAAAGCCGCCCTTGGCAGCTGCGCGGGTACCGCTCTCGATGTCCTCTTTGACCTCGTAGCCGGGCTCTCGAAGGTGAACGTGCATATCCACCAGGCCGGGGACGAGGTACTTGCCGGAAAGGTCGCGGACCTCGGCTCCCTCGACGGCGAGATTCTCGCCGACCTCGGCGATCTTGCCGCCGTCAATCAGGACGTCAACGACACCGTCAAGCTCGACGGACGGGTCGACGACGTGGGCATTCTTAAGAAGCAAGGCCATTATCGGCACCTCCAAGCAGCAGATACAGGATAGCCATACGCACGCAGATACCGGCGTAGACCTGCTCCAGGATGACGGAGCGTTGCGGGTGGTCGGCCATATAGGAGTCGAACTCGACGCCGCGGTTGATGGGGCCCGGGTGGCAGATGATTGCGTCGGGCTTCATGAGCTTCTCGCGGTCCTTGGTCAGACCGAAGAGCTTGTGGTACTCACGAATGGTCGGGAACGGGGCACCCTCGAGGCGCTCCTGCTGCACGCGCAGCATGTAGACAACGTCCAGCTCGGGCAGGACAGAATCGAGATCGCTCGTCACGTGGTCGCAGCCCAGAACCTCGGGCGCCGGCGGCAGCAGCGTGCCGGGGGCGACGGCGTAGGTCTCGCAGCCCATGATCTTAAGGGCGGGAATCAGCGAGCCGCAGACACGGGAGTGTGAGATATCGCCGACGACGGCGACCTTCAGACCGTGGAAGTCACCCTTATGCTCCCAGATGGTGTACAGGTCGAGAAGGGCCTGCGTGGGGTGGTTGTGCTTGCCGTCACCGGCGCAGATGACGCTCGCGGGCGAGTTCTGCGTGACGATGTAGGGAGCACCGGCGTGCTTATCGCGCACGACGATGCAGTCGATCTTATAGGCGTTGAGGGTCTCGACGGTGTCGACGAGGCTCTCGCCCTTGACCGTAGAGGTCGAGGAGCCGCCAAAGTTAAGGCTATCGGCCGAAAGGCGCTTCTCGGCAAGCTCGAAGGAGCTGCGGGTGCGCGTCGAGGGCTCGTTGAACATGTTGACGATGGTCTTGCCCTTGAGCGTGGGGACCTTCTTGATCGCACGCTCGTTGACCTCGGAGAACGCCTTGGCGGTCTCGAGGATGAGCTTGATATCCTCTTCGGAGTACTCGGTAATGTCGATCAGGTGCTTATGGTTGAACGCCACGGTACTACTCACCTCCCAGCGGCGCAGAACCCACGTGGGAGCCCGGCGCGACGTCGTTGATCTCGACGGCGGTGTGGCCGTCGACTTCCTTCATATATAGATGCACGTTCTCCTCATGCGACGAGGGAACGTTCTTGCCGACAAAGTCCGGCGAGATGGGGAGCTCGCGGTGGCCGCGGTCAACGAGGACTGCCAACTCAATGCGGCTCGGACGGCCCAGGTCCATGACGGCGTCGAGAGCGGCGCGGATGGTACGGCCCGTATACAGGATGTCGTCCACCAGCACGACGCGCTTGCCGTCGACGCTGAAGGGAATGTTGGTAGCGTGGATCGCGGGAGCGAAATTGATAGCGTAGTCATCGCGGTAGAAGCTGATGTCCAGGCTGCCGAGCGGAACTTCGACGCCCTCGATCTCCTTGATCTCCTCGGCGAGCTTCTTTGCCAGAAGGTCGCCGCGCGTGACGATGCCAACCAGAGCGAGGTCTTCACAGCCCTCGTTGCGCTCGAGAATCTCGTGCGCGATGCGAGTCATCGCTCGATTGACGGCGGTCTCGTCCATAATGACCGCCTTGGGGGAAGTCGTGCCCATCGATCTCCTTCCTCACATGTCTTGACTGCTGACACAGTCAAAAAAATAGATGCCCGACCGCTTAAAGCGGACCAGACACCCACAGGAAAGGCTGCTCTTTGGCAGTTATGTAATTCCATGTGGGTATCTCGTACCCCTTTAATGGTCAAGGGATAGTGTAGCCAACCTCGTGCTTAATTGCGAGCATAAATACAGAGCAATCCGTAAACGGAGCCCAATGCTCCATAAACCTATATATATTTGTGGGACGAGCTTGAAAACACACGCACGAGCTGGCATAATCCCCTCTGCTGCACGCAAATCGGATCTACGTCCAGGGCCGTGGCGTGGGCACTATCGCCAAAAGAGGAATATCTCTGTGTAGATTGCGCACAGGGAGCGACTTCTGTGCTATAGTTCAGGCTTGTTTGTTAACGCGACATGTTCGTTTGTCGCCCAAGGAGGGTCAGTTATGTCCAAAGTTTGCGAAGTTTGCGGTAAGCACCCCGTTGCCGGTCGCTCCATCAGCCACTCTCACCGCGTCACCAACCGTAAGTTCCGCCCCAACATCCAGCGCGTCTACGTCGTCGTCGATGGTCACCGTCGCAAGATGAACGTTTGCTCCACCTGCCTCAAGTCTGGCAAGGTTGCGCGCTCCTAAATAAGGTCTTACCAACAAGTACCTCGGACTCTCCGGGTCAAAGACCTCGCGTTCACATAGAACTTACCAAAGGCGCCCCTACGGAGGGCGCCTTTTTGCACTCATTGGGGACAGACTTAGATGAGTGTTTTCACGCATTGGGGACAGACTTAGATGAGTGTTTTCACGCATTGGGGACAGACTTACATGAGTGTTTTCACGCATTGGGGACAGACTTAGATGAGTGCTTTCCAAAGCTCACAGTGCATCGACGAACTCACGGCGCTTCGATCGCCACCAGTACGTACCTCACGCCGCCTCGTTCCAGCCCGCGGTGGCCTTGGTTACGCTTGTGGCGCCGATGCCGGTGATACGGGCAATTTGCTTGACCGTGAGATGCGCCCGCCTGAGCCTCAGCAGACAGGCATCGCGATCGGGGCGTGGCAGGGCCTTGAGCATCGCAGGATCTATGCTCGGAAGCACTTCGCGCGCAATGGAAAGGACCTCCTCATCGGGGATCCGCCGGCGTGGAAGAACCTCCACTGACCAGATGCGCTCGGCAACTTCCTTGAGATGCTCGCAATAGCAACGGGAGCCTCCGACAATATCGAGCATAGGGGCCGCATCACAGATGTCAAAGGGATCATAGCCCAGCTCATATGCCTTGTAGCTTGACCAGCGGTACGCCTCGAGTGAGTCGAGCGCACCTTTCACGGGATTGAGATGGATATAGTCGAGCAGTTGCACCGCTTGCGTGTCCGACTCAACAGCGACCCGCGAATAGCGATTATCAAAGAGATGCCCCGTTCTCCCCGTTTTCCCATTGAAATACTTAGCATATGCCGTCAATGCGCACTGCATCGCCTTTGAAAGATTGTCGAACGGATCATCAACCATCAAATGAAAGTGGTTGTCCATAAGGCACCAAGCCAAAACCGCCACTTCATGGCGCGCAAACCTGTCCGAGATATCCGATAGGAAACGATAGCGGTCGGAGTCATCTTCAAAAATAATCTGTTTAGAGTTACCACGGTCAAAGACGTGGTAATAGCCGGTGAGCGAAACGGCGCGGGCGCATCGGGGCATAATCTCTCCTTTCAAAAACTGAACAGGCAACACCTAAAAGGAGAGAAGGAACGCGAAATGCTGAGCCTGTGACCTATTTATATCCAATGAGCGGCAAAAAGAGGTCAAGAACGGCAAAATGGCAAATCGATGTCTGTCCCCAATGAGTGAAAGCACTCATGTAAGTCTGTCCCCAATGAGCGGGGCGATGCAGCAGGCAGATAGTTTTAGTTAAAACGCTTCATTTTATTGAAGCGTTTTAGTGTGCCTTTTACAGGAATCTTACCGTTTACCGAATTATTTCTTGCTATCATGCAAGGCGTAGGGTAAATCTCCGATCGCAAGGAGACACAAATGGTGAAAAAGTCACCGGAAAACACTACTCCCGCAATTGTGGACAACGTAGAGGCGCTTGAGGCTAAGCTCGCTCAGATGCGAGAGGCCCAGGCGCTTTTTGCTACGTACACGCAGGAGCAGGTCGACAAGATCTTCTATGAGGCCGCCATGGCCGCCAACAAGGCTCGTATCCCGTTGGCGAAGATGGCCATCGAGGAGACCGGCCGCGGCGTTCTTGAGGACAAGGTCATCAAGAACCACTACGCCGCAGAGTACATCTACAACGCTTACAAGAACACCAAGACCTGTGGTGTCCTGGAGC
>UQPP01000053.1 GCA_900543025.1 uncultured Collinsella sp.
ACGATATGGCACCGTGGGGACACATATATGTCAATCCTGGTCTAACAGAGCCTTAATTTATCCCCATCGGCGAACGGTCGATTTTGAGCCCTGTAAGGTTGTATATACAGCTGACCCAACGATCAAAACTGGTTAGTTTCCCAGCCGTTATTCACAAAATACCAGCTAGTACGTATAGGTGTAGCCGCCCGTATCGCCACGATTGAAGGACTTTACATACTCGATAGCCTGACCGCTCGCGTCATAGCTCACGCATTCCAAAAGCAAAACAAGATCGCCCTGTTCCAGTCCAAGGAGGCCGGCATCTCGTGCGCCCAGCGCTTCGATATCGAGCTTTTCCTGTGCCATGACTGGCTTTCGGCCCAGCATCTCATAGGTCTCGTACAAACTGAAGACCGACACGTCAATATCTTCGATGGTTGGGAACAGCAGGCAGGGAATCAGCGCCGTCTCAATCGATACGGGGCTACCGTTTATGCAGTTCAGGCGTCGAACGGAATAGAGCAGGTCGTCCTCGGCGATGCCAAACAGGTCGGCGTAATATGGCCCCGCATAACGCTTGGAACGCGCGAGAATACGGACGGACGGCTCGCCGCCCGAAGCACGGACCGATTCACGGAAACCGACCGTGCGTTCAAAAAAAGCAGGTACTTTCTGCGCCACAAAGGCACCTTTTCCCCGAACACGGCGAATCTGCCCGCGCCGAACCAGCTCATCGACAGCGCTCCGGATGGTCAAGCGTGTCGTACCAAATTCCTCGGCAAGGTCTTTTTCGGACGGAATCATGGAACCCGTGGGATATATACTGCGCTCGATACGTTCCTCGATGCGGCGTCGAATGCGCATATAAACCGGGGTGGCATCTACTGTTTCAGCCATTGTTCACCTGCCACGCTCCTCATGCCGTTCTCTTCGCCGTTATCGGCAAAGCGGAACTTTGTGGGCAAAATCACCGATTTGCAATGCTCCACAAAACGCATGTCCTTATCAAATTCAATCGAGCTCTCATAGAACACCGGCGTTCCCTCTTCTTGCTGGAGCAGCTCGGCCTCTTCGACGTTCAAACGCGAGATAGAGATATGCTCACGTCCATGCTCAACACGCACGCCGCCTTCTTTGAGCAAGACATCGTAAAGGCTCTCGCACTCAAAATCGTGCTCGGTAAGCGATGGGCACAGGGACAGGTTAACGTGAGCGGTCTCGATTGACGCCGGCTCGCCCTCAATAAGTCGAACGCGCTGCATGCGGAGCAAAGGAGCGCCTACAGACACCCCAAGCTTGTCGGCAAGCGCCTCATCCGCCTCGATGGTCCCGGTGGAAACCAGACGAGAAGAGGGGTGCAGACCGGCAGTCCGCACAGCATCGGAAAAGTTATACGTTTCCTGAAAGATGTTTAGCGGCTTGGGAGGACACACATACGTACCCGATCCGCGACGGCTCTCGAGCGTTCCACACGAGATGAGCCGCGTGATACCGGCACGCAACGCTGTACGCGAAACGCCAATCTCTTCGCACAGCACGCGCTCGGCCGGCAGGCGATCCCCGCCGGCAAGCTGATGGTGCTGGATATACCAAAGAATTCCCTCAACAGCACGATCTTTGGGGGGAATTGCATAAGATTCGCCTGCCATTGCACAGACTCCTCATTCAGAAACGTATGCCGCCAAAATTAGGCCAGCCCTCCCATGGCATCAAATTCGGCCTTGATCTTCTCGGCGACATTCCGATACGACTTATATAGACTTGAATCGCGTTTAACTTCGTCGGTCATAACGGGAATCTCTAATTTGGAAACCTCGTCTTTTCCCGTCTGAACCGCCACAACAACGCCCATACCAAGACACATATTACGCTTGGCAGCGTTTATTTTCGCCGCCTTGGCAGGATTTGCCAGGATACGCTGGGCAAATTCCTGTTTTGAAGTCACTTCCTCGGCCTCCGGATCGCCCGCCTCGGCTACTTCGCACTGCAGCACGTCCGCATAGTCAAAAATCTTCGGCTCGCCGCCGCGCTGATGCACGGCCCACTTGCGACGCGTGGCATCCTGGTAGATAGCCGGCAAAAACGTAAACCGCGGCGGGTCCAAAATCGTATCCGTGATGGTAAACACATCGGGATCAAAGGCATCCTGCGGGTTTTTCTTCTTGAACAGCCCCATATCAGCCTCCCGTACTAGCATTAAACAACTCAAGCTGAATATAGCACCAATTTCAAGCCGCTGCCTTACCCTATCGGTGCGCGGCGTCTATGGCTCGCCCAGCGGAAGAGTTAACGGACGAGGGCCGGGGCGCCTGCCGGCAAATAGCGGACACTCCGCATGCAATCTATGCAAACAAACAAGTACGCTTAGCTACATTCGGTAAGTTCGAGCACGCTGCCCTTAACGATAAGCGCCGGCTCCAGGACGACCTCTTCGGCACGCCTGCCGCCCCTACCGGCAAGACGCTTGGACATGCAGCCAAAAGCATGCTCCGCAAGGACACCAGGATCCTGCTCAATGGCGGTCAGCGCCGGCTCAAAGAGAACGTCGGCCGCCGAGTTGTCATAGCTCACCACCGAGATATCGCCCGGGATGCTCTTCCCCATCTCGTGCAAGCGCTTGAGCAGACCGAGGGCGATGTTATCCGAACTTGCGAACACAGCGGTGGCATCAGTTGCGAGCACCGCCTCCGAGGCCTCGTAGGCACTCGGAATGTAGTACTCGCTCTCAAACTCCAAACGTGCGTCGATAGGCAGGCCAACCTCGCGCAGCGCGCGCTCATAGCCGGCAAGTCGCTTACGCCCCGTATTGGAACGGCGCGCGTTAACCAGGCAGGCAATGCGACGGTGGCCCTGCTCGATCAGATAGCGAGTGGCCATGTAGCCACCCATCTCGTGGTCGAACATCACCTTGTCGCACTCGAGCCCCTCAATGGCGCGGTCGACCATCACGGCAGGGATAGGCAGATGGCTGACTTCTTCGCGCAGGGCGCGGTCGTCGGAGAACTCGTCGCCCACGACCAGGAAGACGCCATCAACGCCGCGCGTTACCAGCTGGCGCAGCAGCTCCAGATCGTCGTCGGCACTTCCACCCGAGCTGGTAATGAAGAGCGCATAGCCGTCCTCGCGGCAGCGCTTTTCCAGGCTACCGGCGAGCGAGGCAAAAAAGCGGCTCTCGATGTTAGGGACGATAAGGCCCAGCGTGCGCGACTCGCGCATGACCAGACTACGCGCAATCTGGTTGGGGACATAGTGGTTGCGCGCCGCGACCTCCTTGATGAGCTTGCGGTTTTCTTCCGAGATGCGACAGGGCCGATTATTGAGAACAAGCGAGACCGACGAGGGGGAAAGCCCCACCTCCTGGGCGATCTGCTTGAGGGTGACTTTGTTGGCCATCTCGCTCCTTCCGGGTTTACGCGCAATCTCTTGAAAGTATAGCGACTACCCCTCTACCTCGGTGATAAACACTTTACCAATCCGGTAGACGGCTGTTTTATCGCCGCCAGCGCACCAAATCCGTCCGGGTGGGGTATATTGCAATCGATTGATGACAACGACCACCAAAAGGCGGCTATTAGTATGCACGAAAACGATTTTTTTAACGAGGACCTGCTGTGCGCGCTTGCTGGCGTTGCCGGCGAGGACAACGTACTGATGAGCGAGCCCATGTGCGAGCACACCACGTTTAAGATCGGCGGCCCGGCCGACGTCTTTGTCACGCCCGATACCGAGCAGGGCCTCGTCGCCACGCTCGATACCTGCTATCGCTGCGATCTGCCCCTCACCATCGTGGGCAACGGCTCCGACCTACTCGTCGGCGACAAGGGCATCCGCGGCGTCGTCGTAGCGCTGGGCGAAGGTCTCTCCAACATCACCGTCGACGGCACGCACGTCACGGCGGCAGCCGGCGCGCTGCTTTCCGATGTCGCCGCGGCGGCAGCCGAGGCCGGCCTCACCGGCATGGAGCCCATCTCGGGCATCCCCGGATCGGTCGGCGGTGCCTGCTACATGAACGCCGGTGCCTACGGTGCCTGCATGGCCGATGTGCTGGAGTCCGTGCGCGTCTACAAACCCGCTCGCCAGCTCGACGACGGCACCCGCGGCAGCGGCAATATCATCGAGTTCGATGTCGACGAGCTCAACCTGGGTTATCGCAAGAGCCGCATCGCCGACGACGGCTTTACCGTGCTTTCGGCCACCTTCAATCTCGCCCCGGGCAACGCCGCGATGATCAAGGCCGACATGGACGACTACCGCCAGCGCCGCGAGGACAAGCAGCCGCTCGACATGCCGAGTGCCGGCTCCACCTTCAAGCGCCCCGAGGGTTACTTTGCCGGCAAACTCATCATGGATGCCGGCCTGCGAGGACACGCCGTTGGCGGCGCGCAGGTGAGCGAGAAGCACTGCGGCTTCATCGTCAACGCCGACCACGCCACCGCCGCCGATGTCGACGAACTCATCCGCCACATCCAGGCAACCGTCAAAGACCAATTCAACGTAGACCTAGAACCCGAAGTCCACCGAGTAGGCGAATTTTTATAAAAAGAAGGCCCCGAAAGGGGCCTTCACCATATTTATTCAGATAATCCGGTCCGGTGTGTCACGCCTTGGACCCGGAAGGTCCGGGGCTGGGGGCGAGGCATAAGGTTGGTCGCGAGTTCCGCACGCAAAGAAGGCCACTTAATGTGGCCTTCGTCTTGCGCAGGACTGTAGAGCAGGCAACCTTATGCCTCGCCCCCAGTCCCGGACCAACTTGCTTCAAACCGCAGCTACGACAGCGCAATACCGCCGAGCCAGCCCCAACGCACGCCAGAGCCAGTGCCATAGAAGCTAATAAACGAGTCAAGCGACTTAGACGTAATGGCACCCTCGTTGCTCATAACGATGCCGCCGCCAACGTAGATACCCACATGACCGTAGATAAGGCCCGGAGCACCCGTGCCGCTGTGCGAGGAATCGGCCACGATCATGCCCACCTGCAGCGCCGAGCGGTCGGAGCTATAGCACCAGGCGTTAAACATGTCGCACGCATTGCCTCCAAAGTAGCCAACGCCGGCGTTACGGAAGACATTGGTGACCCACGCCGCGCACCAGTTCTGACCCGGCGAAGGCGTGGAGTAGCACGCGTTGACGACAGCCTGCTGCTTGCCCGAGCCGGCATTCTGCTGCGGAGTTCCGGGCGCGTACGATCCACCACCCGAGCTCGAACCACCCGAGTAGGAATTGTTCTTGTTCGCGGCAGCCGCGGCAGCGGCAGCCTTCCTAGCGGCCTCCTCAGCCTGGGCAGCAGCGAGGATCTCGGAATCGCGCTGAGCCATGAGCTCCTTGACGTCGTCGGAAAGACCGTTCAGCACGGTCTGGACTTCTTGCTGCTTGGCCTGCATGTCCTGCATCTGGGCAGTCTGCTGGTCCTTGAGCTTCTCTAAGTCGGCCTTCTGCGACTCGAGCTCGGTCTTTTGCGCATCGAGCTCTTCCTGGATGGTCTGAATGTCCTCGATGGCGTCGCGGTCGCTCTTGTTGATCTTCTCAACGTAATGCGCGTTGGCGACGAGTTCCTCAAACGAGCCAGAGGCCAGCAGCAGCGACAGGATGTTCGTGCCGCCGGACTTGTAGCTGGCGGCCACGCGATCGGAAAGGTCGTTGCGCTTCTTCTTGAGCTCGGCCTTCTTTTCATCGATCTGGGCCTGCGTGTCGTCAATCTTGCCCTGGACATTCTCGATGTCGTTGAGGGTCTGGGCATTCTTGTTGGCCAGCGCCGCATACTCATTTGCGATGCTGTCGAGCTGGGCCTGAACCTCGTCGAGCTGGGCCTGGGCGGCATTCAGTTTATCGGTGGTTTCTTTGGAAGCCTCCGCCGCATGGGCGCGAGCGGGCAGGCCAAAAAGAACTGCCGCAGAAGCGGCGCCGAACAGGGCCTTGAGGGCAGTGCGGCGCGAGAGCTCCTGGGAAAGGATGGAATCGCTGTTTGGTGACATATGTACTCCGTTACATGCTTATTTATATGTCGCTCAACTCATACATATTAGCGTACATATGGCGCGTCCCAACGATTTCCACGAACGGCAGGAAACTGCAAGGTCAGCGGCTCGTAAGCAAATGCCAAAGATCAGGTTATGCGTACGCAAGCTCTTCTATGAGTACGTTAGCACAATCCTCTGCTTTTCCTACAGCGCACGATTTGGGCGTCCCTGCCTGCGCTATACTCCCCTGAAGAAGTGTTCCTGATTCGATAGGAGACTACATGTCCAAAGCACTCGACCCCAAAGACACCTGTGTCCTCGTTACCGGTGGCGCCGGCTTTATCGGCTCGCACACCGTCGTTCAGCTGCTCGAGGGTGGCTACCAGGTCGTCATCGTCGATGATCTCTCCAACTCCAGCGCCGTCGCCGTCGACCGCGTCAAGACCATCGTGGGCGACGAGGCCGCCAAGAACCTCACCTTCTACGAGGCCAACGTGCTCGACCGCGATGCGATGAACAAGATCTTCGATACCCATCAGATCGACCGCGTCATCCACTTTGCCGGCTTTAAGGCCGTCGGCGAGTCGGTGAGCAAGCCCGTCGAGTACTACCACAACAACATCGAGAACACCCTGGTGCTCATCGACGTCATGCGCAACCATGGCTGCAAGTCCATCATCTTCTCGAGCTCCTCGACCGTCTACGGCGACCCGGACAACCCGCCCGTCACCGAGGAGGATCCTAAGAAGCCCGCGACCAACCCCTATGGTTGGACCAAGTGGATGATCGAGCAGATCCTTATGGACGTCCACACCGCCGACCCCGAGTGGGACGTCGTGCTACTCCGTTATTTCAATCCCATCGGCGCCCATCCGTCGGGCCTGATCGGCGAGGATCCCAAGGGCATCCCCAACAACCTGGTGCCCTATGTCGCCCAGGTCGCCGTGGGCAAGCTCGAGGCCGTTCAGGTCTTTGGCAACGACTACCCCACCCCCGACGGCACCGGCGTGCGCGATTACATCCACGTGTGCGATCTGGCATCTGGTCACGTGGCCGCCCTCAACTGGATGAACGGCAAGACCGGCGTCGAGATCTTTAACCTGGGCACCGGCACCGGCACCTCGGTACTCGAGGTCGTCGCCGCCTTCTCCAAGGCTTGTGGCAAGGAGCTGCCCTACGTGATCCGCGAGCGCCGCGCCGGCGACATCGCTGCCAACTGGTGCGATGCCTCCAAGGCCGAGCGCATGATGGGCTGGAAGGCCCAGTACGACATCGCGGACATGTGCCGCGATAGCTGGAACTGGCAGAGCCACAACCCCAACGGCTTCGCCGACGCCGAGTAGCAAAACCTACATACCGCTCTTGCCCCGATCTCACGTTGTGAGGTCGGGGCTTTTTCATGGCATGTAACCATTCGCCGAAAATCGACCAACTTTTTTATCTTGCCTGTACATGTTTAAACAACATGTTTTACAATAGGCGTATCGAATCAGAACATCGGAGGCGGACTGCACACCCATCGGCAGGCCGACCCCACAACAAGAAGGTTGGTGAGCGCATTCATGGAGCGTGCAAGCGGCGTCCTCATGCCCGTCTCATCTCTGCCCGGACCATACGGAATCGGCGGCTTTGGCTGGAATGCCTACGACTTCGTCGATTTTCTCGCCTCGTGCAAACAACATTACTGGCAGATTCTGCCCCTTACGACGACCAGCTATGGCGATTCGCCCTATCAGTCGTTCTCGGCCCGCGCAGGCAACCCCAACTTTATCGACTTTGCCGAGCTTATCGAGGCAGGGTATCTGGAGCAGCGCGATATCGATGGCGTGTATCTGGGATCCGACCCCAGCAATGTCGACTACGGTGCTATCTTTGGCGGCCGCCGTCAGATTCTCGACCGCGCCGCTGAGCGCTTTGCTGCCGACAAGCCGGCCGATTTCGATGACTTTATCCAGGCCAACGAGGACTGGCTCATCCCCTACTGTGAGTTCATGACCGTCAAAGAGGAGTGCGGTCTCAAGGCGTTTTGGGAGTGGCCCGCGGAGCTCCGCACCCGCGGCGAGGCTTCCGCCAAGGTCTGCGCCGACCATCCGGCGCGTATGCTCTACCACCAGATGACGCAGTACTTCTTCGATCGCCAGTGGAGCCGCCTCAAGGCCTATGCCAACGAGCGCGACATTCTCATCATCGGCGACCTGCCCATCTATGTCTCGCGTGACTCCGTCGAGATGTGGGCGACGCCTGAGCTCTTTAAGATCGACGCCGCCGGCAATCCCGTGAGCGTCGCCGGCACGCCGCCCGACCAGTTCTCGGCCACCGGCCAGTACTGGGGCAACCCCATCTACGACTGGGACGCCATGGAGTCCGACGGCTTCTCCTGGTGGGAGGGCCGCATTCGCGCCGCCCTCGACATGTACGACGTCATCCGCCTGGATCACTTCCGCGGCTTCGAGGCCTATTGGGAGGTGCCGTTCTCCTCGCCCGATTCGTCCTACGGTTCGTGGACGCAGGGTCCCGGCCTCAAGTTCTTCAAGACGCTCGAGGAAAAGCTCGGCACGCTGCCCATCATCGCCGAGGACCTGGGCTTCCTCACCCCCGGCGTCATCGACATGCGCGACAACTCGGGCTTCCCCGGCATGAAGATCTTGCAGTTTGCCTTTGAGGGCACCAACTCGTACTACCTGCCGCATAACTACATCGCCAACACCGTCGCCTATGTGGGCACCCACGACAACGAGACGGCGCGCGGTTGGTTTGAGGGAACGGCCACCCCCCGTCAGCGCGAGCAGGCAGCCCTGTACACCCATCAGCAGGCCGGCGAACCCATGGCAGATGCACTCAACCGCACCATCGCCGCCAGCGTGAGCGACACGTGCATCTACACCATGCAGGACCTGCTCAACTTGGGCAACGAGACGCGCATCAACACCCCTGCCACGCTGGGCGGCAACTGGACCTGGCGCATGCTCGACGGCGCCATCACCCGCGAGCTCGAGCACAAACTCACCGACTGGACCGAGACCTACTTCCGCATCCCGTCGGAAGCCGAAATCGAGCTTCCTCAATAGGAGCTACCGCGCCCAACCCCTCCCCACCGTGCGGACGCGCTTGCTTTTCCCGCGCGAGGCCACCCCAATCCCCTCGCGCGGGCTTCTTATGAATTGCAGACATGAAACAACCCATCACAGGAGAAAACATGCCCCAAATTAACCTCATGGAACTCGCCGAGCAGTCTTTTGGCACCTCGCTCGAGCAGCTCGACGACCGTCGCATTTACAAGCTGCTGGTCAAACTCGTGCAGGAGCGCTCCGCCGCCTGCCCGCTCAACAACGGCAAGAAAAAGCTCTATTACATTTCCGCCGAATTTTTGATCGGCAAGCTGCTCATCAACAACATGATCGACCTTGGCATCTACGACGAGGTTAAGGACCAGCTCACCGCCGCAGGCCACGACCTCAACAAGATCGAGGAGTTCGAGGTCGAGCCGTCGCTCGGCAACGGCGGCCTGGGCCGCCTGGCCGCGTGCTTCCTGGATTCCATCGCCACGCTGGGCTTGACCGGCGATGGCGTGGGCCTCAACTATCACTACGGTCTGTTCCGTCAGCGCTTTGTCGACAACCAGCAGAAGGCCGTCCCCGACGAGTGGCTCGGTGAGCAGGACATCCTAGTCGACGATGACCGCTCCTACACCGTCGAGTTCGGCGATTTTGCCGTTACTTCCAAGCTCGTCAACATCGATGTGCCCGGTTACGGCCAGCCCACCAAGAACCGCC
>UQPP01000054.1 GCA_900543025.1 uncultured Collinsella sp.
TTGGAGGACGGGAACTCGATAAAGGGTTTGTCGCCGTCCTTGTACTTGAGCGTGGTCGCCTTCTTGAGCACGCGGTCCGTCATCTTCTTAAGGTAGCCATCGCGCGAGAGCATGATGGTCACCGGGTACTCCTCGACCTCGGGCTCCAAGCTTACCTCGATAACCTCATGGGGCTCGATCCTGCCCGTGCGACGCGGCATCACATATTTCTTGTTGACCGCGGCCAGCTCGTCGCTGATGACCTTCTTGATGTTCTCCTCGCTGGAGAGGATCTTCTCAAGCTCGGCAATCTCGCTCTCAAGCTTGGCGATGTCCTTGGTGCGGTTGAGGATGTACTCCTCGTTAATGTTGCGGAGCTTGAGCTCGGCAACAAACTCGGCCTGGGTCTCGTCGATGTCGAAACCCTTCATAAGGTTGGGCACGACCTCGGCTTCAAGCTTGGTGCCACGGATGATGGCGATGGCCTTGTCGATGTCGAGCAAGATTGCCTCGAGGCCGTGCAGCAGGTGCAGGCGCTCGGACTTTTTGCCCAGGTCAAAGTTAATGCGGCGACGCGTGGACTCAATACGCCATTTGACCCACTCGTGCAGAATCTGGCGCACGCCCATAACACGGGGATAGCCGTCGACGAGCACGTTGAAGTTGCACGAGAACGAATCCTGCAGCGTGGTCGAGCGATAGAGCTTGGCCATGAGCTTGTCGGGGTCGACGCCGCGCTTAAGGTCGATGGCGATGCGCAGGCCCGAAAGATCGGTCTCGTCGCGGATGTCGGCAATCTCCTTGACCTTGCCCTCCTTGGAGAGCTTGACGATGCGCTCGATGATGACATCGGTCTTGGTGGTGTAGGGGATCTCGTAGACCTCGATGATGCGCTCTTCGGGAATCCAGCGCCAGCGGGAACGGATCTGGAAGCTGCCAAGACCGGTCTCGATGATCTTCTCCATCTCCTCGCGGCGGTAGATGATCTCGCCGCCGGTCGAGAAGTCGGGCATGGGCATATACTCGAGCAGGTCGCAGTCGGGATCCTGCAGGTAATGCATGGTGGCGGTGCAGACCTCGTTGAGGTTGAAACCGCAGATGTCGGACGCCATGGCGACGCCGATGCCTTTGTTGGCCGAAACCAGAATATTGGGGAACGTGGTGGGCAGCAGGCGCGGCTCCTTCATGGCGCCGTCGTAGCTGTCGACGAAGTCGACCGGGTCCTTGTCGATGTCCTTGAAGATCTCGGCGCTGATGGGGGAGAGCTTGGCCTCGGTGTAACGCGAGGCGGCGTAGCTCAGGTCGCCCGAATAGTACTTGCCAAAGTTG
This sequence comes from uncultured Collinsella sp., assembly GCA_900543025.1. GTDB lineage: Bacteria > Actinomycetota > Coriobacteriia > Coriobacteriales > Coriobacteriaceae > Collinsella. Next base: position 1,309 of record UQPP01000054.1, read on the forward strand.
CCCTTCGACTCCACGAAGGGCGCAAGCAGCGCTTCGTTGCCCGTCGCCAGGCGCACCATCGTCTCGTAGATCGCGGCATCGCCGTGCGGGTTGAGCTTCATGGTCTGGCCCACGATGTTGGCGCTCTTCTGGCGCTCGCCCTTGAGCAGACCCATCTTGTACATGGTGTAGAGCAGCTTGCGGTGCGAGGGCTTAAAGCCGTCGATCTCGGGGAATGCTCGCGAGACGTTGACGCTCATGGCGTAGGGCATGTAGTTGACCTCGAGCGTCTGCGTGATCGGCTGGTCGGTGACCTCGGAGTGCAGGCCGATGACGTTCTCGGCGTTGACCTGCTTTTTCTTTGGCTGGTTCTTCGTCTTCTTCTTTGCCACGATTTCCTCTTGAACTTCTTATGGGCCGTCGTTATCGATTTGCTGCTATTGCAGGTCCAGCTGGTCCAGATATTCCTTGCCGTGCTCGGAGATATGGCGCTTGCGGCCCGCTTCGTCGTTGCCCAGCAACAGGTTAAACATGGTCTCCATCTTGGTGACGTCCTCGGGCTCCACCTTGATCAGGCGACGCGTCTCGGGGTTCATGGTGGTGAGCCACATCATGTCCGGGTCGTTCTCGCCAAGACCCTTGGAGCGGTTGATGGAGCACTTTTGGTCGCCAATCTCCTTGAGGATGCCGTTCTTCTCGAGCTCGGTGTAGGCAAAGTAGGTCTTCTCTTTGCAGTTGATCTCGTAGAGCGGCGACTCGGCGATATACACGTAACCCTCGTCGATAAGTGTGGGCACCAGGCGGTAAAGCATGGTGAGCACGAGCGTGCGGATGTGGTAACCGTCGACGTCGGCGTCCGTACAGATGATGACCTTGTTCCAGTTGAGGTTGTCCAGGTCAAAGGCACCAAGGTTTTTGATGCGCTTGTCCTTGATCTCCACACCGCAGCCCAGCACGCGCATAAGGTCCATGATGATGTCGGACTTAAAGATGCGCGGGTAGTCCTCTTTCAGGCAGTTGAGGATCTTACCGCGGACGGGCATAACGCCCTGGAACTCGGCATCGCGCGAGGTGCGAATGGCGCCTGCTGCCGAGTCGCCCTCTACGATGTAGATCTCGCGACGGTTCTTGTCCTTGGAGCGGCAGTCGATGAACTTCTGCACGCGGTTGGCCATGTCGGTCTTCTGCTGCAGGTTGGTCTTGATGCTCTGACGCGTCTTCTCGGCGTTCTCGCGCGAGCGCTTGTTGATGAGCACCTGCTCCATGATCTTGTTGGCGGCGTCTTTGTTCTCGATCAGGTAAGTCGAGAGGCGCTCCTTAAAGAAGGCCGTCATAGCCTGCTGGATAAAGCGGTTGTTGATGGCCTTCTTGGTCTGGTTTTCGTAGGACGTCTGGGTGGAGAAGCAGTTGGTCACCAGCACCAGGCAGTCCTGGACGTCCTGCCATTTGATGCCACTCTCGTTTTTGTTGTACTTGCCCTGTTGCTTAATGTAGGCATCGATGGCGCTGGTCAGAGCACTACGGGCGGCCTTTTCGGGTGAACCGCCGTTCTCGAGCCACGATGAGTTGTGGTAGTACTCCTGCATCATGAAAGTGCGCGAGAAGCACATGCACGCGGTAATTTTTACGTTGTAATCGGGCAGGTCCTCGCGATCGCGACCGCGACGATCGGCCTCGATAAAGAAGGGCTCGGTGAGGTAGTCGGTACCGACCTTCTCGAGCACGTAGTCCTCGATGCCCTTTGGATAGCAAAAATCCTCTTCGGTAAACTCGCCGTCGTCGCCCTCAATACGCAGGCGGAAGGTCACGTTGGCGTTGACCACGGCTTGGCGGCGCATGGTCTCGCGATACCAATCGTGGGGGATGCTGATGGAGGTAAAGACCTCAAGATCGGGGCGCCATTTGATGGTGGTGCCGGTACGGTCCTCGTCGCTGGGCTCAATCTCGAGTGCCTTCTTTTTGGCACCGACGACCTTGCCCTTCTTAAAGTGCAGGGAGTACTTGTTGCCGTCGCGCCAAACCGTGACGTCCATGTATTCGGAGGCGTACTGGGTCGCGCAGGAGCCCAGGCCGTTGGTGCCGAGCGAGAAGTCGTAGTCGCCGCCCTGGTTATTGTTGTATTTGCCGCCGGCGTAGAGCTCGCAAAAGACGAGTTCCCAGTTAAAGCGCTTCTCGGAGGGGTTCCAGTCGAGCGGGCAGCCGCGGCCGTTGTCCTCTACCTGAATGGAACCATCGCGAAAGGCGGTAAGGGTGATGAGCTTGCCGTAGCCCTGGCGCGCCTCGTCAACGGCGTTGGACAGGATCTCGAAGGCGGCATGCGCGCAGCCGTCGAGTCCGTCCGAGCCAAAGATGACGGCGGGGCGCAGGCGTACGCGCTCCTCGTCCTTGAGCTGGCGGATACTGTCGTTACCATAGTTTGCGGTGTTTTTTGCCATACTCGCTCTCTCGGTGCTCCTTTGCTGCGTTTAAGTCATATAGATAGTCAAGGTAGCATAGCCCAGCCCACAGGCGATTCCAACCAACACGAAATCCATCGAACAATCGTTCGGAGTTCGATGGAGATTCGTTTACTCGGACAAAACCGAGTCGGCTCTGTCCGAGTAAGTTTGAAGGCGGCCGAATGCGTCTTGCTGCGTTTGCGGTTGGATACGCTGTCGAAGACATGTCGTGCGGATTGTTGGCGAAAAGACGCCGTGCCAAGCTCGAGGCAGAACTCGACTCCCCTGATGATATCTAATGCGAAATGGGCTGGCTCTGGGTATCCAGAACCAGCCCCTTTTGGTGTTCGATGAGCCGAGTCGGCGTCTCTCACAAAAGTAACTAGGAGCTAGCGAGACCTATCCGAATTGACCTCATTGGCGGTGTCTTTTTCGAGCGCCGTGCGGCGGGCGCTGTAGGCGATGAGGCCGGCGCCTGCCGCGGCGAGTGCTGTAGCGGCTGCCGTAAGGGGAGCATTGACATCGCCCGTGCCAGCGAGCGCGCCCGCTTTTCCGGAGCGCTTGTTATTGCCGTGGTCCTTGCCACTGCCGGAGCTGCTTCCGCCGGAGCCGCCGCCCTTGTCAGTACCGCCGCCACTCGAGCCACCATCGCCGTCTGCTGTCATCGGGGCGTCGTGAAGTCCTATCGTATCCGCGCTGCCGCATACGCCGACCTGAACTTCCGAGCGTTCGCATGCCGCGTCGGGCACATGAAGCTCGTGCAGCACGGCACCCAGCGCCGAGTTTGCGCCCGGTCGAATTTCCTCGAGCGTTACGGGATCGAGCGCCACCAGATTACGCGCCTTCGCATACAGCGTTACGCGTTTGCCCACTTCGTCGCTCCAACTCTCGGGGATGGCGAAGCTCATGCGGAACTGTGCCGTGCAACCTGGTGCCAGCACGGCGTTGCCACTGTCGGCTACCAGTGGGTGCGTTGCAAAACGTGCGCCCAGCGTCTCGAGCGCGTACTTCACGTGTGTCATGTCGTTGGCCGAAGCGTCCTCGGCAAGCTCTGGATCGTAGATCGATGCCATGCGTGTGTTCGCTCCGAATCCGATGGATGCGCTGGAGAACGGCTGGCTGGAGCCCTCTCGGTACAGATCGATCGTGCCGGCGGTCAGCAAGGTGTTGCCGTCGTTTCGCACCGTGACCATGAAGGATTCGCCTGCTGCTCCAGGCACCACCGCGCCCGAGGTAGCGACTGCGCCCGTCGGAGTGGCACACGCCACCAAGGGCACTTCGATGCCGTGCAGCTCTGCCTCGCTCTTCTCCGCGCTCACAATGTGCGTGGCGAGCGCGGAGAGCATGCTCCCCGACGTCAAAAATGTCGTTATCTGATCGACGGGATGGTCCAGCTCGCACATCACGAACGGCTCCGTAAACAGATCGCCTGCCAAGGTGCTGGCGAAGATGCGGAAGTGCTTGCCCATCACTGCTACCGGGTTGCCTTCTTCGTCGTAGGTTTGTCCCACCTTACCATCGGTGTTCTCTACATAGAGCACGCACCTGCCGTTGTTGCTTACGCTGAACGATGCCGGGCCGCAGCCTGCGGCACCCACGGGCTGCGTTGCAAATACCGATGCGCCTCGCGTCCAAGTAATATGCTGCAGTTGCTCGTTGACGGTAGCCAAAAAGCCCGTGTGCTGCGGCCACGGCACCGCGTGGGGTACTGTGGCATCTGGCGACATAACGCCCCAGCCCGCAATGGACTGGCCGATCACGGCGTACGATGCACAGCCACAACCGCCTGCGGTCTCGTATGCAACGGGCACCACCATTTTGCCGTTGATATTCTCGGGCGCGCCGAGCTCGATGCTCGACGGTGCCTGCGGAAAGCGGAGAACTTGGCGGAACGTCAGGCTGTCGCCCGAAACGTCCGACCACAGGGTAAAGCACTCGAGCGCAACCTCGGCCTCGCTGCCGAGCGCCTTTTCTGCGGTGGTTCCGCGGCGGTGGAGGTAGGCGCCCGACAGGCGCCCGTTGACAAGTGTCTTGCCCACCGTGATGCGTGGGCACTGCAGGCAATGGTAGCCATCCTCCTGAAGGCGGCCGCGCGAGATGCTGTGCCACGACGTGTGCGATACCACGCGAACTCCGTCGCTGCTTATGCGCAGGCGCACAACGGACAGTATGCCGGCTGTGCTTGCCATATCGAAAAGGGTGTCGTCGCCGGCGGGGCGCTCGCCCGAGACCAGCAGCACGTAGGCGTCCTGGTTTCCTCTTCCGTCCGTATATTCCACTACGTCGAAGTCGTAATCGTATATGCTGTCGCGCTCCACGTCGCCCTCGCCAAACCCAAGGGGAAAGTCCACAGGCGTGGGAGCGGACCACGTTCCGTTTGCCTTTGTGTGTACCACCAGGCGCGAGCGACCATTGTCGCCGTAGCGCACCGAGGCGATACGGAACAGGCATTCTACGCCGGCAATCATTGCCAGCTTCATGTGGGCTTCGCTGAGCACGCCAGCAAACAGCACGTTGTCGCTCGAGGGCTTGATGCCGCCGCGCTCGTCCTCCGACACGCCGGCAGAATCGGCGTTCGGGTCGGCAACGGTGTTCGTTGCCTGACCGATGTAGGTGTACTCATACATCGGCGCGGCGTTTTCGTCGTTCTCTATCAGTGCATGGACGAAATGGTCGATCTGTCCCGTGTCGTCGCTTTCTGCATCCGCCTCGAGCTCAATGCGCGTGACCGCCCGGTCCCAATCGCGCACGACAGGCGCGGCGTTTACGGCAGTGGCCTTAACCTCGGCGCGTGCGAGCAGTTCGGCGTTGGTGACGATGGTGGCCGATGCGATAAATTGCGGCACACCACCCGCCTCGGCGTTGCCGGCCGAGCCGAAGCAGGCATCCAGCGTATAAGGCGTATCTCCATCCAATGCGAGCTCAGAGCGCTGGAGCACATACTGGTCGCCATTGTTCACCGACATATTCCACGAATCGATGAGTGTGGGCCACGACCCCGACCAAGCCTTGGTGGTCCACTTGAACATTACGAACTGGAGTATTACATCGACATCGACGTCTGCACCTACACGCAGTCGCGGAAGCTGGTGTCCATTTGCCTTTTCGTACCCAATGAACAGCGTGAGGGATGCGGCGCCACGCACGGCAGACGAAGCGACGCCTGCAACGCCGGCGCCAAAGGTGACGGCAAGCCCGATCTGGATGGTGAACGAGCCCGACGTGTTTGAATAGTCGAGCGAAATGTTTTTAAAAAACGCCGCGCCGCTGCCGTGCGTGTGGGCACCCACGGCGAGCGCCAGTTTTGCCAGCACCCAGGGGTTGACGTTTAGGAAAAATGGCACCGGTCCTAGGGTAAACTGCTCGGTCCAATTGAGGTCGGTTCTTACCTGGAAGAGGGCCTTAATATTGCCGTATGCGGGGTCGTTGTTGTTACCCCAGGTTTTGCCCACCCAATCGTAGGCGAGCGAGCCGTACAGCTGTGTGGCGATATCCATCGTGAACAGCGGCGTGCAATGGTGGCGAAGGAGCTTGGTGTTTCTTGGATCGGTGCCCGAACCGGCACTCATCCTCTTGTACTGATTCCACTTCCCCTCCATCTCGTCGAGGTAGCGGTTTGCCTGCTTGGCGCCCGACTCACGCGGCGATTTCTTCCAGTATTCCGGATCAGGGTTGCCCGAATCGTTCATATAGCTGGCTGGTTTGTATCCTCCGCCAAACAGCACGTATCCAGCAAACGAGAAATCGAAGAGGATCGGAAATGTGGGCATCCAACACGTGAACTTATTGCCGCCGATGCCGGGAAACGCCGCCGGAAAATCAAACGGAGTGATCTCTTGGTCCATGGTAGTGGGAATGATGGTGGTCGAACCCGATTCTGCCTTTGCGGCCGGCGCGGTGACAACGGCCATGGGGGAGGAGAGTGTATAGGTTTTGCCCTGATAGTCGAGGACAAAACGCAGCTTGCATCCTTCTTCCAGAAGGCTCGACGCTGCATCGAGGAACGTGTCTTCGAGCGTGAACGTCGCCAGATTATTCGCGCCCGATGCGCTGGCCTTGACTTGGCCAATCTGCGTGACGGTTTCGGGTGAGCTGCTCGTGGCGGGCATTACCTTGTTGATGTGCAGCGTTGCCTGTCCACCCTGTGGCAGATGTGCCTGCACGGTAAAGGCGTGCGTGTTGGGTTGGTCGTTTGCCGTGTCGCCCTTCGGCAATGTCATGAACGTAGCGTCGGCGTACTGGATGTCCCATTCGTCGAACGTGAGCTGTCGAAAGTACGGCTCGCCATCGGAGAGCGGACGTGTGGGTGCGGTTATGGCGGTGCCACCCTGGATACGCGCGAGGGGAATCTCGACATCGCGGTAGCCTTTCATGCTGATGGAGATACCGCCGTTAAAGTCGTACGCGTCGAGAAGCGTTGTCTCGTCCACGTAGCCTTCCGAAAGCGGCGCGACCTCAAAGATGGCCGTGCCTTCGTCATCGGTCGTGGCGGTGAGCTGCTTGCCTGCGGCATAGCGCGATGTGAGCGTGACCTGGGCACCCGTGATGGGCGTATTCTTGTTGGCGACGTCGACCACGACCACACCAAACATTGTGCGCGAGAGAACGAGCACCCTGAAGGGGTCTTCTTCGTCGGCATAGACTTCGGTGGGCGCGAACGGCAATATGAAGGCATTTGCGCTTCCCGGCACGCGCGGCAACATAATGCTCGCCAGCGAGGATGCTCCGGCAACAAGTAACGAACGGCGATCAAGCATCTTTGGCTCCCATCCCGCAGGTATCGGTGGAAATAATCCAATTTTGCGAGAAGGTGCCCCGTGGCGGTAGTGCCGTTCGGGGACCAAAATGTCCAATTTGAGCGCGCGAAAGCGTCAGCCCCCCCGGAGCGCTTTCGATACGCCGGGCAGTCTGGCCGCTAGCGCAACATGTGGGCAATCAGCTCGGCGCGAGTTCCGATACCAAGCTTGGCATACACTCCTGATAGGCGGTTTTTAACGGTGCCCGGCGACACACCCATATGGCGTGCGATTTCGGCGTTGGTCCAACCGCGGCAGGCGAGCATGGCCATGGTGAACTCCGTGGTCGTTAAATCGTCGGCCACGTCCTCACCCGAATCGGGGTTGTGGATGCGCCGCCAGCCGTAGCTGAATCGATACGTAATCTCGATGATGCGAGCGAAATCGTCGGGGTATTGCGATTTTAAGCATGCCTCGATGAGCCCCTGCAAAAGGCCGTGGTGCTCGCCAATGAGCTCGATAAGGCCGTCGGGGCGCGCAATGTCCCAAGCGGCTCCGAAATGTGCCTTTGCGGCGTCGATGTCCTTGAGGCTCATGCATGCCATGGAAGCCGCCAGGTGCAGGAACAGTTCCGAGATGGGATAGCTTCCCTGTTTCATGATCAGGGCATTTTCCACCATGCCCAGGCTGCGGCCGTATTCGCCGCGCAGATACAAGGCGTGCGCCATCACGTAGCTGGCGAACAGGCGCAGGCCTTCGGGCAGATGCGCCGCAAGCGGATAAAACTCTTCGGCGGAATACGGGGAAGGCAAGTGCAGCAGGACGCTCGCGGCAGAGGCGAACAGGATGTGCATGGCGTGGACGGCAGGCGATTCCTCGTCAGTTGGCGTATCGAGGATGCCAGCAAGGCACCGGCGGGCGTCGGGGATACGGTTGAGCGACAGGCTGGCATATCCGCAGATAAAGCATGCGGAATAGCGCAGTGCGGGATCGGTGGCGTCAAGATAGGGGCGCGCCGTCTTGGCAGCGAGGGCGGCCTGTCCGCGAAAGTACAGCGCTTCTGCCGTGGCAATGGCGCGCGAATCGGGGTCGGAAATGCCTGCAACCGCAGCGTCAATCTGCCCCGGCACAAAGGCGGTGCACATCAACGGCATGGGAACGCATGGGTAGCCATCGCAGTCCATCTTCCATCTCCCAACAGCTGGCAACAAT
>UQPP01000055.1 GCA_900543025.1 uncultured Collinsella sp.
CTTCCCCGCCACCTTGAATTGACTAGGACCTCTGCAAAGGGGTCCTTTTCTTTTATGTGGTCCCCACACGGAATCGAACCCCGTGAGGGCGCGGAGCTGAGTAAACGCGCAAGCGTTTGCCAGCGGAGCTCGCAAGGCGCGGAAGCGCCGCAGCGGTCCGTCCGCGCAGCGCACGGACGCGATTCCCTTCCCCGCCACCTTGAATTGACTAGGACCTCTGCAAAGGGGTCCTTTTCTTTTACCGAGGGCTCCTGCGGAAACTGCATCCCGGAATAAAGCCTCAAAGCGGGACTCGCGGATTCCGTCTGCCCGGACATTCCTCCCACTTTTGCGCCACTTTGTAGACCGTTCGGTCGCCTGTCCGCACGCGCGGGTATACTCAAAACGATACTTTTCCTATGCAATACGATGCAGGTTCGACCTGCGCGATTCGAAGGGGGCCGTGATGGAGAGGATTCTCGGCGTTAATCTCTCTGGCTGGTTTATTCCCGAGCCCTGGGTGACCCCGTCGCTCTATGCAGCGACCGGAGCATCCAATGCAGCCGAGCTGCAGGAGGCCATGGGCACCGCTGCCTATAACGAGCGCATGCGTCGCCATTACGAGACGTTTGTGAGCGAGGACGATTTTCGTCGTATGGCGCAGATCGGTCTCAACGCCGTGCGCCTGCCGGTGCCGTGGTATGCCTTTGGCTCGCAGGAGTCCGACGCTTCCTACATCTCGGTCGTCGATTATATCGACCGTGCTATTGAGTGGGCCGCCAAGTACAACATCCGCGTGCTGCTCGATCTGGCGACTGTACCCGGCGGTCAGGGCGATTCCAACGATTCGCCCACGACGCCGGAAGTCGTCGCTGAGTGGCATTCGTCCACCAATGGCCGTCACGTTGCGCTCGATGTGCTCGAGCGCCTGGCCGATCGCTATGGTGAGGCCGAGAGCCTGCTGGGCATCGAGCTGTTGGATACGCCGCAGATGAGCGTACGCAAGAGCCTCTTTACCATGACAGACGGTATTCCGGCGCACTACCTGCGCAACTTCTATCGTGATGCGTACGAGCTCGTTCGTTCGTATATGCCCGAGGACAAGATTGTCGTCTTTTCCTCTTCGGGACACCCTGGCGAGTGGAAGCACTTTATGCGCGGTGCCAAGTACAAGAACGTCTACATGGACCTTCACCTGTACCATTACCGCGACGAGTATGCGCTCGACATCACGAGCCCCCGCGGTCTGACGACGGCGATTTCGCGCAACAAGCGTGAGCTCAAGGAGGCAATCTCGACCGGATTCCCCGTTTTGGTTGGTGAATGGTCGGGTGCGGCGATTTTTGCCAACTCGTCGGTTACGCCCGAGGGCCGCAATGCCTACGAGCGCGTGTTTATCGCCAACCAGCTGGCATCGTTTGCGCCGGCGGCTGGCTGGTTCTTCCAAACGTGGAAGACCGAGAAGCGTATTGCAGCATGGGACGCCCGCGCGGCGCTCGGCACGCTCGAGCGCGGCATGATTGAATAGGTTGATATGACGCAAAACAGCGCCCGCACGGGCAAACTTTATGTGGTCGGTACGCCCATCGGTAACCTGGGCGACCTGTCTCCGCGCGTCGGCGAGGCATTTGCCGCCGCCGACGCCGTCTGCTGTGAGGACACGCGTGTGACCTCAAAGTTGCTGATGCACCTAGGCATCTCCAAGCCGCTCGTTCGTTGCGACGAGAACGTGATCGCAAGTCGCGCAGCCGGCCTGGTCGACCGCTTGCTGGCGGGGGAGACCCTCGCCTTTGCCTCGGATGCCGGTATGCCGAGCGTGTCTGATCCCGGCCAGGCTTTGGTTGAGGCGGCGCGCGAGGCGGATGTGCCTGTCGAGGTTATTCCCGGCCCCTCTGCTTGCGTCACGGCGCTCGTATCGTCCGGTATTCCCTGCGAGCATTTCTTCTTCGAAGGCTTTTTGGGTCGCAAGCACGGCGACCGCGTGCGCCGACTGCAGCGCCTTGCCGTCGTCCCCGGCGCGCTCATCTTCTACGAGTCTCCACATCGCATCGTCGCGACGCTCGAGGCCGTGGCCGAGGTCTTTCCCCAGCGCGATGTCGCCGTCTGCCGCGAGCTCACCAAACTGCACGAGGAAGTCTTGCGTGGATCCGCCGCCCAGCTAACCGAGGAGCTGCGCGCCCGTGGCGAGGTAAAGGGTGAGATTGCGCTGGTCATCGCGCCGCCGAGCGAGGATGAGGATGCCGGCATTGCGCCGGTTGGAGCCGCAGCGGTAGACCCCGACGAAGCCCTGCGCGAGGACATTCGCACCGCGCTCGAGGAGGGGGAGCCCGCCTCCGCGGTGGCAAAGCGCCTGTCACAGAAGTACTCGCGCCGCAAGCGCGATGTCTATGCCATGGTGCTCGATATGCAATAGATGGAGGATATCCAGCCCTTGCGTTAGAATCATCCCCTGTATGCAACGTTTTTCTGGAGGACAAACCCCATGGATCAAAGCAAGCCTTCGTTCTTTATCACGACGCCCATCTACTACGTCAACGCCGATCCGCATCTGGGCACGGCTTATTCCACCATCATCGCCGACGTCCAGGCTCGCTATCGTCGCTCCGCCGGCTATAACGTCAAGTTCCTGACTGGCATGGACGAGCATGGCGAGAAGGTCGCCGAGGCTGCAGCCAAGCACAACATGACGCCGCAGGAGTGGACCGACAGCCAGGCTCCGCACTTCAAGGAGCTGTGGAGCAAGCTCGAGATCTCCAACGACGACTTCATCCGCACCACCGAGCCGCGCCAGCATCATGCCGTGCAGTACCTGTGGGAGCGCATGAAGGAGTCCGGCTACCTGTATAAGGGCAGCTACGACGGTTGGTATTGCGTGCCTGACGAGACCTACTTCACTGATACGCAGGTCCAGAAGGGCGACGAGGAGTACGGCAGCGTCGGCCAGCACCTGTGCCCCGACTGCCACCGTCCGCTTGAGCGCGTGCAGGAGGAGTCCTACTTCTTTAAGCTTTCCGCCTTCCAGGACAAGCTGCTCAAGCTCTATGACGAGCACCCCGACTTTGTCGAGCCCGCGTTCCGTATGAACGAGGTGCGCAGCTTTGTCGAGGGCGGCCTCAACGACCTTTCCGTGAGCCGTACGAGCTTTGACTGGGGCATCCAAGTTCCGTTTGACGAGGGCCACGTGACCTATGTGTGGTTCGACGCGCTGCTCAACTATATGACGGCTGTCGGCTACGGTGTCGATACCGACGAGGCCCGTGCCGAGCTGGCCTATCGCTGGCCCGCGCAGTTCCACATCGTGGGCAAGGACATCATCCGTTTCCACTGCGTCATTTGGCCGGCCATGCTCATGGCCATTGGCGAGGCCCTGCCCGAGCACGTCTTTGCCCATGGCTTCCTGACCGTGCGCAATGCCGAGACCGGCAAGGCCGAGAAGATGTCCAAGAGCCGCGGCAACGCCATCGCTCCGCAGGACGTTATCGACATGCTGGGCGTCGAGGGCTATCGCTACTACTTCATGACCGACGTCGTCCCCGGCACCGACGGTGCCATCAGCTTCGATCGCATGGAGCAGGTCTACAACGCCGACCTGGCCAACAGCTGGGGCAACCTTATCTCGCGTTCGCTCAACATGAGCGGCAAGTACTTTGACGGTTGCGCGCCCGCCAAGCCCGCATCGTTCGATGCGTTCGACAACCCGCTGGCAAAGATCGCCGATGGTCTGGTCGACCGCTACATGGCCAAGATGGACGTGCTCGATTACGGTGGAGCCAAGGACGAGGTCATGGAGCTCATCCACGCCGCCAACCACTACATCGAGGACTCCGAGCCTTGGGCACTTGCCAAGGACGAGGCCAAGGCTGACGAGCTGGCGTTTGTGATCTACAACCTGCTCGAGGCCATCCGCATTGCCGCCCACCTGCTGATGCCGCTCATGCCCCAGACTTCTGCCGAGGCCCTGCGCCGCCTGTCCTGCGAGGACGAGGCCGCGACCGACGACCTCAAGGGCATTTGCGTTTGGGGCCTGCTTGCCGGTGGTCAGCCTGTCGAGAAGGGCGATCCGCTGTTCCCGCGTCTGGGCTAAGACGCAGCGCGCCATATCGGCAATTTGCTGTTTAGCTGTAAGGGCATGGCCGCCACGGTCCATGCCCTTTTGTTTCAAGACGCCGCCATCATGCTGAGGAGGCAACCATGACAACTTCGCCTTTGGCAAACCCCACGGCCACCAGGGAGCTGCTGGAGGAGTTTGGCCTTGCGACCAAGCATCGCCTGGGCCAGAACTTCCTGATCGACAACCATGTAATTGAGCGCATTTGCGAGCTTGCCGAGCTTGCAGGCGATGAGCGCGTGCTCGAGGTTGGTCCGGGCGTTGGTACGCTCACGCTTGCGCTGTTGCAGGAGGCGGCGTGCGTCACGTCGATCGAGGCCGATCCCGAGCTCGAGCCGGTGCTCGATGCTCACGCCGCCGACTACGCCAACTTCCGCTTTATCATGGGCGACGCGCTTAAGGTGACGCCGGAGCAGATTGAGCAGGCCGCCGGCGGTGAGCCGACGGTATTTGTCGCGAACTTGCCCTATAACGTGGCGGCGACGATCATCTTGCAGTTTTTTCAGACGATGCCCGCGCTCAAGCGTGCCGTGGTCATGGTGCAAAAGGAGGTTGCCGATCGCATTGCCGCAGTGCCGGGCAACAAGACCTATGGCGGCTATACGGCAAAGCTCGGCCTGTATGCGCAGGTGACGGGTCGCTTTGAGGTGCCGCCGCGTTGCTTTATGCCAGCGCCGCACGTGGACTCGGCCGTCGTGCGTATCGACCGTGTTGACGGCGTGGTGCCCGAGGGGCTCGATCGCGAGTTCGTGGCTCGTGTGATCGACGCTGCATTTGCTCAGCGGCGCAAGACCATCCGAAATTCCATGAGCGCCAACGGCTTTGCCAAGGACGTGCTCGATGCCGCCTTTGAGGCTTGCGGTATCGCACCCACCACGCGCGCCGAGACGCTTGATGTTGCCGACTTTGTTCGCCTGGCCCAGGAGCTAATCCATGATGCCTAATGCCGCACGCGTGACGTTTACCAAGAAAAAGAAGACGGTCGCCTGCCCCGTGCCCTTGGCACCGCTTGCCGACACACATGCGCATCTGCTTTCGTTTTGGGGCAAAGAAGTGCCCGAGACGCTCGTGCGCGCCAAAGCCGCGGGTGTCGACCTGTTGGTGACGATGTTCGACCCCATCGCTGACAAACGCAGCGTGACGGACTATAGCGACTGGCTCGTGCGCGAAATTCTGCCGATGCAGGATATCCCGCAGATCAAGTATCTTGCCGGCGTGCATCCCTATGGCGCGCCGGACTATACCGACGACGTTCACGCACAGGTCGTTGCCGCGCTCGATGACCCTTTGTGCGCCGGTATTGGCGAAATCGGCCTGGACTATCACATGGACTATGACGACGATATCGCGCCGGCACCCCATAATGTGCAGATTGACTGCATGGCGCGCCAGCTCGAGCTTGCCGTGTGCCGTAATGTGCCGGTGGAGCTACATCTGCGTCACGAGGACACGGACCAGGAGCGCACCTCGCACGTGGACGCCTACAACGTGCTTCGTGAGGTGGGCATGCCCCAGGCCGGTTGTGTGCTGCACTGCTTTGGCGAGGACCGCGCCACGATGGAGCGCTTTGTGGAGCTGGGCTGCTATATCGCCTATGGCGGTGCGGCTACCTTTAAGCGCAACGACGACGTGCGCGAGGCATTTGCGGCAACCCCACTCGATCGAATTTTGTTCGAGACGGATTGCCCGTATATGGCTCCAGAGCCCATCCGCGGTCTTGAATGCGAGCCCGCAATGATCTCCATTACGGCAAACACGCTGGTCAACGACCGTGTCGATCGTACCGGCGAGGATGCTGAGGCAATCGCGCGAGCAGCTTGGGAAAATGCCTGCAAACTTTTTCAAAAATAGTTCTTGCGTTCGCGATGGCGCTCCGTTATTCTAATTCCTGCACGCGGGCGTGGCGGAATTGGCAGACGCGTACGGTTCAGGTCCGTATGGGGGCAACCCCATGAAGGTTCAAGTCCTTTCGCCCGCACCATTGAATGAAAGAGCTCCCAGCAATGGGGGCTTTTTTGTTATGGGCCCATCACAGGGACTTGAACCTGCGAAGGAGCGAGCGTAAAGAAAACGCGGAGCGTTTTTAGCGAGCTGGCGAGGACGCCGGCAGGCGGCCGAAGCCGGTGCGGATCCGCGAAGCGGATACGCGGACGTCCTTTCGCCCGCACCATTAAATGAAAGAGCTCCCAGCAATGGGGGCTTTTTTGTTATGCACGATCTCCTTGGACGGGTATCCTAATGCCAACGTGTGCCTATCAGAGGAGAGACCATGCTGTTTTCCGGTATCATTGCCGCCCTTACGAGCCTTCTGCTTCCCATCATCATTCTGTTGCTGCTGCTTCCCAACGCCTGCTACGTCGTTGAACAGCAGCATGCCGTGATCATCGAGCGTCTGGGCAAGTTTAACCGCATCGTCAACGCGGGCTTCCACATGAAGGTGCCCGTGATCGACCGCAAGGCCGCCACGGTGAGTCTGCGAACCATGAAAAACGGTTTTGGCATCGACGTTAAGACCCAGGACAACGTGACCATCGGCCTTGAGGTCTCTGCTCAGTACCACGTGAGCTATGACATGGGCGCCGGCCCGGCAGATTCGGGCATCTACAAGAGCTACTATATGCTGCAGGAGCCCGTCGACCAGATGCGTGACTTCATCACCGACGCCCTGCGCTCTTCGATTCCCGTCTACACACTCGATGAGGTCTTTGCCAAGAAGGACGACATCGCCAAGGATGTCAACGCTACCGTTTCCGAGCAGATGGCCGCCTACGGCTTCACCCTCGTGTCGACGCTCATCACCAAAATCGCACTGCCGACCGAGGTTGAGAACTCCATGAACGACATCAACGCCGCCCAGCGCAAGCGCGCTGCGGCACAGGAGCTCGCTGAGGCAGACCGCATCAAGCGCGTCACCGAGGCGACCGCCGAGGCTGAGGCTATGGAAAAGGCGGGCGAGGGCATCGCCAACCAGCGCAAGGCCATCGCGCTGGGTATCAAAGATTCGCTCGAGATCATCCAGGAGACGGGTGTCGGCAATGACGAGGCCAACCAACTGTTCATGTTTACGCAGTGGTCCGAGATGATGACGGAGTTCGCTCGCACGGGTAAAACCTCGACGGTCGTGCTGCCGAGCGACTTTTCGCAGTCGGCCTCGATGTTCGAGCAGATGCTGGCCGCCGGCAAAGTTCAAAACGATTCGAAGGAGTAGACGCGCGTGAAATACACCGTCGTTTGCGTCGGTAAGCTCAAGGAGCGCTTTTGGAAGGACGCGTGCGCTGAGTACGCCAAGCGCCTAGGTGCCTATGCCAAGGTTGATATCCGCGAGGTGGCCGATATCGACCCGGCTAAGGCGGGCGGCGTGGATGCCGCGCGCGACAAGGAGGGGGCGGCGATTCTTGCTGCCTTGCCGTCTCGAGCGCATGTGATCCTGCTGGCCATTGAGGGCAAAGAGCGCTCGAGCGAGGAGTTTTCGGCGCGGCTCGATGATCTTATGCTGCGTGGTAACAGCGACATCGCCTTTGTGATTGGCGGATCGGACGGCGTGAGCGATGACGTGCGCGCCCGCGCCGACGAGATGCTCAGCTTTGGACGCATTACCTTGCCGCATAACCTGGCGCGCGTGGTGCTGCTGGAGCAAATCTACCGCGCCTGCAAGATCAGTCGTGGCGAGCCGTATCACAAATAGGTCGGCAATACGAAACAATGCCGTGGGACAATACCTTTCGTTTTGAGGAATGTGTCTGAAAGGACTATGAGATATGAAGATTGGATTTGTCGGTTTTGGCAATATGGCGAGCGCTATGGCCGATGGCTGGATCGCTGCCGGTGTAGCTGTGAGCGACATGTGCGCCTGCGCGGGTCGCTACGACGCACTGGTTGAGCGCTGCGAGGCGCGCGGCATGGTCGCCTGTCACGATGCCGCCGAGGTTGTCGCCGCATCCGATATCGTGGTCGCTGCGGTCAAACCGTACATGATCGAGAAGGTATTCGCCCCGCTCAAGGACATTCTTGCCGACAAGGTCGTTCTGTCGGTTGCCTGGACTTGGGACAGTGCCAAGTGGGAGCAGGTCCTGCCGGGCGTCGCGCACATCTCGACGGTGCCCAACACACCGGTTTCGGTGGGCGAGGGCGTCATCGCCTGCGAGAAGGCTTCCACGCTTAGTGATGAGCAGAGCGCAGTGGTGCTTGATCTGCTTGGCAAGCTCGGTGCGGTGGTCGAGCTCGATACGAGCCTGCTGTTTGTGGGCGGCACGGTGGGTGGTTGCGCTCCGGCATTTGTCGCCATGGCAATCGAGGCCCTGGGCGATGCAGCGGTCAAGCACGGTATCCCGCGTGCCGATGCCTATCGCATTGTGAGCCAGATGGTGCTGGGTACGGCAAAGCTGCAGCTTGCAACTGGCCAGCATCCTGCGGCGATGAAGGATGCCGTATGCTCGCCCGGTGGTGCCACCATCAAGGGCGTCGTTGCGCTCGAGGACGCCGGCATGCGCAGTGCCCTGGTCAAGGCAATCGACGCAACTCTCCAGTAAAACCTGCCATTTAGGGACAGGTTTATTTTGGCGGGTTTTCCTGCGGTTTTATCTCTATAGCAAAAAGCGCCCCGCAACTGGCTCAATTCCAGTTGCGGGGCGCTTGCGTTTGCCCAGATAAAACCGACCAAAATAAACCTGTCCCT
>UQPP01000056.1 GCA_900543025.1 uncultured Collinsella sp.
TACACTGCTGGGCTACTTCTTTGGTGGCATTCCCTTTGTGCAGGAGCACTTTGAGCTGCTAATCGTTGGCATCGTTGCCGTGTCGATCATCCCGACCGTGGTCGGTCTGGTTAAGGCTAAGCTGGGCAAAAAGAACGCGTAGCTCGAGCCAGCGCGCAGACCGTGCAGTTGAGGCCCGTCACCGTTTACGGTGGCGGGCCTCTTCAGCTTCGGTCAAATGAAAATACTTTACTTAGTTAAAGAAAAGCGTTTTATCAGACGCGCGAGCGGAGTACAATCTCGTGCATGCGAATCGACGTGCCATCGGCTTTGATGCTGCTCGCGTGTCCCGTCCGGCTCTACGCTCCGGGCGTGCGATGTTGCGACGCGGTCGGCCTCGGTCCTTGCGTGCGGGTTCGCGAGTTTGCAACTGTGTATGTAAGGAGCGACATATGACTGTCGAGAAGAAGGATATCGATTGGGGTAGCCTCGGCTTTGGCTACATGAAGACCGATTACAGCTACGAGGCCCATTGGAAGGACGGCGAGTGGGACGAGGGTGGCCTGACCACCGACCACACCCTGCATGTCTCCGAGTGCGGCGGCATCTTCCATTACTGCCAGGAGGTCTTTGAGGGCCTGAAGGCTTACACCGCCGAGGACGGCAGCATCGTCTGCTTCCGTCCCGACATGAACGCCGAGCGCATGTATAACTCTGCCCAGCGCCTCGAGATGCCCCCGTTCCCCAAGGACAAGTTCGTTGAGGCCGTCAAGCAGGTCGTTTCTGCCAACGCCGCCTGGGTTCCGCCCTTCGGTTCCGGCGCGACCCTGTACGTGCGTCCGTTTATGATCGGCTCCGGTGACGTGATCGGCGTGGCTCCCGCTCCTGTGTACACGTTCCGCATTCTCGTGACCCCGGTCGGTCCGTACTTTAAGGGCGGCCTCAAGCCCGTCAAGCTGCGCGTTTCCGAGTATGACCGTGCCGCACCGCACGGCACCGGCAACATCAAGGCCGGCCTGAACTACGCCATGTCCCTTAAGCCCACGATGGAGGCCCATCGCGAGGGCTATGCCGAGAACCTGTATCTCGACTCCGAGTCCCGCACCTATGTCGAGGAGACCGGTGGCGCCAATGTCCTGTTCGTGAAGGAGGACGGCACGCTCGTCGTTCCGCAGTCGCACACCGACTCCATCCTGCCCTCTATCACCCGTCGTTCGCTCGTTCAGGTTGCTCAGGACCTGGGCATGACCGTCGATCAGCGCCCCGTCGAGTGGGCCGAGGTCAAGGCCGGTACCTTTGTCGAGTGCGGCCTGTGCGGCACCGCTGCCGTCATCTCCCCGGTCGGCGAGATCGACAACAAGGTTTACGGCGCCGACGAGACCGTGACCTTCCCGGCTGGCTACACCGAGATCGGCCCTGTGATGAAGAAGCTTCGCGAGACCCTGACTGGCATCCAGTCCGGTGCTGTCGAGGACAAGCACAACTGGGTTTACACCGTCGCGTAAGCTGTCTTAGCTGTCCGGCCCGAGGGCGACCTTCCTTTCCGGCGCGTCCTCGGACATGAAAGAACCTCCGCTGTGCACTACGTGCGGCGGGGGGTTCTTTCGTCCTGCGGAGTGCGCCGGAAAGGAAGGTCGCCCTCGGGCCAGCGTTACCTCGGCGCTGCCGTTGCGGGCAATATGGATCTGAATAAAGATGAAGCGCGGCCTTTTAGGCCGCTCTTTTGTTTTGGTTCGCGTCATGTGGGGGTGGTGGCGACGTGCATTTTTGCGAGTATTCTGCAGTCGAAGGCCCCTGCATACCGACCTCGGGCAAAAAATCGGGATTTCTCGATGTTTTCTACGGATGATGGGCGGGGTTATGGGCTGGCAGCGTTTGATTTGCAGGGATATTCGCGCTCTTTGGCATTTATCGTGGCGCCCGAAGCTCTTGGTTATGTTGAATACTCCTAAAAATGCACGGCGCTTAGAGGGGGACCTTCGCGAAAAAGGAAACCGCCCCGTCGAAGTATGCATTCGACGGGGCGGTTTATGCATTTAGCCGATTAAGGATGCGCTGCCAAACTACTAGAACTTGACGGTCGGGGCCTGGCGGGCTGCTTCGGCGGCCTCGAAGCCCTGGCGCTCCTTAAACTGGAAGATGCCGGCAAAGATGACAGCCGGGAACGTCTGAATGGCGTTATTGTAGCTGAGCACGCAGTCGTTGTAGCTCTGGCGTGCATAGCTAATCTTGTTCTCGGTATCCTCGAGCGATGCCTGCAGCTGCGTAAAGTTGGTGTTTGCCTTAAGGTCGGGGTAGGCCTCGGCCACGGCAAAGAGCTGGCGCAGCGCACCGGTCAGCACGTTGTCGGCTTCCATCTTGGCCTCGGGCGTGGTGGCCTTGACGGCGGTGTTGCGCGCGCTGATCACGGCGGAGAGCGTCTCCTGCTCGTGCTTGGCGTAGCCCTTGACGGTCTCGACCAGGTTGGGGATCAGGTCGTTGCGGCGCTGCAGCTGCGTATCGATGTTCTGCCAGGCGTTATCGATGCGGTTACGCTTGGTGACCATGTTGTTGTAGATGCCGGCGATGGCGCAGACAATCACAATGACAACAACGATGCCGATGATGACGGTAATCATGATGTCTCCGTTTCGAATGGCCGCGGCGGCATGCGCCAGCTGCCGTTGGTATAACGCTACTAGTATACCCGCAACGTTTTACCGTGCCGAACTTTCCGGTAAGCGTTGTGTTTTCGGCGGGGTTGGCACCGGGACAAAGCACGCGAGGTACAGGTGTAAGATATGCGACAGATTGACGAGTGTTGTCTTTGCCCCGAGGATGGCGATACCAGTGGACCTTCGCATTAAGAAAACCTACCGCGCCCTGTTCGATGCCTTCACCGAGCTTCTCGAGGAGCATTGTTTTGAGGACCTGACGGTTGCCATGCTGTGCGACCGCGCCATGATTCGCCGCACGACGTTCTACAAGCACTTTCGCGACAAGAACGATTACTTTGCCTTTTATATCGATGAACTCATGTCGGGCTTGCCGCAAAAACAGCCCGATGAGGCCGGCGCAGTGTCTGCCGAGGACGTGCGCGCGCTTCGGCACGCGATTTTGGACGATGCCATGGATTTAATTCTGGCGCACGAGCAGCTCATGGATAACATTTTGGCAAGCAGCATGTCGGGCATGTTGACCAACGTTATTTGCGACCGCATTGCCCGCTCCATCCGCGAGCGCGTGATGAACGTGCTTGCCGAGGATGCCCTGGCCCCCGTGTCACTTGAGACGACGTCTGAGTTTGTCGCCGGCGGTATTATTCGACTTTTCACGATATGGTGGGAGTCGGGTCACGATCTTGAGCGTCGACCTGAGATAGCCGACGTGGTCGATGCGCTGTTTGAGCGAACCATGACGCCGGTGAATCACTAAAAGTGGCGGAGAGAGGGGGATTCGAACCCCCGGAACGCTCTCGCGCTCAACGGTTTTCAAGACCGCCGCATTCAACCGCTCTGCCATCTCTCCGTGAGTCGTAATGATAGCATCGTTTTGAATTTGCAACAGGGAAGGCGAACGATGACGATCACCGAAATCGACGAGAAGTTCATGCGCGAGGCGTTGGCGGAGGCGCGAGCCGCCGCGGCGGTGGGCGAGGTGCCCATCGGGGCCGTAGTGGTGCGCGACGGCGAGATCGTCGCGAGGGCGCACAATCGGCGCGAGCTCGATCAGGATCCTTCGGCTCATGCAGAGTTTGCGGCCGTGTGCGCTGCCGCCCAGGCGCTTGGCCGCTGGCGCCTTTCCGATTGCACGGTCTATGTAACGCTCGAGCCTTGCTGCATGTGTGCGGGGCTTATGGTCAACGCGCGCGTTGGACGCTGTGCGTATGGCGCGGCCGATGCCAAGGCGGGCGCGCTGGGATCCCTATACGATTTGAATGCCGACTCGCGCCTGAATCATCGGTTTAACGTGACGGCCGGGGTCCTGGCGGATGAATGCCGTGAGCTGCTGAGTAGCTATTTTGGCGGTCTGCGCGGAGCGGGCGGCGCTGATTGCGGTTGTGGGGCTGATCTTGAAGCACACGCCGCTCACGCCGCAGCGCTTGCAGGTGTCGGTGAGGATGCTGGCACGGTGGTTGACTTTGGTCCTGCGTGCCGCCGGCCCCGCCGTGTGCTGCTGGCGATCGACTCCTTTAAGGGCAGCGTTTCGAGTGCGCAGGCGGAGGCGGCGGTTGCCGAAGGCGTGCGCCGCGTTTGGCCCGATGCCGAGGTGTGCACATTGCCGCTGGCGGATGGCGGTGAGGGGACGCTCGATGCCGTTGCCGCGTGCGGCGGTGAGCTCTCAACCTGCGATGTCGCAGGCCCCTTGGGCGACCGCGCGTCTGCCCGGATGCTGGTGGACGGCGAGCGCGAGTCCGCGGTCATCGAGATGGCCGAGGCGGCGGGTATTGGGTACTCGCCCTGTACAGAATTGGCGGCGCTTGCGGCTTCGACCTATGGCGTGGGCGAGCTCATGCTTCGCGCGGTTCGCACGGGCGCAAAGACTATCTATATTGGTTTGGGCGGCAGTGCCACCAACGATGGTGGCGCCGGCATGCTGCAGGCGCTGGGCGCGCGTGTGGTCGATGATCAGGGATGCGATGTCGCCACCGGTCTTGCCGGCCTTGAGCAGGTGGCGAGCGTTGATCTGGCGCCCGCGCTGCAGGCTTTGGATGATGCTCGTATCGTTGTGCTTTCCGATGTCGAGAATCCGCTCGTGGGGCGTCGAGGCGCACTGGCGGTGTTCGGCGGGCAGAAGGGCCTGCCGGCGGATGATGTCGAGGTGCTGCGCAGATACGACGGCTGGATGGTCGGCTACGGTCGCTTGCTCGATGCGGCGATTGCCAGAGCTCGAGCCCAGGGGTTGTTGCGCACACCCGAGGGTGCTCGGACATTTGGCTCGGTGCTCGGAGTGCCCGGTGCCGGTGCCGCAGGCGGCCTGGGTGCCGCGCTGCTGGCGCTCGGGGCGGAGCTGCGTTCGGGCGTGGAGACGGTGCTCGATCTCGTGGGGTTTGACGAGCGCGTGCGCGATGTCGACCTGGTCATAACGGGCGAGGGCAATATGGATGAGCAGTCCGCCGCCGGTAAGGCGCCGGTGGGTGTGGCCCGTCGTGCGAAGCGATATGGCAAGCCGGTGATTGCTGTCGTGGGCGGTCGCGCTGATAACCTGGATGCGGTGTATGGGCAAGGCATCGACCTTGTACTGCCGATTTGCCGCAAACCCATGGGCCTGGAACAGGCACTCGATCCGCAAGAAGCCACAACCAACCTCATCTGCGCCGGCGAAGCGGCCGCTCGATCCTACGACCTTGGCCGTATCTAAAACCCATCCCCTCGATAAGTCGCGGTGAAATACGGAGCGTTTTTGCCTTTAAGGGGCCAATTCAGTCCGTATTCCACCGCAACTTCGAGAATGGCCATTCGAGGTTGGCTGCCTTGGGTCTTGGGTCGGACCGTTTGCCACGAAACGTGGCCATCTGCTACGTTTAACCGACCATCCTCGACCATCCCGGAATTTGCAAAAACAAAACCGCAGGTAGAAAGCTTGCCGATTTTCGAAAAAGCCGGCTATGGTTGACCCCTGCGGCCTAAACGTAGTAGATAGGTCCTTTTCGTGGCGCAGCGTCAGACCAGTCTTTTTGGGCGGGGCTTCCTTGACTACTTTCGCCACCCTGATGCCCCACCAGTCAAAAAGTAGTCAAAAAAGCCCCGTCCCAAATTAGCTACCTTGCTCTGGTGGGCGGGAGCAGGTAAGATATACCGAGCGCCTAGCGCGTTCGATGGGTTCGGATGACGACATGTTCCGAATCTGGTCAGGTCCGGAAGGAAGCAGCCATAAGGAGCCTCTGTCGGGCATCCGAATCCATCGAGCGCACGGGCGTTTTTTGGTGCCGCGACATGGCCCGGCCGACGGCGAGGTATTTGGTGTCTCGCTGGTCCTCGGCTTTGCCTGCGGGATCGCTCGACTACCAAACAGCCCGCCGGCACCGGGACCACTTCGTCCAAAAATCACCCGTAAAGGCGCGTTTATCTAATTTAATCTATCCCTTGCGGAATGCGGCTTGCTGGCGTTGTCTGGGCATTGATGGCTACGTGGTTCAAGAGGCGGCGGTGCTGTTGCTTGAATTTTTGCAGTTAAAGAGGCCCGTTTCCTTAGGTGGGGAAACGGGCCTCTTTTTGTCTCTGGGCTTGTGAATTGGTGAAGGCAGAATGCTCTGTCGGCTATTTTGAGTTCTTGATGCGGCGTGTGGCTGTGGCGGTTATTCCGAGTCCCATGGCGGCGATTCCTGCGAGTGCTATTGCGCTCGGCGCTGCATCGCCCGTGTTCGCGAGCTTGCCGGCGGTCGTATCTGCTTGCTTGCCGCTGCTCGAGTTCGCCTGCTTGGTGGAGCTTGGTAGGGTGTCTTTGCCGGTCGAGGGTGAGCTGGCGGGCTGTGTCGTCTCGGCCGGTTGCGTCGAGCCGGAGGGAGGCGTTGTCTCGGTCGGTTGCGTTACCTCGGGCGAGGTGGCCTTGTCTGCCGCGGCTTTTGCCTCTTCGTATGCCTTGCAGGCGTCGTCATAGGCCGCTTGCGCCTTATTCAAATCGCTGAGGAGCGCATTTCGCTTGGCTGTGCATGCGTCGATGTTGGCCTTTGCTTTCTCCGCTCCATCTTCGAAAATCTTAACCTGCTCTTCCTGACTTTCGAGCGTACGTCGGTGGTGGTCAAGCTTATATCCACAAGATTCTCT
This sequence comes from uncultured Collinsella sp., assembly GCA_900543025.1. Lineage (GTDB taxonomy): Bacteria > Actinomycetota > Coriobacteriia > Coriobacteriales > Coriobacteriaceae > Collinsella. The sequence goes on from UQPP01000056.1 coordinate 6,726, forward strand.
TTCCGAATCCGCCATTTTGACCTCCATACGCAACTGCAAAACAGTTTCGTAATCCCTGTCGGCGAGCGCCTTTTCTACTTTTGCTTTAAGCTCGCTTACCCGGTTGCTGGCCTTGTCGTAATCGGCTTGGGCTGCAGCGACGTTCGCTCGCATGGCGGGAAGGGGTTCACTAGATTTGGCGGCTTCCGCCATCATCTTGTCGTAGAGCTCTTGAGAAGCAGCAATGTCATCATCGATTTCCGCAATTTTCTCGGGACTTGCGGCGTCTTTTGCGGCCTCGAGGTTTTTGAGCGCTTCCTGCATGGCTGCATACGCTTTTTCTTTTGCGGCGGCCGCATCTTCCGTCTGCAAGGCAACTGCACCGGTGGGGGAACTGGTTTCTGCCGCAATTGCCGTTACGGGGGCGATTCCCGCGACAAGTGCCGCGGAAAGGGCGATGCCCACAGTTGCTCGTCTTGCTCTTCTTGCGAGAATGTCGTTCATCTCGGCACCTCATTTCAAGGGTCGGCGACTAACTTGGTAGCACTACTGTAAGTATATCAGGCGGTTTGCCCGCCATTGATCGGGCGTGCGCGTATACCCCTTGATTAACAGCCATTAAATCCATCCCTTAAGGAACGCGGCTTGCTAGTGTTGTCTGGGCATTGATGGCTACGTGGTTCAAGAGACGGCGGCATTACCATCTGTTTTTACAAGTAAAGAGGTCCGTTTCCCTGGGTTGGGGAAACGGACCTCTTTTTGTCTCTTGGCTTGTGGATTGGCGAAGACAATAACCGCTGGCAGCTATTTTGGGTTCCTGAGGCGGCGTGTGGCCGTGGCGGTTATTCCGAGTCCTGCGGCGGCGACTGCTGCGAGTGCGATTGCGCTCGGCGCTGCATCGCCCGTGTTCGCGAGCTTGCCGGCGGTCGTATCTGCTTGCTTGCCGCTGCTCGTGTTCGCCTGCTTGGTGGAGCTCGATGGGGCGTCTTTGCCGGTTGCAGGTGAGGCAACGGGCGGTGTCGCCTCGGCGGGTTGCGTCGAGCCGGAGGGAGGCACTGTCTCGGTCGGTTTCGTTATCTCGGGCGAGGCGGCCTTGTCTGCCGCGGCCTTTGCCTCTTCGTATGCCTTGCAGGCGTCGTCATAGGCCGTTTGCGCTTTTTTCAAATTGTCGAGGAGCGCATCTCGCCAGGCTGTGAACCGGTCGATATCGGCTTTATATTTCTCTACAGCACGTTCACAGTCATTAACTCGTCTTTCCTCTCTTCTGAGGCGGTACTGGAACTCGCGGAGCTCCGTTTCGCAATAGTTTACGTGCGTTTTTGCCGATATGATCTCACTGTGCAACTGCTTTATTTGCTGTTTGGTAGTTTCGACAAACTCCTCGTAGCCGAGTGCTTCGAGTGTCTTAAGCATCTCATGTTTCTTCTCTAATTCTGCCTGGAGCTCGCTTACCCGGTTGATGGCCCCGTCGTATTTGGCTTGGGCAGCATCGACGTCCGCTTGCATGGTGGGAAGGAGTTCCCTCCCTTCGGCGGCTTGCGCCGCCATCTTTTCGCGGTACTCTTGAAAACGGGTAATGTCATCATTGAATCTCGCAATTTTCTCGGGACTTGCGGCGTTTTTTGCGGCCTCGAGGTTTTTGAGCGCTTCCTGCATGGCTGCATACGCTTTTTCTTTTGCGGCGGCCGCGTCTTCTGTCTGCGGGGCGCCCGAATTGCCGTTGGCGGCGCTCGTCTGCGAAACGGCCGCACCGGTGGGGGCGCTGGTTTCTGCCGCGATTGCCGTTACGGGGGCGATTCCCGCGACAAGTGCCGCGGAAAGGGCGATGCCCA
>UQPP01000057.1 GCA_900543025.1 uncultured Collinsella sp.
AAATTCCCGATGGCATCGACTACATCACGGCCGTACCACGCATGCAGCATTACATGGAGGTGTCGGCGAAAATCTACGGTATCTATCTGGAATACGTCAGCCCCCAGGACGTGCACGTCTACTCCATCGATGAGTGCTTTATCGACGTGACACCCTATCTGGACCTCTATCACACCGATGCGGAAGGCTTCGCCTGCATGTTGCGCGATGAGGTCCTCGCGCGTACCGGCATCACGGCGACGGTCGGCATCGGCCCCAACCTATTCCAGGCCAAGGTAGCGCTCGATATCACCGCCAAGCACGTACCCAGTCGCATCGGCAAACTCGACGACGAGACCTTTCGCAAGGAGATCTGGCCCCATCGCCCCATCACCGACATCTGGGGCATCGGCCCCGGCGTGGCGGCCCGTCTCGAGAAATACGGCGTCTACGATCTGATGGGCGTCGCGGCGCTCGACGAAAACCTGCTTTACGACGAGCTCGGCGTCAATGCCGAATATCTCATCGACCACGCCTTTGGGCGCGAACCGACAACCATCGCCGATATCCAAGCCTATCGCCCGCAAGCAACTTCGACCACCACAGGACAGGTGCTCTCGAAGGGCTATGCCTACGAGCAAGCCTACACCGTCTTGCGCGAGATGGTCGACAACGCCGTGTTGGACTTAGTCGATAAGCACGTGGTCTGCGACAGCATCTCGCTCTTTGTGGGTTATGCGAGCGAGCGCGCCGACATACGCCGCCTCGACGCCAGCGGTACAGCGCAGTATGTGGACGGATGCGGGCACCTGCGCTCGAGCACATCGAGCATCGAACCCACCGCAACCGCCGGCCCCGAGCTCGCGCCCCGTGCGCCCAAGCCCGTCCAGCGCGATGACGAACGGCGTCGCCTGGTGCGCGAAGCGCAGGCAATCGATGGCATCTTTGTGGGAGAGCATGGCGGCAAACCGCGCGGTGGCTATGCCGCACTCTTTGCGCACTCTAACGCCTCGCGAAAGCTGCCCGAGCGTACCAATTCGTTTAAGAAGATCATGGGCTATTTCGATGAGCTCTGGGCGCAGACTGTCGATCCCAAACGACCGGTCAAGCGCATCAACCTGGGATTTGGCAACCTCATGCCCGAGGAATTTGCCACCATCGATCTGTTCAGCGATATCGAGGCCGATGAGCGCGAGCGCGACCTGGCGCGCGCCGTCCTGGCCGTGAAAGGCAAGTACGGCAAGAACGCGCTCGTCAAGGGATTAAGCTTTACCGCCGGCGCCACCGCGCGCGAACGCAACGATCAGGTAGGAGGACATCGTGCCTAAGTCCCAACAACAGCCGATGCGGCCACCGACACCTTTTGAACGCCTAGCGGACCCCGAGGGAAGACGTCGTTCCGCCGACCCAAAGCTCACCGCCAACGGCACCGTCCGTGCCGGCCGTGCCGCGCAGTTTATGCCCTTTGCCGCCCTCACGGGATACTACGAGCTCGTGCGTAAACAAGAGATCACCGCCGAGCCAAAATGCGAACTCACAGAAGAAAAAACCCTCGAGCTTTCGCAAAAGCTCGAGGGCCTCAAACGCGGCGACTTGGTTCGTGTCACCTATTACGATACATACGGCTATCGCAGCCGCACCGGCATCCTCGACGAGGCGCTCCCCGCCTTCAAGCTCCTCAAGCTCCGAGACATCGCCATCGACTTCGACGACATCCAAGACATCGAACTGCGCGGACGAGCCTAGCCAAGGAAGCGCATCCAGAGCGACGCTTACAGCGTCATGACGTAGTAGCCCGCGTCTTTCACGGCCGTCTCGAGGACATCACGATCCACCGGCTGCTTAGAGCGCACGCGTGCCGTGTGGTCCGCATACGTCACCGTTGCCCACACGCCATCCAGTGCATTCAGGGCATTGGCCACGTTTTGAGCGCAGCCGTCACAGCTCATGCCGCCGATGAGCAGCTCATCGCTATAGGGATAGTGTGACGCATCGGTATCCACCACAACAACCTTTTTGGCCTTCTTGCCGCTCGCACCATCGCTGCAACAACTCTTCCCGTGTGTCGAAGCGGCAATGCGACGCAGTCCAAAAAACATGCCGACGGCAATGACGGCCAGCACGATGAGATTCGCAGGGCTGAGCAAGTCACTCATGCGTTCCCCTTTCAAGTAGCCCTATCTAGATACCCCCATGGGGTGTCCCCATCTTAACCCAAAATCATGTCTGTTCGGTCAATTAGTTTCCCTCTTCAAACTTTTTTGTTGACCATGGCTTACTTTCGTGTATAAGTTTTCCTAGGCTAACAACTGAGGACCCGAAAGGGGCATCGTGACTCGAACCATTGACATCCCAACATACCAAACGGCTGTCGTGCGCAACTGCTCCCCTACGCTCGCAGGTATCAAGCCGGCTTCGCTCTTTACCTATCCCGGCGTTTACGCCAACCAAAACGGAAAACCCAGCGCCGCCCATATCGAAGAGCGACGCTCTCGCCTGCTCGCCGTCATAGCCCAATGCAACTGCGAGCTCCAGCCACTCGGGATCCATATGAGCGTTTTGGTCTGGCGCCCCTGCGGAGCGCTCATCTATGTGTACCGCCCTGCAGACCTCATGCGATACCTCTCCGACCCCCGCGCCACGACGGCGCTTGCCGCCGAAGGTTACGATGTCCACAACCTGCCCGCGTCCCTGGTGCATCTCGCCGCGCGCATCACGCTGGCAAGCAGCAATGCCGCAGAGAGTGCCTATGACGGCAGCGTCTGCGCGCTCGCGCGAAATAGGCACTGCGATACGGGGTGCATGTGCGAGTTCCCCCACGAAATTGGCTATTTTTTGGGCTATCCCTACGAAGATGTCCATCAGTTTATCGTCCAGCACGGCGAAAACTATAAGGTCTTTGGCGCATGGAAGGTATACACAAACGTTGAGCAGGCGCTCACGACCTTCGATTCCTATCGCGCATGCACGCAATACCTTACCTACATCTATCAACAGGGCTGCACTCTGGGACAACTTGTCCAGGCAACCCGATAGAGCATACAAAACGCGGCCGCACGCCGCACAACCGAAAGGAAGACATATGAGCAAGATCGCAGTCGTCTACTGGAGCGGTACAGGCAACACCGAAGCCATGGCAAACTTCGTTGCCGAGGGCGCAACCGGTGCCGGCGCCGAGGCAGAGGTCATCTCCTGCGCCGACTTCTCTGCCGACAAGGTCGCCGAATATGATGCCTTCGCCTTCGGCTGCCCCGCCATGGGTTCCGAGGAGCTTGAATACGATGAGTTCCAGCCCATGTGGGATGAGGTCAAGGAGACCCTCGGCGACAAGAAGGTCGTCCTCTTTGGCTCTTATTCGTGGGCCGAGGGCGAATGGATGGACAACTGGAAGGCGGACGCCGACGAGGCGGGCGTCAACGTCGTGGACTCCACCATCTGCTACGACGCGCCCGACGACGAGGGCGAGACCGCTTGCAAGGCCCTCGGAGCCGAGCTCGTGTAACGAACCCAGGGCCTCCAAGAGAGCCTGCATCAAAGCGCATCCCCATCCCTACAAAAGAGCGGGGCTGGATTCAAGTCCAGCCCCGCTCTTTTGTAACGGCAGTTACATCAACCGGCTACGAGATATTGCCCAAGAACGCCTTGGTGCGCTCGCTCTTGGGGTGGTCGAAGACCTCACTCGGCGTACCCTCTTCTACAATGACGCCGCCGTCCATAAAGACGACGCGGTCGGCGACATCGCGGGCAAAGCCCATCTCGTGCGTTACCACGATCATGGTCATACCGTCACGTGCCAGGTCGCGCATGACGCCAAGAACGTCGCGGACAAGCTCGGGGTCAAGCGCTGACGTAGCCTCGTCAAAGAGCATCACGTGTGGATTCATCGACAGGGCGCGGGCGATCGCCACGCGCTGCTGCTGACCGCCCGAGAGCTGGCTCGGCATAAAGTCGATGCGCTCGGCCAGGCCGACCTTGGTCAGCTCCTCGATGGCAATCTTCTCGGCCTCTTCCTTGCTGCGCTTGAGCACCTTTTGCTGCGCAAGCATGACGTTCTTTTTGACCGACAGGTGCGGGAACAGGTTGAACTGCTGAAACACCATGCCCAGGTGCGTGCGCACTTTGTTGAGGTCGACACCCTTGGCGCACACGTCCACGCCCTCAACGATGATCGAGCCGCTCGTGGGATGCTCTAGACGATTGATGCAGCGAAGCATCGTCGACTTGCCCGAGCCCGAAGGGCCCAGGACCACAACGACCTCACCCTTGTGCACATCTAGATCGATATCGCGCAGGACCACGTTATCGCCAAAGGCCTTCTGGAGGTTCTTGATACTGACGACGACCTCGTTCGAGTTATTGGTTTCGCTCATGATAGGACCTCCTTACAGACCGGCGATGTGATCGGCAGGCGTCGCGACAACCTGTCCGGCGCTCTTGGCGGGACGCTTCTTCTTGGTCTCGGTCGTGCCCAAAAGCCTCGCCTCAAGACCGCTCACCAAGCGAGCGAGCGGCAGGGTGATGACCAGATAGAACAGGGCGGCAACCACGTACGGTGTAATGGAGCCCGTCGTGGCCACGATGGTACGGGCGTTCATGACGATCTCGACCACACCCACGGCCGCAAGCAGCGACGTATCCTTGTAAAGCAAGATAAACTCGCTGGTCAGCGTAGGCAAAACATTGCGGAACGTCTGCGGAATCATAACGTAGAGCAGCGTCTGGAAGGCATTCATGCCCAGAGAGCGAGCAGCCTCGTTTTGGCCCTTGGGGATCGACTGAATACCGGCGCGGAAGATCTCACACAAATAGGCAGACGAGTTCATGGCCATGACTATGACGCCGAGCACGTAGTCATCAACCTTGACGCCGGCCAACGGCAGACCGAAGAACGCGATATAGATCTGCAGGAACGCCGGCGTACCGCGAATGATATTCACATAGATGCCGGCAAGGCAACGAAGGATGCGCGACTTGGAAATGCGCATGAGCGATAGGGCGAAACCGAAGGGAATGGCCAGCGGAAACGCCACAAGCACGATCGAGAGCGACATGAGGAAGCCCTTAAAGACGATCGGCAGGCTTTGGACCAAAATGACCGGGTTCAAGAACAGGCGCAGGAACATATTGGAGTTCCAAGCCTCGACCCACGGCTGCTCCTTAAGATCGGCCAAGAAGTTATCGAAGGCCGTCACGCCCTTGATCTCCACCGACGGAATCTTGGAGATCTTCTTGGTCGAACCGTCGGCGAGCGTATAGGTGCCGCTAAAGGCCTCATCGCCGCCCTCAACGGGAAACGTCACGCCGTAAACCTCGACACGGAAAAAGCCGCCGGCAGGCGCCGTCTCGCCAAAGTCGATCTTGAGCGTCTGACCATCAGCCGTGCACGTGGGTTTCATGGGCGTACGATCCATGAGGTCCTCGCCCGAGAGCATCGTCAATCGCGTGTCATCGGTACCAAACGTCGTGCCGTCGACAAACGTCAAAGAAAGACCGCTCAGCTCCTCGTCGGCATCGGCCTGAACTTCCCAGGTAATGCGCGTCTCGGTGCCGCCGACCACATCGCTGCCCGAGCCGGTGTTGGGTCGGGCGGTAATCTTTGCGGTCTCAAGCGCCTGGGCGGTCGTGGGCGCATATGCCCCCGCGCACACCAGCGCGAGCGCCACGGCCATGACGCAGACTAGCTTTTGGAGCAAGGCGGGCAGTGGAAAACGCTGCTCCACGGCCCCTTTGTTCAGTCGAGACAAGGTGGCTCCTATCGTAGAAGTTGCCGACAAAACGAGACGGAAACGCTCTCCGTCAAGAGAAGCGCAAAGGCCCTCTCCGCAAAACGGAAAGGGCCCGCGCGCAATCAAGTAGTTATTTTACTTGATGTTGTACTTAGCCATGAGGGCGTCGACGGTACCGTCGTCGGTCAGGTCCTTGATGGCCTGGTTGATGTCATCCTTGAGCTTGGTGTTGCCCTGGTTGATGGCAATGGCGTACTCCTCGCCGGTGCTGATCTGCTTGATGGTCTGGCAGGTGTTGAACTGCTCGGCGGTCAGCTGGCTGGCAACGGAGCGGTTGGTGACTACGGCGTCGCCCTTATCGGACTGCAGAGCGCTAAAGCACTCGGTGGCGTCCTTGTAGGGGACGATCTTGGCCTTGGGGAAGTTCTCCTGGGCAAAGGCCTCGGCGGTCGAGCCAGACTGGACGATGATGGTAGCGTCGGAATTGTTGAGCTTCTCGCTGTAGTTATCGGCCGTGATGTCGGTGTTATCGACCTTGGTCACGATAGCCTGATCGTCCATGTAGTAGGAATCAGAGAAAGTGACTTCCTTCTCACGCTCGGGCGTGTCGGTGATAGCCGCGATGGAAACGTCATACTTGGCGCCCGAAGCGACGCCCGGAACCAGCGTGTCAAAGTCATTGTTGACATACTCGACATCCAGGCCCAGCTTGTCGCCGATAGCCTTGATGAGCTCAAGGTCAAAGCCCTGATAATCGCCGTTGTCATCTTTGTACTCAAACGGAGCGTACTCGGCAGAGGTGCCGACGGTGAGCGTACCGTCCTTGACGAGCGCATACTCCTTGGAGCCGTCGACCTTCTCGACCTTAGCGTCGTCAGAGCTGCTGGAACCGGCATCAGAACCAGAGGTGGCGTTGGACGAGCCGCAGCCCGTCAGAGCAAGGGCGAGCGCCATAGCACCCGTGGCGGCAAATGCGCCAAGCTTCTTCAGCTTCATAATCAGTCTCCTTCCGGTGACCTCGTTTGATTCAGAGGTCTGCAAAAACTGTTGGCTATTATGCACCCGGAATTACGAATCTGCAATGAGAAAACTGATTGAAACAAACCCATAACGTGAATTGAATACTCTACTTTGTGACAGTCATTACTGCTGCAATGACCTTAATAGTCTAATTTCAGCTGCATAACCTGCAAGTTCGTTCGGAGTCTCCAAAATAAACGGCAGCGAACGCAAACGGCCATTCGATACAATATTCTGCATAACCTGCATACCGCCACCAAATTCCTCGCTGCCAAGGTATCCCTTGCCGATGCACTCGTGACGATCTTTATGGGCGCCACAAGGGTTCTTCGAATCGTTGATGTGTACGGCATGCAAGCGATCGATACCCACCACGCGGTCGAACTCGTCGAGTACGCCGTCCAGATCATGGATGATGTCGTAGCCGGCATCGCTCACATGGCAGGTGTCTAGGCAAACGCCCAGCTTGGCCGACAGCTCGGGGCGTTTGCCGGCAACACCCTCAATGATGAGCGCCAGTTCCTCAAAGCTGCGGCCCACCTCGGTGCCCTTGCCCGACATGGTCTCGAGCAGCACCGTCGTCTGCTGGCCCTCAAACATCACCTGACACAGGGCGTCGACAATCATCTGAATGCCGGCGTCGGAGCCCTGCCCCACATGCGCACCGGGATGGAAGTTGTAGTAGTTGCCGGGCAGCGCCTCCATGCGCCGCAGGTCCTCTGCCATAGCCTCCAAGGCGAACTCGCGCGCCCGCTCTTTGGCAGAACAGGGGTTGTAGGTATACGGGGCATGCGCCACCAGCGGTCCAAAGTCGTTTTGCGACATAAGCTCGCGCAGAGCCGCCACGTCATCCATGTCAAGTTCTTTTGCCTTGCCACCGCGCGGGTTGCGCGTAAAGAACGCAAAGGTATTGGCGCCAATGGACAACGCCGTCTCCCCCATTGCCCGATAGCCCTTCGTCGTCGAAAGATGACACCCGATCGTCAGCATCTCCAGCTCCCTCCTCATCAGTTGCGGTGAAATACGGTCTATTGGTGCCCTATTTTGGCGCAAACAGACCGTATTCCACCGCAAGTTATAAAAGGGGCATCAGGGGCAAAGGCCTCCAAGGCATTCCAGGCGCTGGCGCCATGCCCCCACGCACTAAAGTTTCAAGCGAATCGCATCGATAATGCGCGCGCAGCGCTGCGTGGCGGCAAGGGGCATGACGGGACTCTCGAGTTTCCCCGCCCGGATGAGCTGGGTCGCATGCTGGATTTCGCCGTAGAAATCATCGATCTCAAACGGGGCATTTATTTCGAGCGTTCGACCGTCGGAATACTTCACATGGGCGAGCTCGGGGCGATGGAGACGCTCGATTTCCAACGAGCCTCGCTCACAGACAATCGTTAAGCGGCTTTCATATGTTGCTTTGCCGTCGCACACCAT
>UQPP01000058.1 GCA_900543025.1 uncultured Collinsella sp.
ATGGCTATGGCCAACCCGGGTGCCATCTTCCTGCACTGCCTGCCCAGCTTCCACGACACCAACACCACGATTGGCGCCGAGAAGTGCGAGCAGTTCGGCATCACCGAGCAGGAGGTCACCGACGAGGTCTTCGAGAGCCCCGCTTCCAAGGTCTTCGACGAGGCCGAGAACCGCATGCACACCATCAAGGCCGTCATGTACGCCACGCTCAAGTAAGTGCATCTAGCATCTCGCTCGGGGTGTATTGTTGAACACCCCGAGCGGCTTTATCTGGTAAAAATCTCGCATCGAGCGGCAGGCACGGCACGGAAGAGCCGCTTCGGGCAAGATCAGTAAATGATTTATGAAGGGGGGATGAGAACTATGACTGAGACCGCTAAGAAAAAGCGCGGTATGCCTTCATCGTTCACCATTCTTCTTGCTCTGCTGGCAATTGTTGCAGTAGTTACCGTTATCGTCTCCGGCACGTCCGGCGGCGCGGTTACTGCCGCCCGTCTGAGCGATTTCTGCACCGCCCCGATTAAGGGCTTCGCTGACGCTCTGCCCGTCTGCCTCTTCGTTATGATCCTGGGCGGCTTCCTCGGCATGATGACCGAGACCGGCGCCCTGGACAACGGCATTGCCGTTCTGGTGCAGAAGCTTAAGGGCAACGAGATCATGCTCATTCCCGTGCTGATGCTCATCTTCTCCCTCGGTGGTACCACCTATGGTATGTGCGAGGAGACCGTTCCCTTCTACGCCCTGCTTGCCGCTACCATGATGGCCGCTGGCTTCGACCCGATGGTCGGTGCCGCCACCGTCCTGCTCGGCGCTGGCTGCGGCTGCCTGGGCTCCACGGTTAACCCGTTCGCCGTCGGCGCTGCCGTCGACGCTCTGACCGGCGTTGGCATTGAGGTCAACCAGTCCATCATCATCGGCCTCGGTGCCGTCCTGTGGATTGTTACCACTGCCATGTCCATCTTCTTCGTCATGAGCTATGCCAAGAAGGTCAAGGCTGACAAGGGTTCCACCATCCTGTCGATGCAGGAGCTCAAGGACGCCGAAGAGGCTCACGGCAAGGCTGCTTCCGAGGTTCACAATGAGGTCAAGCTCACCGGTCGCCAGAAGGGTGTTCTGATCGCCTTTGCCTTCACCTTCGTCGTCATGATCGTCGGCTTCATTCCGCTGGCCGACCTCAACGAGGGCGTCGCCAACTTCTTCGACGCTGGCGCTGTCTACGACGCCGACGGTAACGCCGTCGTCCAGGGCTGGTCTGCCCTGATCACCGGCCTGCCCATTGGCCAGTGGTACTTCGACGAGGCTTCCACCTGGTTCTTCCTCATGGCCGTCCTGATCGGTATCATCGGTGGCCTGTCCGAGAAGCAGATCGTCAACACCTTCATCACCGGCGCTGCCGACATGATGTCCGTTGTTCTCGTCATCGCCCTCGCCCGCGGTATCTCCGTCCTCATGGCTAACACCGGCCTCGACGTCTACGTCCTCGACGCTGCCGCCAATGCTTTGGCTGGCCTGTCCGGCGTGATCTTCGCTCCCATGAGCTTCCTGGTCTACTTCGGCCTGTCCTTCCTGATCCCCTCGACCTCTGGTATGGCCACCGTCTCCATGCCCATCATGGGACCGCTGGCTGTTAAGCTCGGCTTCTCGCCCGAGGTCATGGTCATGATCTTCTCCTCTGCTATCGGCGTTGTGAACCTGTTCACCCCGACCTCCGGCGCCATCATGGGCGGTCTCGCCCTGGCCAAGATCGAGTGGACGACCTGGCTCAAGTTTGCCCTTAAGCTCATCGTCGCGCTCTCCGTCGTCTGCGCCATCATCCTGACCGTCGCTTGCGTGATGCTCTAAGTACCCAACGGGTACCCCACGGAAACCTTGACGATCCTGTAAAGGATCACCTGGTCATCGTCTGTCCGGTGGGGTCAACCCACCGGTAGACTCCTACCTTTAGCCCCCTCCCGTTCCGTGCGCGGGAGGGGGCGCTCTCATGTTGCGCGGTTCTACGAACCGCGCAACCAGTCGACGCTGCGCACCGCCCAGAACGACAATTTGTCATTCAAAAGGCAAGGCATGACCAGAAGGTCTATGCCTTGCCTTTTTCATGCCAACTTGTACGTCCTGGACGTCGCTCGCTGACTTATGCTCAACCTGCGACGTTCCCCTTATTGGTGCAGGGGGCTGCTTATTCGCTCTGGTGCCCGTTCGCTGTCCGTTCTCTGCCCGCGACGTTTCTGTTGTTGGTGCAAAGGGGTCAGGTTACTTTGCGCCAAAAGGGGAAGTTGCGGTGGCGTGTTTGGTTGGTGCCTGTTGATGGTCTGGGTATCGGGGAGGGCGGGCTCCGTTATAATCGCCTAGGACATTAAATGGAAACGGGACGGGAGCCACACATGCGCCAGGGTTTCGACAACGCGAAGTATATCGAGCTGCAGGCTGCTCACATTAAGGAGCGCATCTCGCAGTTTGGCGGCAAACTGTATTTGGAGTTTGGCGGCAAGCTGTTCGATGATTATCATGCCAGCCGCGTGCTGCCGGGTTTTGAGCCGGACAGCAAGTTTCGCATGCTCAAGAGCATTGCCGACGACGTCGAGGTCATCATCGCAATCAATGCAAACCATATCGAGAAGAACAAGGCCCGTGGCGACCTGGGCATTACCTATGACGAGGACGTCTTGCGCCTGGTTGACCTGTTCCGCGGCAACGGTTTTGCTGTCGCGGCCGTGGTTATCACGCAGTATGCCGGTCAGCCCGCTGCCGACGTCTTCCGCAATCGTCTGAATGCACTCGGCATTCCCGCCAAGCTGCACTATCCCATTGAGGGCTATCCGCACGACGTCGATCTGATCGTTTCTGACGGAGGCTACGGCAAGAACGAGTTCGTCGAGACCACGCGTCCGCTCGTTGTCGTGACGGCGCCCGGCCCTGGCTCGGGCAAGCTCGCCACCTGCCTCTCACAGCTGTATCACGAGCATAAGCACGGCACCGCCGCCGGTTATGCCAAGTTTGAGACCTTCCCGGTCTGGAATCTTCCCCTGACGCATCCGGTCAATATTGCCTACGAGGCCGCCACGGCGGACCTCGACGATGCCAACATCATCGATTCCTTTCACCTTGAGGCCTACAACAAGACCACGGTCAACTACAACCGCGACGTCGAGGCCTTCCCGGTGGTCCGTGCCCTGATGGAAAAGATCCTAGGCAAGAGCCCCTACCAGAGTCCCACGGACATGGGCGTCAATATGGTCGGCTTTGCCATCACCGATGACGATGCCTGCCGCGACGCTTCCAAGATGGAGATCGTCCGCCGCTACTTTACCGCGGTCGAAAATGTGCGCCGTACCGGCGTGGGCGATGAGCAAGTCGACCGTCTCAAGATTATTATGAAGAAGGCCGGCATCGATAAGAACTACTCACCGGCGCGCTCGGCGGCCTTAACCAGGGAGCAACTGACGGGTGGTCCCGTGGGCGCCATGGTCATGCCGGACGGTTCCGTGGTGACCGGTAAGACCTCCACGCGCCTGGGCGCCGCAAGTTCGCTCATTATGAACGCTCTCAAGCATGTTTCGGGCGTCGACCTTGAGCTTGAAGTCATCAGCGACGAGGCGATCGAGCCCATCAGCAAGCTCAAGACGCATTTCCTGGGCAGCAAAAACCCGCGCCTTCACACCGACGAGACGCTTATGGCGCTGTCGATCACCTCGGCTACGAGCGAGACGGCCGCTCGTGTCCTTTCGGGCCTGGAGCAGCTGCGCGGTTGCGATGCCTTCTTTAGCGTGATTATCTCGCCGACGGACGAGACGGTGTTGCGTAAACTGGGCATCAACGTGTGCTGCGAGCCCAAGTTTGAGCGTCGTGGTTTCTTCCATCGCTAAGTTTGAAGTACCGCGGTAATTGCATCGCCTTTTGGCCGTATCGGGTTAGCGCCCGGTACGGCTTTTTGATCAATAAAGCGTCTATTTCGGCGAAAAATAGCCGTTTACCTGCCTAAAAACAATTTGGGCGGTATACAATAATCGTAACTGTTTCATCCTTAGCGGGATGCCGCATGATGGATATTACCTGCCATCGTGAGGTGTGTCGGTCGTGCACGGCGCGCTGGATGCTCGTGCTCGGTTAGAGGAGGCTGCCATGGCGGGCAAGGGTCGTGCGAGTGTCAACGATATGAAGCGTGTCGAAGTGCTGGTGTTGATGGAGATTGCCCAGCAATCCGAAAGTGGCGGGACATATGGCTTCTCGCGCAAAACGCTTGCGGAGCACGTTGGGGTGTCTCCGTATCGAGCCCGCGCCGCAATTGAGCGCTTGGATTCTGACGGTTTGATCGAGGTCGTTTCGCGTTATAGCGAGGATGGCGGCCAGCTTGCAAATGGTATTTGCCTTACCGAGCGTGGCGGGTGGTATCTGAAAGGCATCCGCGCGGGTATGCTCGTTCGGGATATGCTCAGGGACGAGCTTGCCGATCGGTAGCGATCTGCCGCCTAAGTTGTTGCTACGCCGCTCGGGTCCCGGGCGGCGTTTTGTTTCGAGATGGAGAAATGCAAGCACTTTGGTGAAAAATGGCGAACTGCTTCTTTCTCGAGTATTACAATGAAGACCCGTAAGATGTGTATGGACAACTTCTACGGGAAGCGCAGGTAATTCAATATGACTAAGCATGTGTTTGTGACCGGCGGCGTGGTTTCGTCTTTGGGCAAGGGCATTACCGCGGCATCGCTGGGCCGTTTGCTCAAGTCGCGCGGCTACAAGGTGACGATGCAGAAGGCCGACCCGTATCTGAACGTCGACCCCGGTACCATGAGCCCGTTCCAGCACGGTGAGGTCTTTGTGACCGAGGACGGCTACGAGTCCGATCTGGACCTGGGCCACTACGAGCGTTTTATTGACGAGAACCTGACCCGCGATTCTAACTTTACGACGGGCGCCATTTACAAGAGCCTGATTGCCCGCGAGCGTCGCGGTGACTTTTTGGGCGGTACCGTCCAGGTGATCCCGCATGTCACCAATGCTATCAAGGACAAATTCCGCCGCATTGAGGAGCAGACTGGCTCCGACGTTGTCATTACCGAGCTGGGTGGCACGATCGGCGACATCGAGTCGCAGCCGTTCGTGGAGGCTATCCGCCAGTACCGCAAGGAGGCCGGTCCCGAGAACGTCTGCTACATCCACGTATCGCTCGTTCCCTATATCGCCGCCGCCCACGAGGTTAAGACCAAGCCCACGCAGCACTCCGTCAAGGAGCTGCGCAGCTTTGGTATCCAGCCGGACATCATTGTGCTGCGCTCCGATCACCATATTGATGACGCTATCCGCGGCAAGATCGCGAGTTTCTGCGACGTCGACACCGACTGTGTCTTTACCAACGAGGATTGCGCGAGCATTTACGACGTGCCGCAGCTGCTCGCGGAGCAGGACTTTGACCTGCGCATTTGCGAGCGCCTTGGCCTCGATCCGCGCGAGCGCGATATGAGCGCATGGAATGAGTTCCTGCGCAAGCAAAACCATGCCAACCATCACGCCGATAAGGTTAAGGTTGCCGTCGTGGGAAAGTACACCCAGCTTCCCGATGCATATCTGTCGGTTATCGAGGCCCTGCATCACGCGGGCGTTTTCTACGATCGTCACGT
This sequence comes from uncultured Collinsella sp., assembly GCA_900543025.1. Taxonomy (GTDB): domain Bacteria; phylum Actinomycetota; class Coriobacteriia; order Coriobacteriales; family Coriobacteriaceae; genus Collinsella. The sequence goes on from UQPP01000058.1 coordinate 5,613, forward strand.
AGATGTGCAGCTGGTCGATGGTGAGAGCCTCGATGCCGAAAACGTCAATGAGGTTCTGGGCGACGCATCGGGCATCCTGGTTCCCGGCGGCTTTGGCAAGCGCGCCCTGGAGGGCAAGATCCTTGCTGCCGAGTTTGCTCGCGAGCACAAGATTCCGTATCTGGGCATTTGCCTGGGTATGCAGGTTGCCGTGTGCGAGTTCGCCCGCAACGTTGTCGGCCTTGCCGGTGCCAGCTCCTCCGAGTTTGATCCGGACGGTCCGTTTAGCGTCATCGACTTGATGAGCTCGCAGGAGGACGTGACCGAGAAGGGCGGCACCATGCGCCTGGGCGCCTATCCGTGCAAGCTCGCTGCCGATACCCTCGCGCGTGAGGCGTATGGCGAGGAGCTTGTCTACGAGCGCCACCGTCACCGTTTTGAGTTCAACAATGCCTTCCGCGATCAGCTCGAGGACGCCGGTCTTGTCATCTCGGGTCTTTCGCCTGATGAGCGTCTGGTCGAGATGGTCGAGCTGCCGCGCGATGTGCACCCGTGGTTCGTGGCCACCCAGGCTCACCCCGAGTTTAAGAGCCGCCCCACCAATCCTCAGCCGCTATTCCGAGAGTTCGTGCGTGCCTCGATTGGCCAGCATGAGGGCGTCGATCGCCTACAGGTGACGCCCATGAATCGTGCGATGGACTAAGGTTGCCGGCGAACCGGGAACATATCGGAGAAGCTCCTTCGCCGCTCGCTGTGGCGGCGGGGGAGTTTCTTGATTACCTTGCAGTCGAGCGGGGCTTGGCGCGTAACACGATTGCCGCCTATCGCCGAGACCTGACGACCTACTGTGCATATCTGGAGCGGACGGGCATTGCGTCCTTTGAGGACGTGAGTCGGCGGGTCATTGAGGACTTTATCGCCGATCGGCGCGATGGGGGCTATTCCGATGCCTCGGTGGAGCGCGCGCTCGCTGCCGTCAAAGGCCTGTATGCCTTTTTGGTGCGCGATGGGGCCGTGACCCAAAATCCTACGGCGGCGTTGCGTTTGCCAAAAAAGGCCGAGCGCCTGCCGGAGTGCCTTTCGGTGGAGGATGTTTCGGCATTGCTCGACCAGGATTTTCCGGATGGTGAGATGGGTCTGCGCGATCGCGCTATCTTGGAAGTGCTGTATGGGTGCGGCCTGCGCGTGAGCGAGCTGGTGGGGCTCGATGTGAGTGATATCCATGCCGATGACGGCTTTGTGCTGGTTCGCGGCAAGGGCTCCAAGGAGCGTCTGGTCCCTTTGGTGGGAAGCGCGGCGCGTGCCCTGACGCACTATATATGTGATGGGCGCCGACTTCTGGCGGCTCATGCTCGTGGGACAGAGACGCCGGCGGTCTTTTTAAACAAGAACGGCGGGCGTCTGTCGCGTCAGGGTGTTCACGTCATATGCGAGCGCTACGGACGCCAGGTGGGGTTGGTGGGACTCCATCCGCACACGTTGCGCCACTCCTTTGCCACCCATATGCTCGCGGGCGGCGCGGACCTTCGCGTGCTGCAGGAGATCTTGGGACACGCCGATATATCGACGACGCAGGTCTACACGCATGTCGATCGTACGCAGCTGACTGAGGTTTACCTGGCGGCCCACCCGCTGGCACATCGCTAATACGCTGCTGAGCTGCGATTACATGCTATCCGAGGACGGACCCCCGATTGCTGGAACGTGCTGTTGCGCACGTTTTGGCAATCGGGGGTCCGTCCCATTTTGCGCCACCGGCCAATGGCGCGGCGGGGTGCACATGCCGCGCGTGGGAGAGTTTGGGGGCGATGTGAACGGGATGTAAAGGGACATAAAAATCGCCTCAAGGTCAACTTGAAGGTTGAGGTTGAAAGGCGGGGTGCTACAGGTGGCATCCCGCCTTTGCATTAAACACAACATATTGTGTTTTCGAACATATGCTCGGGGGTGGCGCCCAATAGTTAGGGGGTGGAGTCTGTCTCTTATACACATCTGACGCTGCCGACGACTTAATAGGT
>UQPP01000059.1 GCA_900543025.1 uncultured Collinsella sp.
TCATAGCTCACGTGGGGCACCGCCGTTGCGGTGGATATTTCGCCCCTTCCACGGCGTGCGAGCTCGGCACCTTCAGTCTTGGTTGCATTCTCGGGCAGTTTTTTGTTACTCATCGCGATCGTCTCCTTCGTTTAGAACCCCGACCGCGCAAACTAACTACACGCGAATCGACAGGTTCTTTTTATCATCGCTCCAGTTGCAAGCATTGCGCGCGGGGCATGCAAAGCAGGCGCGCGACGCTTTGTCGGCTGCATAGAGCAAACGCTCAAGCGGTTGGCTGTTCACGCGCAGCTTTCGATGGCCCAGAATGGCCGTCTTAATGGCTGCGGCATCGGCCGGCTCAAACGCCACGTCATCAGGCATGCCGCCGAGAATTGCATCAGCGACGCGTTCGCTTGCAACATCATGGGATATACCCGATTCATACTGTTCATCTTTGCCGATATCGTGAAGAAGTGCCGTGGCGTAGATGACCTCGCGGTCAAACTCGAGATCTTCCTCGAGATTCTTAATCCACATAATGCGAGCGACATCGAGCAGATGGTCGATACCGTGGCGGCAGAAGATGCGCCCCGATTCCAGCTGAGCAATGTTGCCCAGGTGGCGCCGGAACAGGCCGTTGGCACAGATGTAATCGATACGAGGCATGACGCCAAAAGGCGCCAGGCCCGAAGCCATAAAACCGCGACGCGGCGTTCCCTCGTCAGTATTCGATGTAAAGTCGTTGACGACTCTCATAGTTAGCGTCCCAGCATCCTAAAGAAACGCTCTTCGAGCGCGGGGTCGGTCTCAAAGACGCCGCGGCGAGCGAGCGTCACGGTCTTGGTGCCGGGCTTTTGCACGCCGCGCATGGTCATGCACATATGCTCAGCTTCCATGAGCACAATCGCTCCCTGGGGAGCGAGATAATCCATGAGGGCGTCGGCAACCTGCGCACACAGCTGCTCCTGCAGCTGCAGACGGCGGGCATAAACCTCAACCGTGCGAGCAAGCTTAGAGAGCCCTGCGACACGGCCGTTGGGGATATAGCCAATGGTAGCCTTGCCATAAAACGGCAGCAGATGATGTTCGCACAGCGAGTAGAACGTGATGTCGCGCTCGATAACCAAATCGTTCGAAGCGACGGCAAACGTTTTGGACAGGTGCTCCTCGGCACTCTGGTCCATACCGCCGGCGATTTCGCCATACATACGGGCAACGCGCGCCGGGGTCTCCAGCAGGCCCTCCCGAGTTGGGTCCTCGCCTATGCCCTCAAGCAACAGCTTAATGGCGGCCTCGACTTTTTCCTGATCGACCATCTGGGCCTCACTTTTCCGATTTTGCGTTCGCGCTATGGTACCACGCCCTCCGGCATCGGCCACAAGCTACATAGTATGGGTCGAATAGACCGGATCATCACGCCAAAGTTCAACCGCATCACAAAGCGCAACGCCCTCGCGCTCAGCACGGGCGCGCGTAGCGTTCATATCGATCACGCGCTGATTGCTCGAGCCTCTGAAGCGCAACGAGATATCGTACAAATCCTGAACGAACGGACCGTCCACCAACATATCGAGGCAGGTAAGGATACGGTCCGTGACCTCGGTATGGTGGCAACCGCCCGGCATAAGCTCCTCGAGCACATCGCCGGTAAAGCACCAAATGGTCTTGCCCGACTCCACAGGATAGGCCGCACGCACGCGTTCGATAAAGTCAACGAGCCCGACCTGGTTCTCGGGTTCCATAGGCTCCCCGCCCAGAATCGTCAGGCCATCAATAAAGGGATGGTCAAGACTCTCGATAATTTTGTCCTCGACGGCGCTATCGAACGGCTCGCCAGCGGCAAAGTCCCACGCGACAGAGTTAAAACAATTCTTGCACCCACGACGGCACCCGCTCACAAACAGAGAAGTACGAACGCCTTCTCCATCAGCAATGTCGAAATACTTAATGTTCGCGTAGTTCATAGGTAACTCTCCCGGGAGGCCGGGACATATCATCCCGTCCTCAAACATTCTCGGCCTGCGGCCTGCGAAACTGCGGGCGGGACGATATGTCCCGGCCTCATGCAAAGGGTAACTCAATGAACGAAGCGAACATCGAGCATAGGGTTCGAGGTCCAATAAATTCTCAGCTGCAGCTCAACCGCCATTGCAAGCAGATCGTCATTGCAGCTCAACTCATTTCCGCTAAGAACTTCGAGGAGTGAGCAGACCGCATGCTGCATCTCAGCTACGTCAACTTGGCTGCCCCGTAGCGAGGCCCCGGACCTTTGCTCGATATGAGTTCCGCACGAACAGGAGGCGCCAGTGGCGCCTCCGTCGTGAGCCAGGACTGTCCGAAATAGCGAGTAAAGGTCCGGGGCCTCGCTACGGGACAGCCTGGGATAGTTATTAGAGATGCAGCACGCGGTCGCGGATCTCCTCGGTTCGACCCTGGTTCCAGAACTGGGTACCGATGTAGCCGCACGTACGACGGGCGACGTTCATCTTCTCCTGGTCGCGGTTGCCGCAGTTGGGGCACTCCCATACCAGCTTGCCATCGTCCTCGACAATCTTGATCTCGCCATCGTAGCCGCACACCTGGCAGTAGTCGCTCTTGGTGTTGAGCTCGGCGTACATGATGTTGTCGTAGATGTACTGCATCACGCGAATGACAGCCTTGAGGTTGTCCTGCATGTTGGGAACCTCAACGTAGGAGATGGCGCCGCCCGGCGAAAGCTGCTGGAACATGCCCTCGAACTTGAGCTTATCGAAAGCATCAATCTCCTCGGACACATGAACGTGATAGCTGTTAGTAATGTAGCCCTTGTCCGTCACGCCCGGGATAATGCCAAAACGGCGCTGCAGGCACTTGGCGAACTTGTAGGTCGTCGACTCCAACGGCGTGCCGTACAGCGAGAAGTCGATATCGCTTTCGGCCTTCCACTCGGCGCACTTGTCGTTCATGCGCTGCATGACGGCCATGGCAAACGGCGTGCCTTCCTTCTCGGTGTGGCTGTGGCCCGTCATGTACTTGACGCATTCATACAGGCCGGCATAGCCCAGGCTGATGGTGGAGTATCCGCCCACGAGCAGCTTGTCGATCGTCTCGCCCTTCTTCAGACGAGCGAGGGCGCCGTACTGCCACAGAATCGGTGCGGCGTCAGAAAGCGTACCCATCAGGCGCTCATGACGGCACAGCAGGGCACGATGGCAAAGCTCAAGGCGCTCGTCGAAGATCTTCCAGAACTTGTCCATGTCCTGATGCGAGCTCAGCGCGACATCAGGCAGGTTGATGGTCACAACGCCCTGGTTAAAGCGACCATAGTACTTGGGCTTGTTCGGGTCGTAGTTCAGCGCGTTGGCAACATTGTTAAAGCCGTTGCCCGAACGGTCGGGCGTCAGGAAGCTGCGGCAACCCATGCAGGTGTAGCAGTCGCCGTTGCCGGCGGTCTCGCCCTTCGACAGCTTGAGCTCGCGCATCTTCTTCTCGGAGATGTAGTCGGGCACCATGCGCTTGGCGGTGCACTTGGCAGCCAGCTGGGTCAGGTAGAAGTACGGGGAATCCTCGTGAACGTTATCGTCCTCGAGTACATAGATAAGCTTGGGGAATGCCGGGGTAATCCAAACGCCGGCCTCGTTCTTAACGCCCTCGTAGCGCTGGCGAAGCGTCTCCTCCACGATCATGGCAAGGTCGTGCTTCTCCTGGGGCGTACGGGCCTCGTTAAGATACATAAAGACCGTCACGAACGGCGCCTGGCCATTCGTGGTCATAAGGGTCACGACCTGATACTGAATCGTCTGGACGCCGCGACGGATCTCGTCACGCAGACGGTCCTCAACGACTTCGCGAACCTTCTCGGCAGACGCAGAGACGCCAAGCTCATCGAGCTCGCGGGCAACCTCGCCGCGAATCTTCTGACGGCTCACCTCAACAAAGGGGGCAAGATGGGTCAGCGAGATAGACTGGCCGCCGTACTGGGAGGAAGCAACCTGGGCGATAATCTGCGTCGCGATGTTGCAGGCAGTCGAAAAGCTGTGCGGCTTCTCGATCAGCGTGCCCGAGATAACGGTGCCGTTCTGGAGCATATCCTCCAGGTTCACCAGGTCACAGTTATGCATGTGCTGGGCGAAGTAGTCCGAATCGTGGAAGTGAATCAGGCCCTCGTTGTGGGCATCCACGATCTCCTGGGGCAGCAGCACGCGCTGGGTCAGGTCCTTGGAGATCTCGCCGGCCATATAGTCGCGCTGAACGGAGTTGACGGTCGGGTTCTTGTTGGAGTTCTCCTGCTTGACCTCTTCGTTGTTGCACTCGATCAGCGACAGAATCTTGTCGTCGGTCGTGTTCTTCTGGCGCTTCAGGCTCTGAACATAGCGATAGATGATGTAATGGCGAGCGACCTCGTAGCAGTCGAGACGCATGATCTCGTCCTCGACCAGATCCTGGATCTCCTCGACCGACACGGTGTGACCCGCGTTCTCGCATGCCTCGGCGACGTTTTGTGCCGCGTAAACCACCTGGCGGTCGGTTAGACGAGAGCTCTCCTCGACCTCCAAGTTGGCGGCGCGAATCGCATTGACGATCTTATCGATGTCAAAGACAACCTCGGTGCCGCTGCGCTTGATGATCTTCATCCTCTTGCCTCTTTCGCGTCGTAGCCTCATTGCGCTTCAGAGCCAAACGATGCCCGGCAGGGCTTACCCTGTCTTGCGGCGCCGTCGCGCAATCTGTGTTTTCGATAACCATAGGCCCTCATGCGGACAATCCTCGCAGCCAATCAAGGGGCTCAAAGATCCATCCAAATAATGGGGCGAATAAGGTTCTCGTTCTCTGTCCGCCATCTATCATACGACAAAGAGGCATCTATATCCTGTATTCTTTTTTTAGGTCAAACACAACATATAGTGTTTCAGCAGGTCAAAGCAATTGGTCAATTTGCAGACGCATTATAAATGAAGGCCTCTTGGCAGACTGCTAAAACGTTATCAACCCAACTACCTGCACAGCAGTTTTGAAACCCCCTCAACCGTGCCGCCGCCAAATAGCACCAAAACCAAGCTGCTCGCGCCAAAAGAATCCAAAAGATTGTCCTTGACCAACATGTTGCGGTCATGATGGGCCAGGACACATGCAATCTGCCGGCACCCCTACGGGATACAAAGACCATCGCGTACGGACCTTGGATCAATATTTGATGACTTATTTGGCGGCGCGCTTGGTGGCAAAAAACAAAACAGCCCAGAGGACATAGCCTCTGAGCTGCGAACATTTGGTGGGCGTTAGAAGATTTGAACTTCTGACCTCTTCCGTGTCAGGGAAGCGCTCTCCCCCTGAGCTAAACGCCCAAATGGAGCGGACAACGGGGCTCGAACCCGCGACCCCAACCTTGGCAAGGTTGTGCTCTACCAACTGAGCCATGTCCGCTTACGAGGATTAATCTTACGTGATACCCGCATCCTATGCAAGAACTTTTTTGAAAAGTTTTGCGACGCCCTCGCGAACCTCGCGAAGACATCAGCCACCACGGAAGGTGTAGGCAAACGCAAACTCGCCGCAAGAGGCCCCCTACACCTCACCGAGCATGATCCAGGCAGAGCTGTCCTGCGCGAGCCTGCCGTCTGCAAGCGGTGATGAGGTGAGCAGGACCCTGCCCGCCGGCAGCTCCACGGGTGCTGCGCCGAAGTTCGTCACACACGCCCAGCCGTTGTCGCGGCGATAGGCGATGACGCCGCCCTCGGCGCCGTCGGCGCCATCCGCAAGACCGGTGCGCCCGTCAAGATCGAGCCACGCAAGATCGTTGGCGCACCCGCGCAGCTTGCGCCGCAGCCAGAGGGCGTCACGATAGAGCGCAAGCATCGATGTCGGGTCCGCTTCTTCCCTATCGGCAGCGTAATCGGAAAACCATGCAGGCTGCGGCAGATGGGGCGCCGCATCAGCGTCCGCCGGTGAAAACCCAAACGATCCGCCTTGCGCGGGATCGTCCGCCGCCACCCACGGCAGGGGCACGCGACAGCCGTCGCGCCCCTTCTCGCGCTTCGGTCCGTGCGTATTGGTCGCAGTAGGATCTTCGAGTGCAGCCCACGGGATGTCAGCCACCTCAAAAAGGCCGAGCTCCTCACCCTGGTACACGTATGCCGAGCCCGGAAGCGCCAGCTCAAGCAAAAGGGCTGCCCGCGCGCGGCGCTCGCCGAGTTCACGGTCCTCGTCATAAGACGACCCGTCACGTAAGAGCCAGACGAGCGCAATCTGATGGTAGCGCGTCGCCTTGATTTGCGGCAGGGCATAACGTGTCGCCACGCGCGGCACGTCGTGGTTGGAGAGTACCCAGGTCGAGGCGGAATCGGATTCGACGGCTGCCTTCAAGCCCTTCTCGATTGCAGTGCGCATGTCATCATAGGTCCAAGTGGCCTTGGCAAACTCAAAGTTGAATGTCTGGCCAAGCTCGCTGGGACGCGCGTAGAGATACTGGCGCGAGGGCAACACCCACGCCTCGGCAACGGCACTGCGCGGCGGATTATAGCGGTCGAACACGCGGCGCCACTCGCGATAGATCTCGTGGACCTCATTGCGGTCCCACAGCGGATGGGTGCCGTCGTCAACCATGTCATCGCCCTCGGCGAGATGCCACCGGTCGAGGTCATCGCGGTCGAGATCCTTGGCGAGACCCTGCGCCACATCAATGCGAAAGCCGTCGACGCCTCGATCGCTCCAAAACGCCAGGACGTCGCAAAAGAGCGCGTGAACCTCAGGGCATGACCAGTCAAAGTCCGGCTGCTCGGGCGTAAACATGTGCAGATACCACTGACCGTCCGCAACACGCGTCCATGCGGGGCCGCCAAAGTTGGCATTCCAATTGGTGGGAGGCAGCTCGCCATGCTCGCCGCGACCATCGCGGAAGATATAACGGGCGCGCTCGGGCGATCCGGGGCCGGCGGCAAGAGCGGCTTCGAACCAGGGGTGCTGGTTGGATGAATGGTTGGGCACGATGTCGACGATGACCTTGATGCCGCGCGCGTGAGCCGCAGCGATCATGTCATCGAAGTCGTCAAGTGAGCCGAGACGTGGGTCGACATCGCAGTAGTCCGCCACATCATAGCCGCCATCGACAAGAGGCGATGGGTAAAACGGGCTCAGCCAGATGGCCTCGATACCCAGCCGCTCAAGATAGTCCATCTGCTGGGTAATGCCCGCGATATCGCCCAGACCCGAACCAGTCGAATCCTTAAACGAACGCGGATAGATCTGATAGATCGCGGCATCAGACATCCATGAGCGCGAAAAGGACTTTTCTGTGGCCATGGGGTGTGTCTCCCTTGCAACGAGGTTTTGCGAGATGCCCACGATGATACGCCCAAAGCTGACATCCGCGGCAAACAACGCCACAGCCACGACCCAAAACGCTCGCCCCCTCTCGGGTTCGAGCCTAGGAGATAGGTACAAAAAAAAAGCCCGGCTACCGTAGTAGTCGGGCTGTTGCGTTTGGAGCGGACAACGGGGCTCGAACCCGCGACCCCAACCTTGGCAAGGTTGTGCTC
>UQPP01000060.1 GCA_900543025.1 uncultured Collinsella sp.
GAAAACCTCCCATTTCCCGATGTCCAAGAAATGGGAGGCAGTTCACAGGCACCTTTGTGGTGGTTTTTGTTTAAGCGCCGGCGATGACGAGATTTGGGCGGGCGTCGTCGGTGGCCTCGGCGATTGAGGTGGCGACGGCATGATCGGGGTCACGGTCCATCACGATGGTGTCGACATCAGTCAGTTCGGCAAAGCGGTACATGCCGCGTCCGTTAACCTTGCTAGCGTCCATGAGGGCGACGCTTTGATGGGCTCCGGCGATCATAGCTGTTTTGGTCTCGGCCATCTGGGGAAAGTCGGTCGTAAAGCCGCAGCCGGGAACAAAAGCGCCAGGGCACATGACGGCAAGATCGGCGTGGACCATTTGGAGAGCCTGCATGGTAAGTGGGCCGTACAGATAGCGATGACCTTTGCGCAGTGCCCCGCCCAGCATGACGACATCGACCGAGGGCATGCTCTCGTCAATATAATCGGCGATGGTAATGTCGGCCGTGATAACGGTGATGCCGTCGCGCTGATCAAGGAGCCGGACGAACTCGAGCGCCGTGGTGCCCGAGTCGACGAGCAGCGTGTCGCCGTCATTGACGAGCTCGATGGCGCTTTGCGCGATGGCCTGCTTGGCGGCGACGTTGACATTGATGCGGCGATCCTGCGTGGAGACGGTCAGGCGCTTGTGAAGCGAAACGGCACCACCATGTGTGCGGCGCAGCTTGCCTGCTTCGGCGAGCGCGTCCAGGTCGGCGCGGGCGGTGACGGAGGACACGCCAAAGGTCTGGGCGATTTCTGCTACCTGCACCGAGGCGTTGTGCTCGAGCATTTCCATGATGGCGGCGCGGCGTTCGTCGGCAAAAGCACGGTTGGTAGCTTGGGTCATGTCTGCTCCATTCTCGGCTAAATTTGCAGGAATTATGTTGACTCTATTTTCGTTCATTTTCTTTTTGAGTAAGAAAACACCTTTCGATTACTTATCTTTTCTATAAAAGAAAGACGCTCAACGCCCAAAATTCAATATCGAACACGCCCACTCGGCTCCAATTCCTTCCGTTTACTTTTCAAAAACGACGGTATTGACCTGCATGGGCTCAATATCTCGCACGTGCAAAGACGCTGAATTTCATACAATGAGCGCAGTAAAACGCAAGGTAAAACGCCTTGTGAACAACTACGCCCGATGTCCAGATGCGGGCGAGGGAGAGGAGCAAACGCTCATGGCACTTGTTACCACCGAAAAGATGCTCAAGGACGCTCAGGCCGGCCACTACGCCGTCGGCGCGTTCAACGTTGAGAACCTCGAGTTTGTTATGGCCGTTCTGGCTGCTGCCGAGGAGACCAAGTCCCCCGTCATCATGCAGACCACCCCGGGCACCATCAAGACCGCTGGTCTGGACTATTTCTATGGCATGGTCAAGGCTGCCGCCGAGCGCGCTTCCGTGCCCGTCGCTCTGCACCTCGATCACGGCGATGGCTATGACCGCTGCATGCAGGCTTTCCGCACTGGCTACACCTCTGTCATGATTGACGGTTCGCACGAGTCTTTCGAGGACAACATCGCTCTGACCAAGTCCGTCGCCGACGCTGGCCGCGCCATGGGCGTGCCCGTCGAGGCCGAGCTCGGTAAGGTTGGCGGCAAGGAGGACGACGGTCCCGCGGTTGAGGGCGAGAGCCCCTACACCGATCCGGCCGAGGCCAAGGAGTTCGTCGAGCGTACCGGCTGCACCTCCCTCGCAATTGGCGTTGGCACCAGCCACGGTGTGTACACGAGCGATCCGCACATCGAGCAGTCCGTGGTCAAGGCCATCCGCGACGCCGTCGACGTGCCGCTGGTCCTGCACGGCACCTCCGGTGTGCCCGATGAGCAGGTTGCCGAGGCTGTGAAGAACGGCATCTGCAAGGTTAACTACGCCACCGAGCTGCGTCAGGCCTACACCAAGGGCTTCATGGCCTACATGGCCGAGAACCCCGCCTGCTTCGATCCCAAGAAGCCGGCCAAGGAGGGCATGCGTGAGATCACCGAGCTGGTTAAGATCCGCATGACCAACCTCAACTCTGTGGGCAAAGCAGAGTAACAGCAAGGGTACTCTGATCCCACCGGACGGCTTGGGCGGGTTCCCGTACTTAGTTTCCAAAACGTCCTCGCGCATGAAGGCCCCCGTTGCCTCGCTTCTACGAAGCGTTGGCAACGGGGGCCTTCGCGCTGCGGAATGATTTTGGAAACTAAGTACGGGAACCCGCCCAAGCCGTCCTGCCCGATCGCCCTTGTGGCGTTGGGGCGGAAATGGGTGGGGCGTCAGGGCTTCTTTGTTGATGAGAGGTTAGTATGCCCGGGCTTGGTTGGGGAAGGTTTTGTCTAGGGATGCTTGGAGCTTTTCGAACGATGCTCGCAAGTTGTGGCTCTGGTCGGTTGAGCGTTTGGCTTTTGTGGTTGGGGAGTCGAGGAGGCCGTTTCTCTGTGTCGGGGGGAAGGAGAAAAGGTCTGCATGTTTTAGGGATGGCTGCTGTGCTGCGTCATTGGAAGAATGCATGCTTATGCGGCCTCCTCGATGTCCACCAAAAGATAGCGCACGGGGTGTGCTGCTAGGTCCCGTGCGTTGGCAGTATTATGCCGCGGACGTCGCAAAGAAGCGCTAAAGAAAGGCTTAATGAGGTTTGCAATTACGATGAAACCGCAGGTTAAAGCTATCGAGTAACACTCTTGAAAGGTTTTGGACTTAAGGGCTTTCTAAGGTTTGTGACGCGGATGTGGCTCGCCTGTGTGGGGCGTGTGGATGGCTCGTTCCTAGCGCTGTGGCTCTGCGGCGCGCACCTGCTCGATGACCTTTTCCATCGTGGCGTCGATGCGGTCTTTTTTGAGCTCGCATTCCCAGATGGTTATGGGTGTCCAGCCCATTTGAGTGAGTGCTGCCACGGCAGCGCGGTCGCGCTCGACGTTGCGACGGAACTTTGCCTCCCAAAACTCAACGTTGCGCTTGGGCTGGCTAGGGTTGCACTTGGGGCAGCGGTGCCAAAAGCAGCCATTGACGAAGATGGCGATCTTGCGGCCGGGGAAGGCGATGTCGGGCTTGCCGGGAACCTTCCATTCCAAGCGATAACCCGTAAGGCCCGCTGCGCGCAAGCGCTGGCGAACGAGCAGCTCGGGCTTGGTGTTTGCACGCTTGTTGCCCTTCATGGACTTTTTTATAGCGGCGCGACGGCGCACGAGTTCACGCTCGTCGGCGGAAAGGTCCGAGGTGTCGATGCCGTCGAGCAGACCTGGTTTGGGGCGCTTTTTGCTACGGCGCTTAGGTGCGCGCTTGGGCTTGGTGGCGGGCTCGTCGGTCGCGGTGGCCTCGGCGTCGTTGGCAGCGCCGTTGGCCTCAAGCCGATCTTCCTTTAACTCAATCAGAGCATCAATGAGCCCCTTGTCGGCGGGCATCCATTCCACCATGGCAAGCGAGGTACGCGGAATCCAGCGGATATCGAGCTGGCGGTCGTGCTTCTGGGGCTTATCGGATTCATCGGCGAGCGAGCAGTAGTAGCACTCCATCGAGAGATGAAAATCGGGGTAGTCATACTCAACGGTGTAAAAATCGCGCAGGTTGGTGACTTTTACCTGCAGCTCTTCCATGAGCTCGCGTCGCATGGCGTCTTCGGGTGCCTCGCCGCGCATGAGCTTGCCGCCGGGGAACTCCCAAAGTCCCTGCATATCGCCGTAGCCGCGCTGCACGGCCAGCAGCTCGTCAGATCCTTCCTTGCGAATGATCCCAGCTGCAACATGAACAGTCTTCAACAGGAGTCCTCTCTCAACATCAACACGTAACAGGGTGGCTACCCCTACCTTACACAACGGTAAGGCAACCGTAAGCCATATCGCTGGTAGCCGACTCGGCTTCTTGCGACTATAGATGCCGTAGACTAATCGCAAGAAAGGACTCGGTATGCAAACCACGCACATGGCGACCCCGGTACTGGAGGTCGCGAATCTCGAAAAAGTATATGGAGCGCTGGGCAACGTGACCCGCGCGCTCAACGACGTCAGCTTTACCGTCAACCGCGGCGAATTCGTTGGCATCATGGGCGCCTCGGGCTCGGGCAAGTCGACGTTGCTCAACTGCGTCTCGACCATCGATAGCGCCACGAGCGGCACCATCCGCATCAACGGGCAGGACGTTACGCGCATGAAGCAGGCTAAGCTTTCGCAGTTCCGCCGCGAGGAGCTCGGCTTTATCTTCCAGGACTCCAACCTGCTCGATACGCTCACGGCACGCGAGAACATCGCCCTGCCGCTCACCATCGCCCGCACAAATTCGGCAGAGATCTCGACCCGCGTGCAGGACGTGGCCGCGCGTCTGTCCGTGAGCCAGGTGCTCGACAAATATCCCTACCAGATGTCCGGCGGCCAGCAGCAGCGCGTTTCCGCCTGTCGCGCGCTTGTCACCGACCCCACCATGATCATGGCCGACGAGCCCACCGGCGCCCTCGATTCCAAGAGCGCTCGCCTGCTGCTTGAGAGCCTGGAGGCCCTCAACCGCCGTCTGCGCGCCACCGTGCTCATGGTTACGCACGACAGCTTTGCCGCCAGCTACACGAGCCGTGTGCTGTTTATTCGTGACGGCAAGATCTTCACCGAGCTGCGCCGCGGCGACACCGACCGCCGAGAGTTCTTCGACCGCATTATGGAGGTCGTTGCCATGATGGGCGGTGAGGGCTCCGATGCTCTGTAAACTCGCTTGGGGCAACGTCCGCCGCGCCGGCCGCGACTACCTCGTTTACTTGTTGACGCTCACCCTGGGCGTCACGGTCTTCTATGCCTTTAACACCGTCTCGATGCAGGTCGACATCGCCGGCATCGAGGAAGCGGGCTTGTCCGAGGTCATGGGTACCATGCTCGGCTACCTCACGTACTTTTTGGCCGGCGTCATGGCTTTTTTGATGGTGTACGCCAATAATTTCATCATGAAACGCCGCAAAAAGGAGTTTGGCCTGTACCAGGTACTCGGCATGGGGCGCGGGCGCGTCGCCACGATTATGGCGCTCGAGACTGTGATCGTTTCGGTCGGCGCCTTTGTCGCCGGCATCGTGCTGGGCGTGGGGCTCTCTCAGCTCATGGTATTCTTTACGGCCTCGCTCTTTAAGACACAGATCGCCAATTTCCACTTCTTCTTCTCGGTGCATGCGTTCAACCTGACCCTTGCCTGCATGCTCGTAATGTTTGTGCTCACGTTGCTGCTGAACCTTCTCGCCGTGCGTCGTACCAAACTCATCGAGCTTATGGGTGCCGAGCGTCGCAACGAGAGCATCAAGACACGCAACCCCTGGATTGCGATTGCCATCTTTGCCGTGGGCGTGGTGCTGGTGGGCGTGGCCTATTACCGTCTGCTACGTGATGGGTTCCCGCTCACCGAGACGGACAGCAAGCTGCAAGAGGCCATGAACCAGTTTGGCATCACGACCGCTATGGTTACCGTGGGCACCTTTGCCCTGTTCTGGGGACTCTCGGGCATGCTCATCAAGCTGCTGCAGAGCCTGCGCGGTGTGTATTGGCGCGGTCTCAACATGTTTACCGTGCGCCAGCTTGCGGCCAAGGTCAACACGGTGTGCTTTTCGATGGGCGTCATCGCGATGATCCTATTTTTGGCCATTACCTCGGTGACGTGCGGTATGTCGATCGCCAACGTGATGAACGAGAATCTGGAGCGCTTTACGCCGGCCGATATGTCGCAGACGTATAGCTACTACATGCCCGATGATCTCGACCGTTACAAAGAGTATGCTGACCCGTCTGAGGCCGATCGTATGGTGCCGGCCGACGCAACGGTCGACTTGTACTCTGCGTGGCATGGTGAGCTTGTCGATCCGGACAATGATACGGAGAGTATTTATGGTAAGTCGGCGGACAACAACCTCGAGACCGGCAAGAAGGTCAATATCGCCGATGTTGCCGGTGAGCATGTGCAGATCGATTCGTATCTGAGTTATCCGCTTGGCGGCTCGGATCCTTCGGTGACTCCAGGTGAGATGTGCAAGATCATGGGCGAAAAGCTCCCCACGGCGCTCGAGGGTAGCAACTCCGCCACGATAGGCCTGTCTGTGACGCCGGCAAGTCAGTACAACAAATTGCGCCAGATGATGGGCAAGGAGCCGGTGAGCATTGGTCGCGACCAGTACTTGCTCACGTGTGATATGGGCGGCGAGCTGGTCGACATGTACACCAAGTATATGGCTGGCGGCCATGCCCTTACCTTGGGCGGGCATACGCTCAAGCCCGCTGGCGACAAGTCGGACGAGGATACGGCTGCCATCGCCAACTCGGCGATGGGCAGTAATCCGGGTACCGTCGTCGTTGCCGATGAGCTGTTGTCCCAACTTAATCTGCAACCGTATTCCAGTAGCCTGCTCGTTAACTACAAACAGGGGATGGATACGACCGAGGCAGACGAGAGCATTAAATACACTGCGCTCGACAATCTGCTCGTTGACGGCAAGGAGCCGGGGTCGTGGGGACTCTTCATCACACGCTCCGAGATGTACGTGCAAGCAGCGCAAATGAACGGTCTTATTAGCTACCTAGCCATCTACATCGGCTTTGTATTGGTCGTTGCATGCGCGGCGATTCTGTCGATCCAGCAGCTCTCCAATGTGGCCGACGGCAGCCGCAGCTATCGTGTGCTGGCGCAGATCGGCTGCGACGACCGCCAGATTCGCCATTCGGTGATGGCACAGCAAGCGGTGTTCTTCCTGTTCCCGCTGGCAGTGGGCCTGGCGCACTCCTTTGTGGCGCTCAAGGTGGTTATCGACCTGGTGAGCACGTTCGGCCACATGGGCATCGGTGGCACGGTGGGCCTCACCTGTGCGATCTTCTTGGCATCCTACGGCGGCTACTTCTTGGTAACTTACCTCATGAGCACCGGCATGGTGCGAGCCGCCATCGCCACCCGCTACAGCGAATAACAAGCGGGCAAAATCGTCGCAAAATCAGAGGCGTATGACCGCCGCGAAGGGACCAGGGGCCCTTTCGCGGCGGTTTTTGCCAACCTGGTGCGTCTCAGATACAAGTGAGTAGACTTTTTTGAACCTGCCGAGCACATCGCGACAAATGATCTATAAAACTGCAGGTCAGAGCTGTGGCGTTTTAGGGCGTGCTCGGCCTTCTGCAAAAAGCCTACTCACTTGGTTTTTCTGCTAGAAGACCGCCACGAGGGAAGGCAACTCCCCCCGGGTAGTCGTTGGGGACGTTCTTAAACGACTAGTCAAACAAGAACGTCCCCAATGACTACCCCTGAGCCGCCATAGCCACCCGCTACAGTGAGTAACTCACCCAGTTTGGAATTATCGTAGGTTGAGCATAAGTCAGACACTATGACCCAATCCAGGGGCACGGAAACGACAGGAGCCCCCGCTCGT
>UQPP01000061.1 GCA_900543025.1 uncultured Collinsella sp.
ACTGTCCCCTTTGTGGTGGTTATGGACTTGCGGCGACGCTAGTGGCGGAGTCCCAGCAAGCCGCGGCCGCGATGACGGGCCTCGGCGGACACCTGGGCGTGCGGGCCGGCGGCCTTGACGGACTCGGGAAGGTGCGAGTACTTCTTCTCGAAGTTCTCCTCGAACATCACCGCCAGGTTGTGCGCTGCCTCGTCGTAGCGCGCGGTGCTCTGCCAGTACTGGCGCGGCACCAGGATGCCGTCGGGCACACCGTGGCACGTAGTGGGAATGTCGACATTAAAGATATCGTCGTGCACAAACTCGCTGTCCTCGATGGTACCGTCGAGGGCGCGAGCGACCAGGGCGCGCGTGTAGGCCAGCTCGATGCGATGGCCCACGCCATAACCGCCGCCAATCCAACCGGTGTTGACCAGGTAGACGCGCGTGCGGCCGTCGGCGATGCGCTCGCCGAGCATCTTAGCGTAGACCATGGGGTCGAGCGGCATAAACGGCTCGCCAAACAGCGAGGAGAACGTGGGCGTGGGCTCGGTGACGCCAACCTCGGTGCCGGGGATCTTGGCCGTAAAGCCCGTCACAAAGTGATACATGGCGGCGTCGGCTGTCAGGCGCGAGATAGGCGGCAGCACGCCAAAGGCATCGCAGGTCAGGAACAGCACGACGCTGGGAGTGGTGCCCATGCCCTTGGTCCACGCGTTGGGGATATGCTCGACGGGATAGGCCACGCGCGTGTTGTGCGTGATCGAGATGTCGTCGTAGTTGGGCTTGCGGTTCTCGTCGAGCACCACGTTTTCGCAAATGGCGCCAAAACGGACGGCGTTGAAGATCTCGGGCTCGTGGAAGGCGTCCAGGCCCTCGCATTTGGCGTAGCAGCCACCCTCGATGTTGAAGATGCCCATGTCGGACCAACCGTGCTCGTCGTCGCCGATCAGCAGGCGCGTGGGATTGGCCGAAAGCGTGGTCTTGCCGGTGCCGGACAGGCCAAAGAACACGGCGGTCTCGTGCGTGACGGGATCCATGCTGGCCGAGCAATGCATGGGCAGCACGTCGTCCTCGACAGGCAGCAGGTAGTTCATGACACTGAAGATGGACTTTTTGATTTCGCCGGAGTAGCCGGTACCCGCGACCAAAATCACGCGCTCCTGGAAGTTGATGACCACGGCGGCGCTGGAGTTGAGGCCCTTGATGGCAGGGTCGCATTGGTAGCCCGGCGCGGCGAGCACGCAGAAGTCCGGCTCGCCGGTGCGCGCGATTTCGCGGGCGAGCGGGCGGGCGAGCATCTGCTTAATGAAGAGCGCCTGGCTGGCACGCTCGCAGGCGACGAGCAGGCGGCGCGTATGGTTGCGGTCGGCGCCGGCCATGCCGCGGGTGACGAACACGTCGCGCTCGTTGAGATAGTCGACGATGCCGGCCTTGATGGCCTCATAGCTCTCGACGGACAGCGAGCGGTTGACGGCGCCCCAGGCAATCTTGTCGTGAACATCGGAGGTGTCAACGATAAACCGGTCATTGGGGGAACGGCCGGTACGCTCCCCCGTCTCGATCACCAGCGCGCCGTTGGATGCCATGCGGCCTTCTTCGCGGAGGATGGCATGCTCGACGAGCTCCGCGGCGGGTAGATCGACCAGCAGACGGGGCTGGTTCTCGGCGGGATCTTCGACCAGCGTAATACCAAAGTTGGACAAAACTTCTGCAGGGGTAACACCAGGCATGGGGCCTCCTTTAAAAACGCGACACGTGGACGCGGCGCGCACTTTACTCACGTAAAGCCCGTTGTACCCGATATGCAAAAACGTTTTTGCGGCAAGGGCGGCAAGCCCGCCCAACGGTCAAAAATCGCAGGCAAGCGGCCTAGTCATTGGGGACGTTTTTAAACGACTAGTCATTGGGGACACTCTTGAACAGGCAACATTCAAGGAGTGTCCCCGGATGCCGGCACTTAGGGACGTTCCCAAAGTGCCGACTACTGAATGGCGCCGCCGAAATTATCGAACAACCTGTTCAAAAACACGAGCGAACACCGTCGCGTCTATACTAAAGCGCAGCAATAGAAAGGACTCCGCCTTGAGCATCACGCCCCTCGATAGCATTCGCCGCGCCATCGCCCGCCGCAACGGCATCTCCAACCCCGCTGCATCGAGAGACGGCGCCGCGAAGGCCCAAGGGGGACGCATCGAGAACGGCCTGTTCCCCGCATCGCACACCGCCGAGGAGCTCGCACGAATCCAAGAGCTGAGCCAGCGTAACGCCGGCGGTCCCGACGGCAGTCAGGCCACACGCCGTCGCCGCGAGCGCGATCGCCAGCCCGGCCCCATCCACCGCATGGTCAATGCCTGGTGGAACCGCCTGCTCGGAGCCGTCTACGGCGGCGGCTTCTCCACGCAAGAAGCCGAGTACGAAGATCACGCCACCCGTCGCGACTACCTTTGGAATACCCTGGGCACCGCCGTATGGGGCATGGCGTTTCCGCTGCTCACCATTGTGTCGACGCAGCTCGTAGGCGCCGAGGAGGCCGGCAAGTTCTCCATCGCCTTTGTCACCGGCACGCTCATCATGATCGCGTGCAACTACGGCGTGCGCAATTTCCAGGTCTCGGACATCGACGAAAAGACATCCTTTGCCTCCTACCAGCTCAACCGCTGGATCTGCGGAGCGCTCGCGCTGGCATGCGGCCTGCTATACAGCAGCGCCCGCGGCTACGATGCGCAGATGGCCACGATCGGCCTGGGCGTCTACCTCTATAAGGTGATCGACGGCGTGGCGGACGTGTACGAGGGCCGCCTGCAGCAGGCCGACAAACTCTATTTGGCCGGCATGAGCCAAACGCTGCGTTCCGCCGGCGTCATCGCGGTCTTTAGCGTGGCGCTGTTCCTCACGCGCAGCATGCCCATCGCTGCCATGGCCATGGGCATCGCCGCGATCGCCTCACTCGTGCTGGTCACCGCGCCGCTTGCCCTGCTCGAAACCGAAAAATCGCGCCGCGTGAGCCTGCGCGAAGTCGGCCACCTGTTTGTCCATTGTGCCCCACTCTTTGGCGCGCTATTCCTGTTCAATCTTATCGAGAGCATGCCCAAGTTTGTGATGGAAGGAACACTAGCCTACAAATACCAGCTGTACTTTAATGCCCTGTTCTTTCCGGCGCAGGCTATTTTGCTGAGCATTGGATTTATCTATAAACCGCAGCTCCTGCGCTTGTCGAGCATTTGGGCTAATCCTCGCAAGCGTCGTCGCTTTGACCTGATTATTGTTGCCGTTATGGCGCTGATCGTGGTCATCACCGCCGTGTGCGCCGCATTTATGGCAGGTCCCGGTATTCCCCTCATGAGCTTTATGTACGGCCTCAGCTTTGAACGCTACCGTACGCTGGCGCTGCTGATGGTCGTCGCCGGCGGCGTCACCGCGGCCATCGACTTTATCTACGCCATCATCACGGTGCTGCGCCACGCTGGAGACGTCACCAAGGTCTACCTGATTTGTTTTGCCGTGAGCGTGGTGCTCCCGGTGATCCTGATCAACCTGCTGGGCCTGCTGGGCGCCGTGGTGAGCTACCTGGCCATCATGACCCTACTGCTGGTGCTGCTGATTATCGAGTACCGCCACATCCGTCAACGCATCGAACGCGACCGCAACCCATACGGAGCCTAATTAGCTGCCCCCGGTCACCGGAATTTGCGATGGAATCGCCCCGGCTGGGGTCTCGTTGCGAACAATATGCATCACGTAAAACTAAGTGAGTAGATTTTTACCGAATCCCCGACCACACCGACAGAGCACTAGTCTGTGACCTGCGGTTTTATTGAGGCAAATATGTTGGGTGCTCGGCATTTCCAAAAAAGTCTACTCACTTAGCCAGCGGGCAGCCAAATGATTATTTAAGGCTCTGTTAGACCAGGATTGACATTCCGCCCCGTCATCTTCTTGCGATTGCACAATGGTCGCCCCTTGTCGAATCTGAATCCGGCAAGGGGCGATGCGCCCGAGACCGGACGAGTTGCTCGCCTGGCCCTGCCGTTTCATGCCGACCTGCCGGCTAACTCGCCGTCTCCTCGTCGGGCGCCGGCGTCTTGACCCTCATCTCGAACGGCATCCCGCCCTCTCGGACGAGCGCCCTGAGGAACGCGTTGACGGCGGTGGACATGGACAGGCCGAGCTCGTCCAGGATGGCCGTGGCCTCCCTCTTGACCTCCGGGTCGATGCGGATCGTCGTGGCCGGTATGTTCGACGGCATGGCCTCACCCCTCCTCGTGTATCGCGGTGCGACCATTCTACCGCCTCTATGCGGCGGGCGCGGCCCAGTAGTCCATGTAGGGCGGCTCCACGTTGAACATGTCGCGGACGCGGCTCCTGCAGACGCCGTGCGCGAGCTGCCGCGCGACCGTGCGCCCGGCCGCGCCGGAATCGGTCGCCATGAAGGTCCGGCACCACCTGAACCAGGCGAGGTAGGCGTCGAGGTGCTTCGTCGACACGCCCCTGAACGGCTCCATGAAGGCGCCGAGGAGCGAGTGGACGGTGTTGACCCGGTTGATGGTCCCCCCCCCGGAGCGGTCCTTGGGGTCGTAGGCCGCGTGCGCGGCGACCTCGAGCTCGGCGAGGACGCCGACGTAGGCGGCCGCCCTGTCGGTCGCGACGACCGAGCCGGCCGCGATGCGGCCCCTCAGCGCGTCCATGGCGCGCTCCCTCGAAAGGGCGCCCCGCCCCGTGACCTCGAGGAACGTCTCGTTCGAGTCGTTCACTCCGGTCATGACGCAGATCCGCTCGCGCGACAGCCCGCGTCTGTGCACCTGCTTGCCGCGGTGCCGGGAGGGGCGCGGCATCGTGAACGACCCCTTCGCGTGGTTGCCCTTGAACGACTCGGGGAAATAGGTCTCGTCGAGCTCGCAGCCGCAGCCCCGCTCGACCCTGAACGAGGGGGAGTAGGCCGAGAGGCACTCGATCAGCCTGTGGCGCATGGTGTAGGCGGTCTTGAGGCAGACGCGGCAGCGCCTCGCGCATTCGCGCAGGGGCAGCATGAGCACGAAGCACTCGGCGTAGGCCATCCAGGTCTCCTTCGGGAGCCTGCTCGTCCCCAGGATGCGCTCGCTGCCCATGCCGAAGGTCCTGCCGCAGCCCCGGCAGAGGTAGCGCTGCTCGCCGTTCTTCGATTTGCCCTTCTTCACGACCGCGGCGGACCCGCAGCGCGGGCAGCGTTCGATTTCGTAGGCGGAGCCGGCCGCGTCGTCGAACGCCGCCGCGCGGATCACGTCCCTGACGGACTCGATAGCGCGGCGGCGCTCGGTCTTGCTGAGGTTCGCCATGCCCTTCTTGAAGTTGAGGACCAGGTCTTCGGCGTTCATGCTGCCCCCATCATCGCGGTCTACGGGGTCAACGATATGGCACCGTGGGGACACATATATGTCAATCCTGGTCTAACAGAGCC
>UQPP01000062.1 GCA_900543025.1 uncultured Collinsella sp.
GGTTCGAATCCAGTCGTCCCGACCAGAAGTTTGCAGGTCAGGCACCTAGTGCCTGGCTTTTTTATTTAATTGCTTAAAGCAACAAAGAATCAACGACTGCACCGCTCGATACGTATGCGAATCAAAACGTGTACGTCAGCCTCCAAAATCGAAAATTTTCGAAATGTTTGGAGGCTGATGTACACAAATGCATGGTCTCGCCCCGCCCACAACACCCTCCACATGTCTGGACTCTCTATGGCTTGGCTGGATAGACATCGCCGGAACGGGTATAGTATCGAAAGTTTTGTCGTTAACCAGCGGGGGAGTCCTGTGGGCATCAAAAAGAAGATCAAAAAGGAGCTTATCGGCACTTCCGATTACCCGTCGAATAAGATCTTTACGATCTCCAATTTCATCACCTTTACGCGCCTGATCCTCACCCTGGTATTTCTGTACCTGTTTGTGACGGATAACAACCGTGTCATCGCCATCGTTATCTACGCCGTTGCCGCCTCCACCGACTGGATGGACGGTCAGATCGCCCGCATGACTAAGACGGTCTCGTGGCTCGGCAAGGTCATGGATCCCATTTGCGACCGTGCGCTGCTGTTCACCGGCGTACTTGGACTGGTGGTCCGCGGAGAGCTGCCCATCTGGGTCTGCGTACTCATTATTGGCCGCGACATCTATCTGGGCATCGGCACGCTTATCGTGCGTCATTATCACCGTCGCCCCATCGATGTGGTCTTTCCCGGAAAGATTGCCACGGCGCTGCTCATGACCGGCTTCTCACTCATGCTGCTCGGTTTCCCCGTTATTGACGGCCTGCACCTTTTATCTTCAACCCTTACGGCCTTCCCGGGCCTCAACGGAAGCTCGGTGCCCCTCGGCATCTTCTTTGTGTACGGCGGCGTGATCTTCTCCATGCTCACGGCTGTCATCTACTCCATTAAGGGCGGAGTGGCCATTAAACAGGCTCTCGCGCATCCCGAGGACGAGGACATCGACTTTCTGAACCCTGAAATCGAAGACTGATTCGTTGGGGTATGATTACGTACGGTTCATTATTTGCGGCACGTCCGCGATAAGTTAGGGGTTGTCATGGACAACATGGTTAACAATATGTCTCAGAATGATAAGACTGCTGACGCTACCTGCGTATTCCGCGTGCCTTCAAGCGACGTCACCGTTCCCGACCTCATGGCCAACGTGCGCATCACCGTCCCCGTTCTGTCCATCGTCAAGGGTCCGCAGACTGGTGCCGCTTTTGAGCTCGAGGACGACGTGACCACCATCGGCCGCGATCCTGCAAACGGCATCTTCCTCAACGACATGACTGTTTCGCGCAGCCACGCGCGCATTATTCGCGAGGGCCTCGGCGCTCGCATCGAGGACTTGGGCTCGCTCAATGGCACCTGGGTCGACGGTGCCATCGTCAATGCAGCCCCGCTGCACGACGGTTCTTCCGTCCAGATCGGTACGTTTACGCTCATCTACCACGAGAGCACGCCGGAGCGCATCGAAACCGGTGAGTAGGGCATGGCCGAACGCAACTATCTGAGTATCGGCCAAGTCGTCAACCTACTTCGAGGCGCATACCCCGATCTTTCGAACTCAAAAATTAGATTTCTAGAGGATGAGGGGCTCATTACCCCTCATCGTACGCCAAAGGGATACCGTCAGTACTCCAAGGAGGACGTTGATCGCCTGGAGGTCATTCTGCATCTGCAGAAGACTCGCTACATGCCGCTCAACGTGATTAAGCAGCGCTTGGAAAACGCCACGGACCTGTCAACGCTCGCCTACGAGGTGGGCTTGCTGTCCGATGTTCCGCTCAAGACGGAGCCCAAGGAGACTAAGCAAAAGCTGCATCCCATCGAGACCATTCCCGATATGCTGGGCGTCGAGATTTCGTTTATCCGCTCGCTCGCCGAGAACGACCTCATTCGCATCATCAAGAGTCCACAGAATCGTGAGCTCGTCGATGGTCGCGATTTTCCGATCATCCGCTACTGCTCCGAGCTGTCACGCTTCCATATCGAGCCGCGCAACCTGCGTCAGTACGTGTCTTCCGCCAACCGCGAGTCCTCGATGTTTGAACAGGTGCTCGTGAGCATGCTCGGAATGGATACCTCCGATGACGAGCGCGACGCCAAGCTCGAGCGTGCGTTTAAGAAGCTTCACGACCTGACGGAGGGCGTGCACACCGCGCTGCTCAAGAACCGCGTTTTTGAGTCGCTCAACGCCGTGGTCGAAGACGCCGATATCGATGCACTCGATGAGGAAATCACTCGCTCCGAGTCCACCAAGGCCAAAAACGAAGAGACTGCCGTGCCGGCTTCGCACGAGGATTCTCTCGTAAAACCGCTCAAGGTCGTCGCCCCTTCGCAATCCGGCACCGCCACCGCAGGCAAATAACAGCTGCCGCTTATCCGGCAACCCATTGAAAGGTCATGCAATGTACGACTTCGTATCTCAAATCGTCGACATCCCCGACTATCCCGAGCCCGGAGTCATCTTCAAAGACATCACGCCGCTCTTTGGCAATCCCGAGGCGCTCAAAGCCATGACCGATGCCCTCGCCGAGCACTTTGCCGACATGGGAATCACCAAGGTCGTGGGTCCCGAGGCTCGCGGCTTTATGGTTGGCGTACCGGTGGCTGTAGCCCTTGGCGCTGGCTTTGTTCCCGCACGTAAACCGGGCAAGCTGCCGCGTGAGACCGTAAGCCAGAGCTACGAGCTCGAGTACGGCACCGATTCAATTGAGATCCATGCCGACGCTATCAGCTCTAAAGATACCGTGTTGATTCTGGACGACTTAGTCGCGACGGGCGGAACCGTCGAGGCAACAGGTAAACTGGTGCGAGATATGGGCGCAAAGCTTGTCGGTTACGGTTGTATCCTTGAGCTTGCGTTTCTCAACCCGCGCGAGAAGCTCACGCCGTCTAATGACGATGTAGAGCTCTTTAGTCTGGTGACGGTGGACTAGCCGTTACCCTTAGTTACTGGAAAGGAAGCTACATGCGCACAGCAAACACGCACAAAAACATGGCACGCTGCGCTGCTACGGCAACCCTCGCTTGTGTTTTGGGCTTGGGCCTCGCGGCTCCTGCCTACGCCGATACCGCATCCGACCTTGCCGCTGCTCGTACTAAGCTCGAGCAGATCGGCACCCAAACCCAGCAGATTTACGATGAGCTCGCCACGCAGACGCAGGCGCTCGATCAGACTGCCGGCGAGATCACGCAAAAGCAGCAGGAGATCGCCGATGGTCAGGCCAAGCTCTCGACCTATGTCGCCGGCGAGTACAAAACCGGCGGTCTGAGCCTGCTTCAGGTTCTGACGGGCGTCGATGACCTGAGCGATATGCTCAACCGTCTGTTCTACTACGGCAAAGTTTCCGATAAGCAAGCTCAGACCATTCAAGAGGTCAAGGAGCTTAAGCAGCAGCTCACCGATAAGCAGGCCGAGCAGGAGAAGAACGTCGCCGCCACGCAAAAGAAGGTCGACGAGCTTAACGCCCAGCAGGCTGAAGCCCAGAACGTCGTAAACTCCCTGGATTCGCAGCTGCAGGCCGAGCTTGCCGCAGAGGCCGAGGCCAACGCCGCGCTGCAGGCCGGCATCAACGCCAGCACCGCTGAGAAGGCCACGGTGAGCAACGAGACTGCCGGTACGACCGAGAACACCAACAACGGTGGCCAGACCAGCAATAACAACAACCAGGGCGGCAACACTCCGGCTCCTACGCCGGCACCCGCTCCGACGCCGCAGCCCTCCACGCCTGCTCCGAGCCAGTCCGTTGACGGCGGTTCTGTTGTCTCGCGTGCATACAGCAAGCTTGGTTGCGCTTATTCCTGGGGCGGAATTGGCCCGAACAGTTTCGACTGCTCTGGTTTTGTTAGCTATTGCCTCACTGGTCGCTATTGCCGCCTGGGCACCACGGGCACCTTTATGGGCTGGACGCGTGTGTCCGATCCGCAGCCCGGTGACGTTGTGGTCAACTCGTACCACACCGGCATTTACATCGGTGGTGGTCAGATGATTCATGCTTCCGACTACAACACGGGTGTTATCATCAGCTCCGTTGCCGCCGGCATGAACAATAACTATATCTTCGTGCGTTACTAAGTCATCTTACACAGCGTGTGAATGTGGACCTCGTGGCTTTAAGTCGCGAGGTCCATTCGTTTTTCTCTAATATTGTGCGGCTATCTAGTATTCAAAACTAGATAGCCGCACATTCAGTTTGCAAGATGGCTATAATTGTTGAGGAACAATTAGAAAGGACCCTCTATGAGCTGGGCACTTATCTCCGATTCAAGCTGTAACCTCCGCGATTGGCAACCGACTGCGCCCCATACCACCTTTGCATTTGCGCCCCTCAAAATTCGAGTGGGGGAGCGTGAATTCGTCGATGACCTTTCACTCGATGTTCATGAACTCAACTGCGCTGTTCAGGCGGAGACGAACGCTTCTTCGAGCGCTTGTCCCAGCGTAGGGGAGTGGGCCGAGCTCTTCAAATTGGCAGACAAGACCATCTGCATGCCGATCTCTGAGGGCGTGTCGGGCAGCTACAACGCAGCAGCCACGGCTCGCGATATGGTTCTTGCCGAGGAGCCCGACCGGCAGATTCATCTAGTCAATTCGCGCGCAGCTGGCGGCAAAATGGACCTCATTTTCTTGCTGTTCGACCGCTATCTTGCAAGCAATCCGGATGTCTCATTCGAGGACGCTTGCGCATACTTCGATAGCCTTGAGCAGAACAGCAAAATCCTCTTCAGCTTGTGCAATTACGAAAACCTGGCCAAAGCCGGACGTATCCCTAAGGCAGCCGGCGTCATTGCCAACAAGCTCAATATCCGCATTTTGGGCACGGCGAGCGAGGCCGGTAAAATCGATCTCGTCGGGCACACGCGTGGCGAAAAGAAGATGCTCAACAAGATCATCGACACCATGGAAGCCGAGGGTTTTACGGGCGGCGAGGTCGTCATCGACCATGTGGAGAACGCATCGAGCGCCCAGGCGTTGGCCGATCGCATTATTGAGCATTGGCCCGGCTCCAAGACCATCATCATGCCCTGCAACGGCCTGGATTCCTATTACGCCGAGATGCACGGCCTCATCATCGGCTACGGCATGGGCGTAGCTTCGGGCAAATAAAGTCCAACCAAGCAAAAATACTGGCGGGACAAAGCGGCAGATGGCTCTTTGTCCCGCCCGTTTTATACGTCGGCTAGCTATTAAACCCGTTGAACTTGAGATAGCTCATCAGGTAAGCCTTCGAAACGAAGGACGATACCGCACTGCGTACAAGCAGCGACTCACGCGTTACCTGATGCGCGGTATCGGGA
>UQPP01000063.1 GCA_900543025.1 uncultured Collinsella sp.
GATAACGTCGGTACGCTGTTGGTTCCCACGATGCTGGCGAACATGGTCAACACCGGTATTACCACGGGCGACATCGACTATATTTTACGCAACGGCCTGTACATGCTTATCGCGACCGGCATGGCCAGCGGCGGCACGGTGTTGGGCTGCTATCTTTCGGCGCGCCTGGCCGCCAACGTGGCCTGCGATATCCGCAATGCCGTGTACGACAAGTCGCTCGAGCTGTCCGCCAGCGACTTTGAGCGCTTTGGCACGGGTTCGATGATCACGCGCTCACTCAACGACATCAACGTGATTCAGCAAGCTGTCCTTCAGACGATTCAGTTGGTGCTGCCGGTGCCGTTCTTGGCCGTGGCAGGCATCATTTTTGCTTGGTTCATCGATCCCGCCATGGGCACGCTGCTTGGTGTGGTCGTTGCGATCGTGCTGGTGGCGGCGGTCTTTACGGTGGCTAACGCCGCGCCGATCTTTATGCGCCTGCAGAGCTTTATCGACCGCATGAACGTGGTGCTGCGCGAGAACATCGTGGGCGTGCGCGTCATCCGCGCATTTAACAAGGAGCGCCACGAGGAGCAGCGCCTGGACGAGGTGTTTAGCGATTACGCGGCCAACGCCATCAAGGTCAACCACCTGTTTGTGGGTCTCGACAGTTCCAGCTTCTTTTTGATGAATATCGCCGAGGTGGCGGTGCTGTGGGTGGGCGGCAACCGCGCGGGCGTCCACGCCATGCAGATTGCGAGTATCTCGGCGGTGCTTGAGTACGCAATTCTGATTCTGTTCTTTGTGATGATGGCGCAGATGGTGGTGCTGACGCTTCCGCGTGCTGCCGCGTGCCTGAACCGTGCGCAGCAGGTGTTGGAGATTGAGCCGAGCATCGTCGATGGCGAGCGCACGCTGGGTGACGGGGCGCCTGCCTCCGAGGACGATGCGGATGCTGTTGCCGTGTTCGATCATATGTCGTTTCGTTTTGACGATGCCGACGAGGACACCCTGTGCGACCTGAGCTTTGCCTGCCGTCACGGTCAGACGACCGCAATCGTCGGCTCGACAGGCTCGGGCAAATCGACGGTGGCAAAGCTTCTGCTGCGCTTCCACGATGCCACCAAGGGCTCCATTCGCCTGAATGGTGTGGACCTGCGCGAGCTTACGCAAGATGAAATCCGCGGGCGCATTGCCTATGTGCCGCAGAAGGCGTGGCTGTTCTCGGGCACGGTGGCGAGCAACCTTCGCTTTGGTAACGAAGGCGCGACCGAGGGCGACATGCTTCACGCGCTTGAGGTTGCCCAGAGCACCTTTGTACTCGACCAACCGCAGGGGCTCGATACCCCGGTTGCCCAGGGCGGTACGAACTTTTCGGGCGGCCAGCGCCAGCGCCTGGCCATTGCTCGCGCGCTCATGAAGCGCGCCGACCTGTATATCTTCGACGATAGTTTTTCGGCCCTGGACTTTAAGACCGATGCGGCCCTGCGCCATGCGCTGCAGGACGAGACGCGCGACGCCGCGGTGCTCATCATCGCGCAGCGCATCTCGACTATTTTGCATGCCGACCAGATCGTTGTGCTCAAGGACGGCGAGATTGTGGGCTTGGGCACGCATGGCGAGCTTATGGAAACCTGCGAGGTGTACCGCGCCATCGCGGAATCGCAAATGAAGGGAGGTGAGTAGCATGACCGGGGAGCTCAAGAAGCAGGGCGGCGTTGATGACGCCGCTGCCGCGGGACTGGTCGAGGAAACGGCTGCCGCGTCGACCGAGCTGGATGACGCCGCCAAGCGCGAGGCTCGCCGCCAAGCGCTCTACGAGGAAAACGAACGTGCCGAGGACGAGCGCGCCCGCGCCGAGGCAGAGCGTATGCGCGACGTGGACGACGAAGACGAGGACGAGACGCCTCGGGATACCTGGGCGACGGTGCGCCGCCTGTGGAGTGAGGCCGCCGGCGACCATTGGCGCTTCTATATCGTGTTCGCGAGCATTGTGTTCTATGTCATCTTTAACACCGCCGCGCCGGCATATAGCGCCCGCGTGATCGATGAGCTGTGGGGCCACATTCAGGTGGCGTTTGCCAACGACACCACTTTCAGCATCACCTGGGAGAACTGCGGCAAGACCATTTTCGTCTACTTTATGATCTGGACTGCCGCTGCCTCGTTCTATGCGCTCCAGAGCTTTTTGATGTCGAGCGTCGCTGAGCGTCTCAATCTGCGCCTGCGCAACCGCATCGCGCAAAAGCTCAACCGTCTGCCGCTCGCCTATTTTGACGCGCATCGTCCCGGCGAGGTCGTCAGCCGCGCGACCAACGACCTGGACAAGATGTCCGAGAGCATGCAGCGCGGATTGCTGCAGCTGCTCGTGTCGATCGGCACGGTTGTTGGTGCTGTGAGCGTGATGTTCGTGTTCAGCGTGCAGCTTACGCTCGTCTTTCTGTTCTTTACGGCACTGTCGCTGCTGGTGACGAAGGTCGTCTCGCGCCGCACACACGATGTGACGGGCGAGCGCCAGGAGTGGGTGTCCAAGATTACGAGTGCGGTCGAGGAAGGCTATTCGGGCCGTCTGGTGATCCGCGCGTTTAACCGCGAACGCCAAAGTTCTGCCGAGGTGCACCAGGCCTCGGGCGAGCTGGCACGCGTGAGTGCCAAGGCCGACTTTATGATCAATGCCGTCGGCCCTGCGGTGCGCTTTATCGGCCGTTTGGCGCAGATCGTGATCGCGCTGGTGGGCTGCAGCATGCTGGTTGCCGGTCACATGACCGTCGGCGTGTTCCAGGCGTTCTTCCAGTTTATCTACGAGGCGTCCGAACCCATGACGCAGCTGTCGTTTACCTTCAACTCGCTGCAGAGCGCGTTGGCGAGTGCGGAGCGCGTGTTCGACCTGCTCGATGAGCCCGAGATGGAGGCCGATCCGCTGCCGGACGAGGCCGCCAAGCTGCCGGGTCGCGTTGAGGGTCGCGTCTCCTTTGAGCACGTGCGCTTTGGTTATTCGCCCGACAAGCCGCTTATGCACGACGTGTCGTTTACCGCCGAGCCGGGCCAGAAGATTGCCGTGGTGGGAACCACGGGCGCGGGCAAGACGACGCTCATCAACCTGCTCATGCGCTTCTACGAGATTGACGGCGGGCGTATTACGCTCGACGGCGTGGATACGAGCCGCATGGACCGCGGCGAGCTACGGCAGCAGTTTGGCATGGTGCTGCAGGACGCCTGGCTGTTCGATGGCACGATTGCCGAAAACATCGCCTACGGCTGTCCCGAGGCGACGCGTGAGGAGATCGTGGCGGCTGCGCGCGCCGCGCAGGTCGACTTCTTTGTGCGCACCATGCCGCAGGGCTACGACACGCGCGTGGCCAACGATGCCGAAAGCATCAGCCAGGGCCAGCGTCAGCTGCTGACCATCGCACGCGTGCTGCTCAACAACCCGGCGATTCTCATCCTGGACGAGGCGACCTCAAGCGTGGACACGCGTACCGAGCTTGCCATCGGCCGTGCCATGGATGCGCTTATGCGCGGGCGCACGAGCTTTGTGATCGCACACCGCCTGTCGACGATTGTGGATGCCGACCTGATCTTGGTCATGGATCACGGCAACATTATCGAGCAGGGCACGCATAAGGAGCTGCTGGCTGCCGAGGGTGCCTACGCCGACCTCTACTTGAGCCAGTTCGCATAATGTGACAAAGGGACAGTCCCACATGTCACATCAAAAAGAAAGGCGCGCCGGGGATGAATTCCCTGGCGCGCCTTTGCGTTGATGCCGATGTCGTTTTGTGCCGCCTGCGTTCCTAGCGCTCGTCAACGAGCTTGGCGACGAGGGCCTTGAGCTCGGCCACCTCTCGCTCGAGTTCTTTGACGCGGCGGGCATTCTCGGTGATGCCCTGGCGGTTGAGGGCACTCTGCTCGGCGGCGTCATCGGGCATGTACTCGCGATGCTGCTTGGCATCGAAGCTCTCCTCGAACACGCGGCAGCCGTTGCGTTTGATGATGCGTCCCGGCACGCCCACGACGGTGCAGTTGTCGGGCACGTCCTTGACGACAACCGAGTTGCCGCCGATTTTGACGTTGTTGCCGATGCGGATGTTGCCGAGCACCTTGGCACCCGTGCCCACGGTGACGTTGTTGCCCAGGGTGGGGTGGCGTTTGCCGGTCTCGTTGCCGGTACCGCCGAGCGTGACGCCCTGATAGAGCACGCAGTTGTCGCCCACAATGGTGGTCTCGCCGATGACGACGCCCATGGCGTGGTCGATAAAGAAGTGCTTGCCGATCTGTGCGGCGGGATGAATCTCGACGCCGGTGATATGACGGGTGATTTGCGAGAGCACGCGGGCGAGCGAGCGATGTCCATGCTCCCACAGCCAGTGCTCGGGCACGTGGTTCCACTTGGCGTGCAGGCCAGGATAGGAAAGGAAGATGACCAGACCGTTTTGCGCGGCGGGGTCCTGCGCCTGGACGGTCTTGATGTCCTCGCGAATGGTATTGATAAAGCTCACCGGCCGCCCTCCCTTAGCGCCATGGCAATGCGATTCAATAAAGTATAGCGATTTGCTAGGGATTAGGAAGAACAATCTTGGCGGCTTTGCACGACAAGTGTCAGTTATGAGTTATGCAAACTTGCTGGTAATGGAGTCATGCTTTTGTGGGGTTGCGCACGAGGGGGCGCCGCAACCGTATACTGGTCAACTTGGACGTATCCGCGCCCACAACTGAGAGGTTTTACTTCATGGGTTTCATTAATTTTATCGCCGAGCTGCTCAAAGATCCGCGCACCGCGATTGCCAGCTGGATCGCCGCCGGCCCGCTTATGGCCTACGGCTGCGTGTTCCTGATCATCTTTATCGAGACGGGCGTGGTGTTCTTCCCGTTCCTTCCCGGCGATTCACTGCTGTTCGCCTCGGGTTTCTTTGCCCACAATGGCGGCTTTAACATCGTGGCGCTTCTGGCTACCGCATGGGCCGCTGCCATTTTGGGCGATCAGTGCAATTTTATGATCGGTCACTTCTTTGGCAAAAAGATCATCGCTTCGGGCAAGGTTAAGGCCATGACGCCCGAGCGCATCAAAAAGTCCGAGGACTTCTTGGACAAGTGGGGTCACCTGGCCATCTTCCTGGGCCGCTTCTTCCCGTTTATCCGCACCTTTGTGCCCTTTATCGCCGGCATGGGCGGCATGCACTGGCGCAACTTTGTCATCTTTAACGTGCTGGGCGGCATTACCTGGTCGACGCTCTTTACACTGCTGGGCTACTTCTTTGGTGGCATTCCCTTTGTGCAGGAGCACTTTGAG
>UQPP01000064.1 GCA_900543025.1 uncultured Collinsella sp.
CGTAGCGGGTGGTTTAAAGCTGGCCGCTGCGCGGCCAGCAGACTAAAGTCTTGAATCAAAAAGAGCCGGTCGAGCAAACGCTCGATCGGCTCACAAACTTTCCCTCAGCTTACGGTCCCGAGAGGTTGTCCGAAGGCCCGACCGCCGAGAGGGGTTTCTTCTGAGCGATCCCGCAGCGCGAAGCGCGAGGACCAGCGAAGAAGAAAACACGCAGGGGCGGGCCCGGACAGGTTAACTTACTCCTTCTCGACCGCGCGCATGATCGCCTTGTAGATCTCCATCAGCGGGATGATCAGGAAGGCCAGACCCAGCGCGGCAAGAACGCCCTTGAGCTCAAGCGTCACAGGGCCAAAGAACATCTCGGCAAGCGTCGGCTGCACGGTCACGATCACCGTCAGCACCAGTGCCAGCGCGGCGGAAGCCCACAGCCACTTGTTCTGCTTCTTCATGGTGAACAGCGACGCACGACGGCTGCGCATATTGAAGCAGTGGAAAATCTCGACCATGTTGAGCGTGATGAACGCCATCATCACGCCTTCCTCGTCGGCATTGCCGGCGATCATATCGGCGATGTGGATGTAGCCCATGTCAAAGTACACGCCCACAAAGAAGCTCGCCAGCACCAGCACGGTGATGATCAGACCCTGGACCACGCAGTCCAGGCCCATATTGCCGGCAAAGACACCGTCCTTGGCGTTGCGCGGCTTGCGCTTCATGATGTCGCCCTCGGCATCCTCCATGCCCAGTGCGAGCGCGGGGAAGCAGTCGGTGACCAGGTTCACCCACAGCAGCTGCACCGGCTGGAAGATGGTAAAGCCGATGAGCGTGGCGATAAACACCGAGAACACCTCGGCAAGGTTGGCCGAAAGCAGGAACTGGATGACCTTGCGGATGTTGTCGTAGATGCGGCGACCCTCTTCGCAGGCACCGATGATAGTGGCGAAGTTGTCGTCGGCAAGCACCATGTCGGCAACGTTCTTGGTGACATCGGTACCGGTGATGCCCATGCCAACGCCGATGTCGGCACGCTTGATGGACGGGGCGTCGTTGACGCCGTCGCCCGTCATGGCCACGATCTGGTCGCGCGACTTCCAAGCCTCGACGATGCGGGTCTTATGCTCGGGCTGGACGCGGGCGTACACGCCGTAATCCTCGATGTGCGCGTCGAGCTCCTCGTCGCTCATGCGATCGAGGTCGGCACCGGTGATAGCATGGCTGCGGTCAGTGACGATTCCCAGCTGCTTGGCGATGGCCACGGCGGTGTCGATGTGGTCGCCCGTGATCATGACGGTGCGGATACCGGCGTCGTGCGCCTCGCGGATGGCGTCGGCGACCTCGGGTCGGACCGGGTCAATCATGCCGGACAGGCCGCAGAAGACCAGGTCGTGCTCGAGCGCAGTGGGGCTGCAGTCGGCCGGGACCTCGGTGTAGGTGCGGCTTGCCAGCGCCAGTACGCGCAGGGCCTCGTCGGCCATAGCCTTGTTGGCGGCCACGAGCTCGGCGCGACGCTCTTCGGTCAGGGGGACAACCTTATCGCCCTCGTAGATATGGGTGCACAGGCCGATCACCACGTCGGGCGCGCCCTTGGTGTACTGCTCATACTCGCCGTCCAGGGTCTCGACAACCACGGACATCATCTTGCGGCCCGAGTCGAACGGGGCCTCGCCCACGCGCGGGTGCTCGGCAGTCAGGCCAGTGAGGCCCGCCTTGCCGGCGTCGTTGACGAGCGCGCACTCAGTCGGCTCGCCCACGGCCTCGCCCAAGTCCTCGTCCCACTGGGCATCGGAGCACAGCGCCATACCGGCCAGGAACTTCTCCTTAGGCGCGGCGAGTTCGTGCTTGACGACGGTCATCTTGTTCTGGGTGAGGGTACCGGTCTTGTCGGAGCAGATGGTCTGCGTGCAGCCAAGGGTCTCGACGGCAGAGAGCTTGCGGATGATTGCCTGGCGCTTGGCCATCTTGGTCACGCCAAGCGACAGCACGATGGTCACGACGGCAACCAGGCCCTCGGGGATGGCGGCGACGGCAAGCGAGACAGCGACCATAAAGGTGTCGAGCAGGGCGGTCGGGTCGGTAAGAACGTTGCCCACGCCGTGGCGGATGATATCGACACCAAAGATAACGACGCAGATGACGATAACCATGATGGTGAGGATGCGGCTGAGCTCGGCAAGCTTCACCTGCAGCGGCGTGAGCTCTTCCTTGGCCTCAGCCAGGGCACCGGCGATCTTGCCCATCTCGGTATCCATGCCGGTACCGACTACGACGGCGCGGCCACGGCCGTACACCACGGTGGAGCCCATGTAGCACATGTTCTTGCGGTCGCCGAGCGGCACGTCATCGGTGCCGGTGGCGAGCTCGATCACGTTGGCATGCTTCTCGACAGGCACGGACTCGCCGGTGAGTGCAGCCTCTTCGATCTTCATCGTGGCGCTCTCGAGCACGCGGCAGTCGGCCGGGACGGAGTCGCCCGCCTCGAGCATGATCACGTCACCAGGCACGAGCTCGGCGCTCGGCAGGTGCACGAGCTTGCCGTCGCGCAGCACCTTGGACTGCGCCGCGCTCATCTCCTGCAGGGCCTCGAGAGCCTCCTCGCTTTTAGCCTCCTGGACCACGCCCAGCACCGAGTTGACGATAACGACGAACATGATGATGGCGACGTCGGCAAAGTCCGCCTCGCCCTTGACCATGCCCGTGAGTGCACTGATGACGGCGGCAACGATCAGCATGATGACCATGGGATCGGCCATCTGCTCAAAGAAGCGCTTCCACAACGGCGTCTTCTCGGCTTCCTCGAGCTTGTTAGGGCCTGTCTTGGCGAGGCGCGACGACGCCTCGTCGTTGCTCAGGCCGAGGTTCTCATCGACACCTTGGTCGCTGAGTACCTCCGCCGCGGCGGACAGGTATTCCTTTTGCATATAGAGTCCCCTCCTGGGATTCGGGCCACTCAGCAGATTGATGCCCGATCATAATTCCCAGGAGAAGGGCAAGGGCTCATCAAGGCTGCCGTGCTGAGCGGCAGTTGATAGTGGAACTATGGTACCCCAAAGCGGCGCGTCTAGCCAAAACATTCCAATTGGAAACACGGCTCGAGTGCAACGATGCAGACCGTGTGATGCTCAACATTGATAAAACGTTTTTTCTTCGGCGCATCGTCAAACTGAAATATCGCCCAGATAGCAGCGGTCAGAACGGTTGGTAAAGATTTTTCATATACCGTTTTTACCGCAAAAAAAGAACTTCTAATTCGGCATACGGTCGATTTTTTGGGGTATTCGGTCGGCATTTCGTTATAATCATCTCAGTTTTATTTCTTATGGTTTATCTATCAGCGCAAGACGATGTCAGATGGAGGTCTGAATGTACAAGCGCACCAAGATTGTATGCACCATGGGTCCCGCCTGCGATAGCGACGAGACCATCCGCGAGATGATCAAGGCGGGCATGAACGTCGCCCGTTTTAACTTCTCGCACGGATCCTACGACGAGCACCACGGTCGCATCGAGCGCGTCCGTCGTATTTCCAAGGAGCTCGGTCTGCCCGTCGGCATCCTGCTCGACACCAAGGGCCCCGAGGTCCGCACCGGCCTTCTGGTCGATGGCAAGAAGGTTGCCGTCAAGACCGGCGATAAGATCGTCGTCACCGCTCAGCCCACGTCCGAGGATTTCCACGGCACCGCTGAGCACATCTCCCTCGACTACCTGGCTCTGCCCTCCGAGGTCGAGAAGGGCTCCCTTATCCTGATCGACGACGGCCTGGTTGCCCTCGAGGTCGAGTCCGTCGACGGCCAGGACATGACCTGCGTCGTTAAGAACGACGGCCTGATCGGCGAGCGCAAGGGCGTCAACATGCCCAACGTCAACATCTCGCTGCCCGCCATCACCGAGCGCGATCGTCAGGACATCCTCTTTGGCCTGACCGAGAACATCGACTACATCGCCGCTTCCTTCATCCGTGACGGCGAGTCCGTCCGCGGCATTCGCAAGCTTTGCCGCGAGAACGGCGGCGAGCACGTGACGATCTTCCCGAAGATCGAGTGCGCCCTGGGCGTCGAGAACTTCGACGAGATCCTCGAGGCTTCCGACGGCATCATGGTCGCCCGTGGCGACCTGGGCATCGAGATCAAGCCCGAGCTCGTTCCGCACATCCAGAAGGAGATCATCGCCAAGTGCAACGCGGCCTACAAGCCCGTCATCACCGCTACGCAGATGCTCGACTCCATGCAGCAGAACCCGCGCCCGACGCGCGCCGAGGTTGCCGACGTTGCTAACGCCATTTACGACGGCACCGACGCCGTTATGCTTTCCGGCGAGTCCGCTGCCGGCAAGTACCCGGTCGAGGCCGTCAAGATGCAGGCCAGCATTGCTCTCGAGACCGAGAAGTACCTCCCGGCCCACGCTCCACTCGAGGTTCCGGCTGACGCTCACGGCACCCGCGTCGTCAACAACGTTGTGGGTATGTCCGCTGTGAACATGGCTACCACCGTTGGCGCCAAGTGCATCACCGTGCCGACGACCACCGGTCGTACCGCTCGCCTGATCTCGCACTTCCGTCCCAACATGCCGATCTGCGCGTTCTCCCGCCACGAGTGGGCCGTCCAGCAGATGATCATGTACTGGGGCGTTATCCCGCATCAGGCCGAGATTACCCAGGGCACCGTCAACGGCACGATCGTCAAGGCGATCGAGACCGCTAAGGAGCTCGGCTACGTCGAGGCCGGCGATCTGACCGTCGCTACCGCCGGCGATCCCCGCATGAGCGTCCAGCTCGAGGACAAGGTCTCCTCGACCAACGTCGCATACGTCGCTCAGGTGCGCTAAATCGTACTTGCAAGCAGATTTGCATTGCAAAGGGCCCGGAAGGCTTCGCCTTCCGGGCCCTTTTTCTGTGCCAATGCCGGCGCACGGCAAAACACGCACTCATTTCTTTACCAAAAGCGCGAAATCCACCCTTCGAGGCCCAAAAAATAAAGCCCCAAGCGCTAAAAGTGTTCGCCCGGTGGCAAACCCACACCTCA
>UQPP01000065.1 GCA_900543025.1 uncultured Collinsella sp.
GGTGTAGCAGCCAGGGCGGCGTCGACCGCCTCGCGCACACCAGCCGGCACGGGATAGGTGTTCTCGTTGGCCGAAAGGTTGATGCGTGTGGGCGTAAAGTTGGGATCGTAAGGCTCAATGCCGGCCAAGTAGGGCTGGACGAGCTCCTTCATACGGGGCGTGAGCTCGGCCATATTAGGCCTCCTTGCCAGTCGCGCCGGCGCCATCCGCGCTTGCAGCCGCCAGGTCAACGCCCTCGGCAACCGTCGCCACGGCGTCGCCCGGCCAGGCAACCTTGGTCAGGTCGGCCGCGGCGAGCGACTCGGCGCTCACGGCATCCTCGCCCTGCTCCAACACGCGGCGGCGCAGCGCGGCGGAAAGCGCGTGTGCCCACAGACCCTCGGCCTCGGCCAGGCGCTGCGTGGCGGGAGCGTCGGAGAGCAGGCCCTCAGGCGTATAGCAAATGACACTCGAGCGCTTGACGAACTCCTCCACCGAAAGCGGGTTGGAGAACATGGCCGTGCCGCCGGTCGGCAGCGTGTGATTGGGGCCGGCAACGTAATCGCCGAGTGGCTCGGAGCTCCAAGCGCCCACAAAGATGGCGCCGGCGTTGCGAATACCGCCAAGCAGGCCCATCGCATCCTTGCAGTGCAGTTCCAGGTGCTCGGGCGCCACGGTGTTCACCGCCTCGACGGCAGCCGCCATGTCAGCTGCCACCACGATGGTGCCCTCGTTATCGAGTGAGGCGCGTGTGATCTCGGCACGCGGCGACTGCGCTACCAGAATATCGATACCCGCCTCGACCTCACGCGCAAACTGCTCGTCGCAGGTCACCAGATAGCAGGCTGCCAGCGGGTCGTGCTCGGCCTGGGCCATCAGATCGGCCGCGACCACCATAGGCTTGGCCGTGGCGTCGGCCAGCACGCAGACCTCGGAGGGACCGGCGACCATATCGATACCCACATCACCCGAGACAATCTGCTTGGCAGCGGCGACAAAGGCGTTACCCGGGCCGGTAATCTTGTCGACACGCGGAATGGTCTCGGTACCGTACACCAGCGCGGCCACGGCCTGGGCGCCGCCCACCATATAGATCTCGTCCACGCCGCCGAGCTTGGCGGCCGCGAGCGTGTAGGGGCTGATCAGGCCGTCCTTTTGCGGCGGGGTCACCATGACCACGCGTTTGACGCCGGCCACCTTGGCGGGAATGGCGTTCATAAGCACGGTGGAAGGGTACTGTGCACGACCGCCCGGTACATAGATGCCGGCCGCCGCGAGCGGGGTCACCTTAACGCCGAGCATCGTGCCGTCCGGGCGCGTGGTAAACCAGCTCTGCTCGACCTCGCGCTGGTGGAACTCACGAATCTGACGCGCGGCCTTCTCGAGCGCGGCGACAAAAGCGGGATCGAGGCCCTCGAGCGCGGCATCGATCTGCTCTTGCGGCAGACGGAAGCTCTGCAGCTCAACGCCGTCAAAGCGCTGGCAATAGTCGCGCACCGCGGCATCGCCGCTGGCGCGCACGTTGGCCACGATATCGCGGG
The DNA here is from genome assembly GCA_900543025.1 of uncultured Collinsella sp. GTDB lineage: Bacteria > Actinomycetota > Coriobacteriia > Coriobacteriales > Coriobacteriaceae > Collinsella. The sequence continues at coordinate 1,521 of UQPP01000065.1, forward strand.
CGGCGTCGACGATGTTTTGCGGTAGCACTCCCTTACGGTTGAGCTGGTTGGTAACGAGGCGCTCACCGGGAGCAAGCTTGATGGTCTTCATATCGGTATCCCCTATCGGTCGAGGTTTTTTTCGAAAAACGAGAGACCGGACAACGGCGCCAGTCGGCCCGCAGCCCGGACGTTGGGGCGCCCGTGCGTGCTCGCGCTACTGCGCCGAGCCCGCAACGGGCTCAAAATGCTTGTCCTTCACGGCTGCCGCCAAGCGATCTGCCAGATTGCGCACGCGCGGATCCAGACGTGCGGCACCCGGATTGACGAAGAAGCGGGCCGTGCAGTCCATGATGCGGCCGGTGATGACCAGGTCGTTGTCGCGCAGTGTGGCGCCCGTGGCGGTAATATCCACGATGCGGTCGGTCATGCCAACAATGGGGCCCAGCTCGATATTGCCGTGCAGCGAAACGATATCGGCATTCACGCCGCGCTCGGCATACCAGGCACTCGCGATGCGCGGATACTTGGTGGCCACGCGAAGCGACCCACGACGGGCATAGTTGTGCTCGGCCTGGCCGGCGCGCCACGCGGGCTCTGCCTCGATAAACGTGCACAGGCCGTAGCCCAGATCGACCAGCTGCAGCAGGTTGAGGTCTGCCTCGATAAGCGAATCCCAACCGCAGATGCCGCAATCGGCACCGCCGCAGCCCACAAAGGCGGGCGCATCGCTGGGGCGCACGATGACAAACTCGATATCGCCGACCGTGCCCTCGCCGGCCTGTGTGTCGCGGCCGCGCACGATGAGGTGACGACCGGGATCGCGCAGCTCCGAGACATCCAAGCCCGCGGCCTCGAGCACGTCGAGTGTGTCGGCCTTAAGCGAGCCCTTGGGCACGGCAATGCGCAGCGGACCCTCGGCGCCACGGCCCGCGGCGTGATCGCCATCGGAAGCAGCGTCCTCGGCCGAGGTGTGCGCGGCCTCTAGACGCTCGAGCGAAAAGGCGAAGCCCGCCGCCGGCACCTCGATGCCGTCGCCAAATGCACCGGTAAAGATGGAGTCGTAGCGTCCGCCCGAACCCACCGGATCGGGCAGGCCGCCGGCATAGGCCTTAAAGACCAGACCCGTGTAGTAATCAAACGAGTTCATGATGGAGAAGTCGAAGGACAGCACCTGGGCGTCCTCGGGAGCCAGGCCCTCGACCAGGGCACGCAGCTCGCGCGTGAGCGGCGCGACAATGCCCACCGCCGCCAGAAGCGCGTCGACGCGGTCGAGTACCTCAGCGCCGCCGTGCAAGCGCGGCAGCTCGCTGATGGCAGCCTTGACGGCCTCGGGCTCGGCGCTTGCCGCCACACGGGCATCGAGGCCCACAAAGTCGTTGGCGTGTACGCAACGCAATGCCTCGGCAGCCAGTTCGCGATCCTCACAGGCCGCGAGCAGTTCCTTAAACGGACGAACGCTGCCCGCAATAATGCGTGCATCGGGCAGCGCCAGCTTGCGCATGGCCTCCGCCACCAGCGAGACGATCTCGACATCGCCCGCGGTGTCGCCCACACCGATAAGCTCAAAACCCAACTGCGTAAACTGACGTGAGCCACCGGCATTGCGCTGGCACTCGCGAACCACCGGCGCCTCGTAGCGAAGGCGCAGCGGCAGATCGGCCGCGCGCATGCGGGTCGAAACCAAGCGCACGATCGGCAGCGTGTTGTCGGGACGGACCACCAGCAGGCGGCCGTCATCATCAAAGAGCTTAAACGGGGTGTCCGCAATGCGGCCACCCTCCTCGAGCGAACCCTTGTCCTCGAGCAGCGGCGTCTCGACCGGCAGGTAATGATGCTCCCTAAAGCAGCCCTTCACCGTCAGCGCAATCTCCTCGCGCGCCTGAGCCTCCTCGGGCAATATGTCCCGGAATCCCCACGGTGTGGCCGTCATCTGGTGAGCCTCCTCATGCTGTGTTTCATATAGAACAGAAGACCGGCATAGCTCCGCCGGTCTTCTGGGTACTTTAGCATACTAGAGTGTTTGCGGGGAAAATCCATCGCAGCCGCTCACGCCGTATTCATTTGGAAACATAGGGCAGATCGCCGCAACCCAAACCCGCCTAGGCGCCAATCGCACGACGATACTCTGCCATTACCTGCGCATCGGCAGCTGCGGGGTCGGCGAAATAGCGCCCGTCATAGGTCTCGGCCGAAACAACTCCGCGATAGCCGCGCGCCACCAGCCTATCCAGGTCGGCGCGCATATCGCGGTCGCCGTCACCCCAGGCAAGATGCGTCGTGCCATCTGCCGCAACATCGACAAAATGCACGTGGGCGACATCTTCGCCAAGCAGATCGAAATAATCGTCGATGGTATCCCCTGCCACCGCCATAGCGCCCAAATCCAGACACGCCTTAAGTGCCGGATGATCAACTGCCTCGATCATGCGCTTCGTGTCGGCCGCCGAGTTCACGATCATCGACTCAACCGGCTGTAGGGCCTCGAGCACCAGTCGCACGCCGCGCTCTCCCGCATGCTCGGCAATCGCACGCAGCATCGAGGCGCTGCGACCCCACGCGTCCTCGATCGGCTCGTTCAAAAATGCCCAGCCGCTCGAGACCATGACCTGCTCGGCTCCAAGCTCCGCCGCGATATCCACAACGTTCTTAAAGTACGCGAGCGTGCGGGCACGCGCCTCATTCCCACGCGCCGCGATATTCCACGGCTTGGGGTTGTTCTGTTCGGGACAAAGCCCCACAATCCGAACCCCATACCGCTGCGACAGCTCCCGCACCTGCTCGAGCGAATCGTATCCATGGCAATCGACATACAGATGCATCGCCCCGGTCCAAAGCTCGCAACACGTGTAGCCCGAGGCCGCTGCCGAAGAAAAGAATTCCTCAAGGTCAAAATAACGATGGCTGATATTCATGACGGCAAGCTGCGGATACTCCATCTTGTCCACCTTTCGGCAAAAGGGCGCCGCAGCACAGTGTGCGCGACGCCCCCTCTTACATTATTCTCATTATGACGGATGCCCTACTGAACACCAAGCACTCCAAAGAACGCGCCGGCGATACTCACGAGCAGGATCACGAGC
>UQPP01000066.1 GCA_900543025.1 uncultured Collinsella sp.
CGGTCTTTCATGCAGCAGGGGCTCTCAATGTTTTTATGTCCTGCTCATATCGTCTGTGCCGGCAGTTTGGGACACTCCTTGCGTTAAGAGGCTGGCGTGCGTCAACCTGTTCACATTGCAGCAAAAAAATCGCCCCGTTCTCGGTTGAGGACGGGGCGATTCGTCTTTCGGACTTGTGCAGCCAGGCTTATGCAAAGCGGGCGACGAGCTCCTGGAGCACATCGGTCATCTTGACGAGCGAACTGACCGGGACGAACTCGTTGACGCCGTGGTAGCAATAGCCGCCGGTGGAAAGGTTGGGGCAGGGCAGACCGCGGAACGACAGCTGCGCGCCGTCGGTGCCGCCGCGAATCGGCAGCACTTGGGGCTCAACGCCGCAGGCAAGGTAGGCTTCCTTCGCAACATCAATAAGCTCGGGATAGTCACGAACGATCTCGGCCATATTTCGATACTGCTGCTTAATCTCGACCGTCACACGCTCCTCACCCAGACGCTGGTTGAGCATCGAGGCGGCGGCATCAATAAGGTCGAGTTTCTGCTGGAACTTGGCGGCGTCATGGTCGCGGACGATATAGCGCGCTGTGGCGTGATCGACGGTCGCAGATACACCCTCAAGGTGATAAAAGCCCTCGTAGCCTTCCGTATACTCCGGGCGCTGCGCGTAGGGGAGCAACGCGTTGAAGTCGCAGAACAGATTGCCTGCGTTGACCATACGGCCCTTAGCGTCGCCCGGGTGGATGGACTGGCCCTCAAAGCGGACGGTCGCCTCGGCGGCGTTAAAGCACTCCCACTCCAGCTCGCCGATGGGGCCGCCGTCGACCGTGTAGGCGTACTTGCAGCCAAAGGTAGCGATATCCAACAGCTCGGCTCCGTGGCCGATTTCCTCGTCAGGGCAGAAGCAAATGCCGAGTGCGGGATGGGGCAAAGAAGGGTCCTGAGCGATACGCGCGACAAGCGACATGATCTCGGCGACGCCTGCCTTGTCGTCCGCGCCCAGCAGCGTGGTGCCATCGCTGCAGACCAGGTCCTCACCCGCGAGGTCGTTCAGGGCGGGAAGCTTGGCGGTACTCATGGCAACGGGCTTACCGTCAACCGTGCCGCAGACCAGGTCGCCGCCTTCGTAGTGTACGATGTGCGGCTTCACGCCGGCGCCCGGTGCAACTTCGGTGGTATCGAGATGGGCGATCAGGCCCAGGGCGGGCTTGTCCTCAGCGCCCGCACTTGCGGGGATATGCGCGCAGACATAGGCGTGCTCGGTCACGTAGGCATCTTCCGCACCAAGCTCGCGCAGCTCTTCAGCCAGCACGTTGGCAAGGTCAAACTGAACGGCGCTCGAGGGTACCTGGTCGCAGTTTGCATCCTCGGACTGCGTGTTGATCTGGACGTAGCGCAAAAAGCGTTCGAGGACATCGGGGCTCGTGGTGGTGTTTTCCATAAAGACCGCTCCAATCTTGGTCGTCGTGTGCAACAAGAACTCTAGCACGGTATGCCACGGCATACCACGACGCTTGGATGGGGTAGAATCAGCCATTGAATGCAGAAGGGACGGAAGATCATGGATACGACAAATAGCTCGCGCGAACTACATCTGACGGTGGCGAACGAAGACTACTTGGAGTGCATGGTTCGCATTGAAAGCGAAGAGGGGGAAACCAACGGCGTGCGATCGGTCGACATCGCGCAGCGCCTTGGCGTCTCCAAGGCATCGGTCAATAAAGCGGTTTCGGCGCTCAAGGCATCCGAACTTGTCGAGCAATCGCACTACGGCAAGGTAGTCCTGACCGATCGCGGCCGCGAGGTTGGTACGGCTATCTGGTACCGTCATCGCCTCATCCGCACGTTTTTGGTTCAGGAGCTCGGTGTCGAATTTGAGCGAGCCGATTCCGAGGCCTGCATGATGGAGCATGCGCTTTCCGAGGACACGATGAACCGCTGGCTCGCCTATTTCGAAAAGCAGGGAATCAGCGTCGAGGAATAGCGGGATATATATGGATACGAGTTATTACAACCGCTTTGGTGCCGAGGAACTTACGCGCCGCTTGTCGAGCGAGACCTTGTTGGCGCAGGGCCCCATGGGCAGTGTTCTGTTGAGTGAGTACGATGCCGCCGACATTCCACCGGCGTTTTGGAATCTGGCAGAGCCGCAGACCGTTTCTCGTATCCATCGCTTGTATGTCGCCGCCGGCGCGCAGGTGCTCATTACCAACACCTTTCAGGCATCGAGCTATGCCCTCAAGCACGACCAGATTGCGCCGTCCGTGGCGGAGGTCAATCGCGGGGCTGTCGACGATGCCCGCCAGGCGCACCCTCAGCTGCTGCTGGGCTCGATGGGCCCGATCGGTATTGAGTGGTTTGCCGAGGACTCTGCCGAGTATCGTGAAATCCGAGGCATTGCGCGCGAACAGGCGCACGCCTTGCTCAATGCTGGTGTTGACGGTCTGCTGATCGAGACGGTGACGTCTATCCGTAATTTGCAGCCCATGCTTGCCGGCGCCCGAGACGCCGCCGACGGCATGCCTGTTCTGGTGAGTTTTGTCGTTGACGATAAAGGCGACCTGTTGGGCGATGGCCTCAACATCGAGGCAGCCGTTTTGTACGCCGAAAAACACGGCGCAAACTCGGTTGGTGTTAATTGCTGTTCGCTTGCGGCCGCGAACGCGGCGGTGCCCAGGATGGTTGCATCGGCGACTACTCCCGTCACGGTGCGTCCCAACGTGGGCGATCCGGTCCAGACTCAGGATGGCCCCGTATGGCACGAGAACCCCGAAGCTTTCGCGCGCGCATGCATCGAATGGAGGCATGCCGGTGCCGCAATGGTGGGCAGTTGCTGTGGAACCACGGCAATCACTACGGCAGCGATGGCCGAGGCGCTCGATATATAAAGGGCAAAACCGCTCCATACGGGGCGGTTTTTTTTATTGCCTGCATGTCCTCGGCAGCATTTGCCCAAATGGTGAATGCTGGTGCCGGCAGGTTGCCGAGTGCATGTTGCGGGTATACCCCATGCGTACCATGATCCAAACACTGCGAGGTGTCTGCGCGTGTGCGCGATAATTCATTTTGGAACTGACGGTTGGCGCGCTCGCGTCGATGAGGACTTCACTGCCGATAACGTTGCCCGTATCGCCGATGCCGTCGGCGAGTTGTGGCAAAAGACCAATCCGGGCAAAACGGTATATATAGGGTTCGATACCCGGCCCCTGGCGCGCGAGTTCGCTGAGCTTGCGGCGGGCGTGCTAGCGGCGCACGGGCTAGACGCCGTGCTCGCTTCGCGACCTGTCCCGACCCCTGCCCTTACGTGGGCGGCGGCTTATGACGGTGAGGCGTGCGGCGCGCTCATGGTGACGGGGTCCCATCATCCGCAGGGCTATCTGTGCCTCAAGATTCGCATGGGTGACGGCTCGACCGCCAACCAGGATGTCATCGAAGAGCTCGAAGAGACCATGGCTCCCGAGCCAACGGGGATCGAGGGGCAATATCGCACCGCGGATATCATTCCTGACTATATGCAGACGGTGGCATCGTTTGTCGATGCCGAAGCCATCCGCGCCGCGCACCTGCGCGTGGTTGTCGATCCCATGGGCGGCGCAGCCCAGGGCTATCTAGCCGACTTGCTGCGCGAGTTTGGCGTTGAGGTGCACGAGATTCACGCCGGGCAGGCGTCTGACCAAGAAGATATCTGCCCCGACCCCGTTGAGCCGTGGGTGGACGCTTGCGAGCGCACGGTTATCGAGGACGGAGCTTGCGCTGGCCTGGTGACCGACGGCGACGCTGACCGTATCGGCGCGGTTGACGAGCGCGGCAGATATATACATCCGCATCAGATCATGGCGCTCGTTTTGGGCGACTTGGTTCAATTTCGTAATTTGAAGGGGCGCGTCGTCGTCAATCTTTCATGCTCGACGCTCGTGCGCCGCATTGCCGATGCGCTTGGCTGCCGCGTGACCGTCAAACCAGTCGGTTTCAAATATATAGCGGCAGAGATGAAGAAGGGCGGCGTCCTCATGGGCGGCGAAGAAGCCGGTGGTATCGGCATCGCCGCGCATATGCCCGAGCGCGATGGAATCCTCGCCTGTCTGATTCTGTGCGAGCTTATGGCAAAGACGGACGCGCCTTTGGGCGTTCTGGTCGACCAACTCGAGGACAGTTTTGGTAAGACGAGTTACGGTCGACGCGATTTGCGCCTTGAGGCCGAAGATGCCGAAACGTTACGAACCCTGCTGCCGGGCGTAAACCCCAAGTCGATTTGTGGCAAGGTGCCGCAAAACGTTAGTCATATGGACGGCTTGCGTCTGTCATTTGAGGATGACACGTGGCTGCTGGTCCGTCCTAGCGGGACCGAACCAGTGGTGCGCGTCTACGCCGAGGGGTTCTCGGTGGAAGAACGCGATGAGTTGCTCGATGCTGGCTGTGCTTTAGCTAGGGGGACGTATCCGCTTTAACCATGAGACTGCCTTATATAAAGAGATGCTCGGCGAGCGGTAGTTAACGGCTGGCAAACGTTAGTCGGATCACAAGATGTGTAGGAAATGTGTACGCCCAGATTCCCGCCCACGGGGCCCCTCCGGTCTGGCAATATA
>UQPP01000067.1 GCA_900543025.1 uncultured Collinsella sp.
GTCTCGCGCTTGACCATGTGCGCCATGGGGCAGTCCGCGCCCGGCTCGGGCAGCAGCACGGTCTTAGTGGGATTGAGCAGTTTGGCGCTCTCGCCCATAAACTCCACGCCGCACAGCACGATAGTCTGCTGCGGCAGGCTCTTGGCGAGCTTTGCCAGGTAGAAGCTGTCGCCGACGTAATCAGCCACGGCCTGCACCTCGGGCGCCACGTAATAGTGCGCCAGGATCACCGCGTCACGTTGGGTTTTTAGCTGCTGAATGGCCTCGACGAGCTCTGCGGGCACCAGTGCCGCGCGCTCCGTTGCCGTCGTTGCCGATGCTAGGCCGGCCGCGATATCGCGTGCAAGCTCCGACGCATCCATGTTCGCGCTCTGTGCCATCAAGGCCCCTCTCTTTTGGCGAATCTTGGGGCTTTAGTATGACACCTAGGTTTACAGCTGACAAGACAGCTGTAAACCTAGGTGTAAAGTTGAAATAAAGATTCAATCTTGGGTCGGGTCCATTTTCGAACTGTCAAGCTGAGGATAGCTGAGCTCTCGATGGCGCAGGAGGCATCTTTCGCCACCGCAACACCGCTTGGCGCGAGCTGCACGCCGTGGGGCGCAAACGGTCCGCACCCCCGCAAGCGGCGCGTGCCCGATGTGGCAAAATCGAACTACTTAAGGGGGCCGAATGCTCAAGATTATTGCCTGCGACGATGATGTCGCTTTTCTAGATAGACTGCACCGGATGATCGACCGTTGGTCGACCGAGACGGGCACGGCGGTCGATGTTGCGCTCGTCACGCGCGGCGAGGACCTGCTGGCCCGCCATGCCGCATCGCGCGCCGACATCATTCTGCTCGACATGATCATGCCGCTCGTCAACGGCATGGACACCGCACGCGAACTGCGCCAGGCCGACACCGCCGTGCGCCTGGTGTTCCTCACCTCGTCGCCCGAGTTCGCGCTGGAATCCTACGAGGTCCGCGCCTTCGACTATCTGCTCAAGCCCGTGACTTACGAACGCCTGGCGCAGTTACTTAACGAGCTTTCGAGCATGCGCCCGGCGGCAACCGACGAGCTCGTGATCAAAACTTCCTTTGGCTACCACGCCCTGCGCCTGTCCGACATCGAATATGCCGAGGCGCGCAACAAGCACGTGGTCTTCCACCTGCGCGACGGACGCGATATCGAGGCACTCGAGTCGTTCCGCAGCGTCGAGGACCGTTTGGCGCAAAATGCCACCTTCTTTAAATGCCACCGTAGCTACCAGGTCAACTTGCGCAATATCGATCACTTTGACCGCACGGACATCGTCATGCGCTCGGGTGCGTGCATCCCGCTTTCGCGCAGCTGCAAGCAGGGATTCCAAGACGCCTACTTTGCGGTTCGCTTTGAGGGTGGGAGACACTGATGGTCTCCTCGGTCGAAATGGTCCTTTGGGCAATCCACCACGCCACGACGCTGCTCTTTGGCGTCTTTGCCTCGGCGGCGCTGTGCGGTATCGAGATCAACCGGCGTCATGCGCTTGAACTGGTGCTGGTCGGTGCCGTAACTGGATGCGCATTTGGCCTCGCCAATGCCGTCGGCGGCGAGCTTTTCGCCCGCCAGGTATATCCGCTCGTCGTGCATCTGCCGCTCGTCATCTATTTGTGCGCGCGCTACCGCCTGAGCCCGCTGCTTGCCGTGCTCGGCATTACGAGTGCCTATCTGAGCTGCCAGTTCAGCAATTGGATGGGCATCGCCGCCTTTGCCGCAACCGATTCTCAGATCGCGTACTATCTGGCGCGCATCGCGACCACACTCGCCGTCTTTGCCGTCCTGTTGCATTGGGCCGGCGACATCGGTCCGCGCTTGGCGATTAAAAGCACCACCGAGCTGGGCATCCTTTTAATCCTGCCGCTCGTCTATTACGTCTTTGACTATGCCACCAACGTCTACACCACGCTGTTCCACTCGGGCTCGGTGGTAACGGTTGAGTTTTTGGCATTTGCGCTCTGTGCGTTCTACCTTATGTTTCTTGCCGTTTACCTACGCGAATACGAAGAAAAGGAAACCGCCGAGCGAGAGCGCTGGATGCTCGAAACCCGCGACAGCGCCGCCATCAAAGAGCTCGAGGCTTGGCGTCAATCTGGGCGCGAGCTGTCGATTCTTCGCCACGATATGCGCCACTTCCTACGCGGCCTGGCCGCTTTAATTGAGGAGGGCCACACCGACGAGGCGCTCAAACGCATCGATGAACTCTGCGAAGCCGGCGATCGCACCGCCGTACGCCGCTTCTGCGCCAACGAGACCGTAAACATCGCGCTTTCGTCATTTAGCTCGGATATCAATAGAAACGGCATTACCGCCAACCTGCGCGCCGCCGTACCCGAAACCATCCACGTAGGTGACGCCGACCTGTTTAGCGTGCTCTCAAATGCCTTGGAAAACGCTATCACCGCCGCAAGCGCCGCACCCCAAGGAAAGCGATTCGTCGACTTTGACCTGCGATTAGAGGACGGCCAGCTGCTGCTGTTAGTTTCCAACACGTTTGACCGCGCGCCGCGCATGGTCGACGGCATGCCCGTGACCCGGCATGCGGGCCATGGCTTTGGCACCAGGAGCATCAAACTTGCCGTGGAGCGCATGAACGGCAACTGTCAGTTCCGCATTAACGGCGATCGGTTTGAGCTGCGTGCTGTGATGTAAGGGCGCGGGCGCGACGGATTTGCGTTCCGCGGGTACGGCTCGCCCGCTCGGGGTCATTTGTCGACGCGGGCTCGCTACAGCGGGGCGGCCGCCGGAGTCAGCTGCTTGATGTAGGCCCACATGCGCTGCTTAGCGGCCTTGTCGGTGAGTGCCGCCTCAAAGCCGTCGAGTGCGAGCACGCGGCGGCCCTGCACATGGGCGACCAGGCCGGGCTTGAGCATGGCGGTGTCGAAGTCATCGATCGCCACAAGCATATCGGCGTAGGTCTCGCGCATGGCGTCAGCCGCGTTGTTGTCGAGCAGTAGCACCGCCTCGGGGTCCAAGGCCTCAAGCGCCTCGCGGAACAGCTCGCACGGCAGAGTCTCGCCCACCGCGACCGCTCCGTCGCCCACGCCGGCGACGCTTGCCAGCACGCAAAAATCCTCGGGCGCGTAACCGATGGCCCCAAGCGCCTTGCGCAACGCCGCGCCATCCGGGCCGGCGGCAAGCTCGCCACCCGAACGCTCGGCCTCGTCCAAATCGCCTTTGACCAGCACGATCGGCGAGCACGCGTTGCCCGCGATACGCACGCCACGGACCGCAAGCGATGTGAGCTCTTGCTCGGTCGCCTGGGCGATGGCTTCTTTTTTCTGGCTTTGTGACGTGGGCATGCGCTCTCCAATCGTTTGCGTGCCCACCATTATATAAAAGAGCTGCCCGCGAGTGGTTGCTTTGCGGGCGGCTGGGTATAAGCACGGTCGTACTGAGTTTTACGCGGCTGAGCCGCGTCGCATTATGGAGGTCACCATGGCTGACATTAAGCAGATTACCCCCGAGAACTTCGATTCCGTCGTTAACGACAGCCTGCCCGTGCTGGTCGATTTTTGGGCACCGTGGTGCGGTCCCTGCCGCTCCCTCTCGCCCATCGTTGACGAGGTTGCCGATGAGCTGGCGGGCAAGCTTGCCGTTGCCAAATGCAACGTCGACGACAACCAGGACCTGGCCATGAAGTATGGCGTCATGAGCATCCCCACGCTGGTTGTCTTTAAGAACGGCGAGGAAATCGACCGCTCCGTTGGCGCGCTGCCCAAGGCCAGGCTGCAGGCACTGCTTGAGAAGCACCTGTAATACGCCGGTCATGTG
>UQPP01000068.1 GCA_900543025.1 uncultured Collinsella sp.
ATTGCCGTTACGGGGGCGATTCCCGCGACAAGTGCCGCGGAAAGGGCGATGCCCACAGTTGCTCGTCTTGCTCTTCTTGCGAGAATGTCGTTCATCTCGGCACCTCATTTCAAGGGTCGGCGACTAACTTGGTAGCACTAATGTAAATATACCATGCTAATTGACCCGACACTGGCTGGGTGTGCGCGTATACCCCTCTGAAAACTGAATCCCGTTAGAAATGACGAGTTGTTTACGCTTCTTTTGGGGTGGCGGTACTATCATGGTTCGAATTGAATGTGGATGATGATAGGGAGCGCCTATACATGATTGAGCTGCTCGGGCGTTTTGGTGGCAAGTTTCGCCGGTATATGGTGATTGGCCCAGCGTGCAAGCTGATCGAAGTGATTTTTGACCTGCTGACGCCGTTGGTGATTGCCCAGATGATCGATAAGGGTATTGGCGCACACGATGTGAACGCTGTCGTCCACTACGGCATGGTGCTCGCCGCCATGGCCGTGATCGGCATCTCGTTTACGCTCGTCTGCCAAAAGATGGCGGCGCTCACCTCGCAGGGCATGGGTACCGATATCCGCGGCGCGCTCTACGAGCACATCAACAAACTGAGCTACGCCGAGCTCGACCGCTTTGGTACGCCGTCGCTCATCACGCGCATCACCAACGACGTCAACCAGGTGCAGCTCGCCGTGGCGCTGGGCGTGCGCATGCTCATCCGCTGGCCCTTCTTGGCGGTGGGCTCTATGTGCGCGGCCCTTGCCATCGACCTTAAGCTCGGCATGATCTTCTTGATCTGCACGCCCGCTATCGGCCTGGTGTTTTGGTTTGTCATGGCGCGCTGCATTCCGTACTACAGGCAGCTGCAGGCAAAGCTCGACCGCATTGCGCTTATCTGCCGCGAGGGCCTTTCGGGCGCCCGCGTGGTCCGCGCCTTTGTGCGCGAGGACCACGAGCGCGAGCGCTTTGCCCAAGCTGCCGATGACCAGGCCAATACTGCCATCGCGGTGGGCAAGCTCTCGTCGATCCTTAACCCCGTCACGTTTCTTGTGATGAACCTGGGCGTGTGCGCCATCCTGTGGGTGGGCGGCATACAGGTCAACGTGGGCGAGCTTACGCAGGGCCAGGTCATGGCGTTCGTCAACTACATGACGCAGACCCTCACCTCCATCGTGTACGTCGCCAATCTGGTCGTGGTCTTTACCAAGGCGAGCGCCAGCGCGTCGCGTATCAACGAGGTGCTCAATTGCGTGCCGAGTATCGCTGACGAGGGCAACCGGCCGGTCGCGCTGCCCAAGCCGAGCAATGCCGCTCCAGTTCCTGCGCTGAGCTTGAGCCATGCGAGCTTCTCTTTTGGCGCCGGCGCTGCCAACGCCGTCAACGATGTGACCCTGGAGCTCCCGCTGGGCAAGACGCTTGGCATAATCGGCGGTACGGGTAGCGGCAAATCCACGCTCGTCTCGCTTATCCCGCGCCTGTACGATGCGAGCACCGGCAGCGTGAGTGTGATGGGCGCCGACGTGCGCACCTGGCCGCTCGACCAGCTGCGCCGCGTGGTCGCGACCGTTCCGCAGCGTGCGTCGCTGGTGAGCGGCACTATCCGCAGCAACCTGACCTGGCGTGACGAGTCGGCGACCGACGAGGAGCTCTGGGCAGCGCTCGATATGGCGCAAGCGAGCGAGTTCGTGCACAACAAGCCCCAGGGCCTCGACGCCCCGGTCGAGGCGGGCGGCAAGAACTTCAGCGGCGGTCAGCGCCAGCGCCTGACCATCGCGCGCGCCTTGGTGGGTTCGCCTCAGATATTGATCATGGACGACTCCGCCTCGGCGCTCGACTTTAAGACCGACGCGGCGCTTCGCCATGCCATTCGCGAGCGCAGTGTGCGCGGTGCCGCCAAGGGCGGGCTGCCGCTCACGACCGTCATCGTAAGCCAGCGCGTCTCGACCGTGCGCGATGCCGACATGATCTGCGTACTCGACCACGGTTCGGTCGCGGGCCTGGGCGCGCACGATGAGCTCTACACGACCTGCCAGCTCTACCGCGAGATTTGCCAGTCGCAGCTTCGCCGCGAGGAGCTCGAGGGTCAGCAGGGGAGTACGGCGCCCGCGCCCGCCCCAGGCGCCCCGACCGTCCCCACATCCGTCTGCGCAAAGGAGGGCTGCTAAATGAATCCGTACACTTCCTCCGGTTCGGTCGCCACGATGACGGCCAACGTGTCCGGCAACGATAGCCTCAACGACCTGGGAGACGGTCCGCGCCAGCCCGGCGATCCCGAGCGCTATCCCGTGGGTGCGGTGACCCGCCGCCTGCTGGGCTATGTCCGTCCGCACCGCGTCTCGTTTGCGGCATCGTTTTTGAGTGCCGCCGTCTCGGTGATTCTGCAGCTCTACACGCCCATTCTCATTGGCGAGGGCATCGACCTTATCGTCGCCGCCGGGCAGGTGGACTTCGATGCGCTGCTGCCGCTCGTTACCAAGCTCGCGATTGTCGTCGTAGGCGCTGCGGCCTTCCAGTGGCTGCAGGGCTATTGCGTCAACCGCCTGTCCTACGAAACGGTGCGCGACATGCGCGTGGAGGCGAGCGATAAGCTCAGCCGCATGCCGCTCAGCTTTATCGACAGCCATGCCCACGGCGACCTTATGAGCCGCGTGGTCAACGACGTCGACCAGGTGGGCGACGGTCTGCTGCAGGGCTTTACCCAGCTTTTCACCGGCGTTATCACCATTGTGGGCACGCTCGCGTTTATGCTTTCCATCAACCTGACCATGACGCTCGTGGTGGTGCTCGTCACGCCGCTCTCCATCTTTGCGGCCAGCGCCATCGCCAAGCTTTCCAACAAAAGCTTTACGGCGCAGCAGCGTATTCAGGGTCAGCTTGGCGGCCATATCGAGGAGTACGTGGGCGAGCAGAAGCTTGTCGACGCCTTTGCCTATGGCTCGAACGCTCAGCAACGCTTCGATGCCCTCAATGCCGAGCTCTACACCGCGGGCGAGCGCGCGCAGTTTATGGGTTCGCTCTCCAACCCCGGTACGCGTTTTATCAATAACATCATCTATGCCGTGGTCGCTGTGATCGGCTGCGCGGGCGTGATCACGGGCGTGCCCGCGGCGCTTACGGTGGGCGGCGTGCAGATCTTTCTGTCTTATGCCAACCAGTACACCAAGCCGTTCAACGAGGTCACCAACGTCATTACGCAGATCCAGACCGCGTATGCCTCGGCGCGCCGCATGTTTGCGCTGCTCGATGCGCGCGAGCAGGAGCCCGACGC
>UQPP01000069.1 GCA_900543025.1 uncultured Collinsella sp.
GGGTCAGCCCGTGGGAGGCCAGGGCGCCGCTGACCGGTGGACGGCACCGAGCCGTCGGATGACATGGAGAAGGGGGAGGCCTCGCGGCCTCCCCCTTTTTTGCGTTTACGGGCTTTTGTCTCACATAGTAGCTGTGTTTTATAACCCTCGTTTGTCGCATCTTCTGTGAACGGGCTACAATAACTTAGTCTGTGCGATATGGAGGTGAACATGGCTGAAGCTGGTATCGGCGTTGATATCGTCGAGATTTCCCGTATGAAATCAATTCTTGAAAAGACGCCGTCGTTTGCTCGGCGTGTGTTTACCGAAGAAGAGCGTGCGTATTGCGATGCATCATCGCGTCCCGCTGCTCACTATGCGAGCCGCTTTGCTTCGCGCGAGGCGGTGCTTAAAGCTCTCGGCACGGGTTTTAGTCAAGGCGTGGGTCGCAAGGATGTTTCGGTAACGCGTGATAAACTCGGCAAACCGAAGGCGCTGCTTTCGGGCCGTGCACTCGAGATCGCTCATGAGCTGGGTGTTGTTGAGGTCGCTCTTTCCATTACGCTTACAGGAGACTTAGCCGTTGCGAATGCCATCGCGATTACCGAAGATGCTCGGCCTAAGCCAAAAGATGAAAAGGTGAGCACTAAGAAACGCGTTGCGCAGACATTTAAAGAGGCTCGCTCTGTTTTAGATGAGCTTGAGCAGCTGCAGAATTCAGCATTGACGGAGCACCTGGGCGATGCTTCGCAAGATACGCTAGGAGCATAGATGAAACCGGTTTTGAGTACCGAAGAAGTCGTTCGTCTCGAGGATATCATCGAACGCGAAGGGACTTCGAAGGCCGAGCTTATGGAGCTAGCGGGTGAGTTTGCCGCCAACGAGGTCTTGAAGTTCAATCCCAATCGGGTTCTCGTTCTGGTCGGTTTTGGTAATAATGGCGGCGACGGTTGGGTTGCCGCCGATATTCTGAGCCATAAGGGTGTGGACGTCGATATCGTTTCTCCGGTTGAGCCGGATGAGATTCCTGCTGCTCTGGCACGTCATGTTGCTCGTCGTACTGCCGGCCGCGATGTGCACGTTTGCGTCGGCCCCTCGCGTGACGAACTCGAGGTTTTGATCGATAAGGCCGATGTTGTTGTCGATGCCATTTTTGGTACCGGTTTCCACGGGAATCTGCGTGCGCCGTTCTCCATCTGGATTCCTACGGTCAATGAATGCGCCGATTGTGTCGTATCCATTGATGTCCCCTCGGGCCTGAATGCCGAGACGGGCGTTGTTGATGACGACTGCATTCGTGCCGAGCATACGGTGACGATGATTGCGCCCAAGATTGGTCTGTATAGCGCTGATGGCCCTGAGTATGCTGGCGATTTGATCTGCGGCAATCTTTACGACCGTCTTGACGAGGTCATCGATGATGTCGACCACGCCGCCGAGATTGTCGAGCCCGGTGACTTAGTTGATTTCTTTGCTCCACTTCCTACGAATATCGATAAGTATTCCCGTGGCTCTGTGCTTATTGTCGCCGGATCTGCGCAATATCCTGGTGCTGCC
Organism: uncultured Collinsella sp.; assembly: GCA_900543025.1. Taxonomy (GTDB): domain Bacteria; phylum Actinomycetota; class Coriobacteriia; order Coriobacteriales; family Coriobacteriaceae; genus Collinsella. The sequence goes on from UQPP01000069.1 coordinate 1,537, forward strand.
ATTATGGCGGCCAAGTCTGCAGCTCGTGCGGGTGCTGGTTACGTGGCAGTCGCGGCTCCTGACGCCTGCGCTAATCTTATTCGCATGGCACTTCCTTCGATTCCCGTCTTTGCTATTCCGTCTGATTCCCGCGGCTCCTTTGGCGCCGCTGCGCGCATGACGGTGTGCGAGATTGCAAAGAAGTACAGCTGCGTACTGTGCGGTCCCGGTATGACGACATCTGCCGGCGCTATGCAGGTGGTTTCGGGCTTGCTCGAGCTTGATGTACCGCTTATTTTGGATGCCGATGCACTCAACTGCCTTGCTAAGATTGCCATTGACGGTATTGATAGTAACCCCGAGATGTATCGTCGCGAGCAGCCGTTGGTTATGACGCCGCACTATCGTGAGCTTTCGCGTCTGGTTGCCGGTGACGAGGTGAACGACCTTGGTACCGCGATTGCAGCCGCGCAGAAGGTTGTCTGGGCTGCAGGCTCCGACAATCTGGTGGTCATTGCCAAGGGGCCGACGACGGCTATCTGTGGCGTTGAGCGTGTGCTGCTGCCACTTTCGGGTCCGGCTTCTCTGGCAACTGCCGGTTCGGGTGATGTTCTCGCGGGTATTTTGGCCGGCACGCTTGCCACCATGCGCGACGAGATGGATCGTTGGGAGTTGCTGTATTCGTACGCCGTCGCACTTCACAGCTACGCCGGTTTTGCCGCGGCGACGGAGTATGGTGAGAAGAGTGTCATCGCGACCGATCTTATCGACTTGATCGGTCCTGCCATGGAGCTGGCGGCAAAGGATGCGCTCGAAGATCTGGGAATCATGGACGAAGGGTCGGATGACTAATCATGAATAAAGCCGATTTGACGCGCTGGTCCTGGGTCGAGATCGACCGTGGGGCGCTCCGTCGCAACACGAGGGCCTATAAGAACTTGCTGAATCCACGTCAGCGCCTGTGCTGTGTGGTCAAGGCCGATGCTTATGGTCATGGAGCTGTTGAGTGCGCCAAGATCATGTATTCGGCCGGTGCCGACATGTTTGCCGTGGCGACGGTTAACGAGGGCGTTGAGCTCCGACAGGGCGGGATTACGAAGCCCATCCTCATCCTAAGCGAGCCGCCTATCGAGGCCATTCCGACGTTGCTCGAGTTTGATATCATGCCTTCGGTCTATACGTCTGACTTTGCTCTTGCGTATGGCGAATGTGCCGTCGCGGCGGGCAAGGTGGGCAAGTATCATCTCGCCATCGAGACAGGTATGAATCGTATCGGCGTACACTACACGCAGGTGCTCGACTTTGTGCGCGGTATTAATTTCCATCGCGGTATTCAGTGCGACGGCGTATTTACGCACTTCGCCACGGCCGATGAACCTTCGGGCTGGGACTACAAACTGCAGTGTCAGCGCTTTACCGAGGCCGTTCAGGCCATTAAGGATGCGGGCTTTGAGTGCGGTATCGTGCACTGCGCCAACACGCCGTCCTCGATGCTCGACCCCTCGATGCATTTTGATATGATTCGCGCCGGCGTTGGCTTGTATGGCATGCAGCCGTGCGAGCTGAGTGGCCGCGTGATGCAGCTTGATCCCGTTATGAGCGTCCATGCGCGTGTGACGCGCGTGGCACACCCTGCGATGGGTGAG
>UQPP01000070.1 GCA_900543025.1 uncultured Collinsella sp.
ATACCAGCGTGCCCGAGCATCAGGTTCGCTTTGAGCACGCCAAGCCCATCTACGAGGAGCTTCCTGGTTGGAAGTGCGATATCACCGGCTGCCGCAGCTTTGAGGAGCTGCCGCAGGAGGCTCAGGACTACGTGGCGTTTATCGAGGATCTGGCACACACCCGCGTGACGTTCATTGGCGTTGGCGCTGGTCGCGAGCAGATCATCAACCGATTCTGGAAGTAATCGGGACTATTTGGTTATTGCGATATACCCCTTTGCAGCCCGGACGGGCGGCCGAGGGGTATATTTGCTTGCAAAGGGCTCGCGCGGAGCGGGCCGTTCATCCATAGAGGAGGCACCCTTGAAGGCGGACACTCAAACCATCGACATCCTGTTGTTGGGCAGCGGCGGCCGCGAGCATGCTTTGGCAGCTAAGCTCGCAGCATCACCGCGCGCCGGCAAGCTCTACATCGCGCCGGGTAACGGCGGCACTGCGAGCTGCGGCGAGAACGTTGTTCTCGACGACTGCGATCCTGCGGCCGTGGCGGCGTTTGCGCAGAGCCACGGATGCGGACTCGTGGTGATTGGCCCCGAGGCTCCGCTCGTGGCGGGCGTGGCCGACGCCGTGCGCGCGGCGGGTATTCCCTGCTTTGGCCCGGGTGCCGAGGGCGCCCAGATGGAGGGCTCCAAGCTGTTCTCCAAGCAGCTCATGGAGCGCGCCGGTATCCCGACGGCAGCCTACGGCTCGTTTACCGACGAGGCTTCGGCTCTTGCCTATGTGCGTGAGCAGGGCGCTCCGCTGGTCGTCAAGGCTGACGGCCTGGCCGCAGGCAAGGGCGTTATCGTGGCGACTGAGCTCGAGCAGGCCGAAGAGGCCGTGCGCGAGTGTTTTGGCGGCACCTTTGGCGATGCCGGCAATACCGTGGTCATCGAGGAGATGCTGACCGGCCCCGAGTGCTCGCTGCTGGCCTTTACCGACGGCAAGACCGTGCGCCCCATGGCCACTTCGCAGGACCACAAGCGTGCGCTCGAGGGCGACAAGGGTCCCAACACCGGTGGCATGGGCGTTTACAGCCCGGTACCCATCGTGACCGATGAGGAGCACGCCACCATGGTGAAAGTCATGGAGCAGACCGTGGCCGACCTCGCTGCCGAGGGCATCGACTACCGCGGCTGCCTGTATGGCGGCTTTATGCTCACCCCCGCCGGCCCCAAGGTGCTGGAGTTCAACGCCCGCTTTGGCGACCCCGAGACGCAGGTCGTGCTGCCGCGCCTCAAGAACGACCTGGTCGAGGTTATGCTCGCCTGCGCCAACTGCGAGCTTGATCAGATTGAGCTCGACTGGCGTGACGAGTGGGCCGTGGCTGTTGTTCTGACGAGCGCGGGCTATCCCGGCAGCTACGAGAAGGGCAAAGTCATCACCGGCATCGCCGACGCCGAGGCCATGGAGAACGTGACCGTGTACCATGCCGGCACCGCCGTGGTGGACGGCCGGCTCGTGACCAACGGCGGCCGTGTGCTTGCCGTGACCGCGCTGGGCGATACGTTTGAGAACGCCCGCAACCTTGCCTACGAGGCCTGCGAGAAGATTGATTTTGAGGGCAAGACCCTGCGTCACGACATCGGCCTGCGCGCGCTGCGCGGCCGCGACGCCTGGGATGCCTAAAGTCCGAGAGGAATGAGACGGATGGACGAGAAGAACGAAGAGCTCGTGGACGCGCAAATCGTCGAAGAGGACAGCCGCATGTATGGGCACGCCGAGGGCGAGCCGGGTGGCGAGGTCGCTGACGAGCCGGCGCTGGTGCTGGGCGACGACGACCCGCACGATGCCGAGCTGCACGAGAAGATTCTTTCGGAGGAGTGCGCCTGGAAGGGCAAGATCCTCGACGTCCACCGTCTTGAGGTTGAGCTGCCCAACGGTCACCGCAGCGCCCGCGATATCGTTCGCCATCCGGGCGCGGCGGCCGTTGTGGCGCTTACCGAGAGCGGCAAGATCGTACTGGTGCGTCAGTACCGCACCGCCATCGACCGCGTGACGGTCGAGATTCCCGCCGGCAAGCTCGATCCAGGCGAGGACCCGCTCGATTGCGCCAAGCGCGAACTGCATGAGGAGACGGGCTTTAGGGCCGGTCGCATTCGCTTTTTGACGTCGATTGTCACGTCCTGCGGTTTTTGCGATGAGATCATCCACATCTACTTGGCTACCAAGCTCGAGTTTGATGCGCCCAACCCCGATGATGACGAGTTTGTCAACGTGGACCTGGTGCCGCTGCACGAGCTGATCGATGCCGTGCTCGACGGCAAGATCGAAGACGCCAAGACCGTCGTAGGCGCCTTGGCCTGCGATAGCATCGCGCACAGGCTGGGCGGAACTGAGCTTTAAAAGCGAGGGCGACCCTGGGGCAAACACTACTGATTGTTTTGCCCCAGGGTCTTACGTTATTGTTTTATCTCCGAGGACTGCATGTTTAAGAGGTTTTTGTCTTATTACAAGCCCCAGATGGGGCTTTTTGTTGCTGATACTGTTTGTGCTCTGGTGCTTGCCGCCATTGACCTGGCGTTCCCCATTATCCTGCGCAATTTGACCGGTGGGCTATTTACTCAGGGTCAGGCTGCCATTATGCAGGCGCTCGGCATGATCGCGGTGGGCTTGGTGCTGATG